>NZ_JBNHFF010000013.1:0-84410 GCF_059089965.1 Arthrobacter sp. SPT-J7
GCACCGGCTCCGTCCGGGCCGGCTTCATCCGCGCCAGAATCAACGCGATCGCCGCCTCACGCTCCTCCTGCGACGGCAACCGCCGGCCCTTCCCGGAAACCGGTCCCCGCTCAGCTTTCTCCTCCATGACCCAACCCAACCAGCCGGGTACGACAATTTGGGCGGACGTTCCGACCCTGTGGTGATGGAATTTTTATGGCGCTGCGCAAGCGTATTAACGCACCAAAAAAAACTCCGCCAATTCATGCCCGGGTCGAAGACGAGAGGCATTTCGCACGGCCATAGCCCGGCAATGGAGTTCCAGAGAGCGAGCCTGCTGGTCCCAGCGAACTCCAAGTTGCTGACCCTGGCCTGTTCCCGGTAAAGGCCATCACTTGTAGCCTCGGCAGATGCGCGAGACTCAGGGACATCCCAGGAGGTTGCAACCCAAGATGACACGCGGCGGCTTCCGCTTTCAGTTTTTCCTCTGGTCGACCTGGACGGTGCTGCAGCTGGTGATCGTCGTTGGGACCCTGAGTTCGGGAACTTGGGATGTGGGCGATTACCTATTGCTCGCAGCGTTGATCCTAGGGGTGGTTTTCCTGGCGTTCCTTTTGTACGTTCGCCATCATGATGGCCGGTTCTGGGAAGTCGAAGAGGCCAAGAGGTCTGATTGGGACCGACGCGGACGGGCGCTCTGATGGCGGGTCGAAAAGCAGCTGCGGTTAGGCCCGCGGTGAAGGCCTGTGCGTCCGGTCATCGCCGGCGCACGGAGGTCAGATGTGAACGGGGATCGGCCTCCGGGGATCGTTCCGGAGGCGCCTGAGGAGGGCAGCGCCCCACCGAAGTATCGTCAGCGCCGGCCCGGGAATCCCTCACGCAGGGGATATCTCTTGCACCAGGTGTCGGCGGATTGGCGGCCCGGTGCGCTCATCACAACACGAACCCTCCGTTCCTAGCGGCGTTTGCCCGGCGCGGCCAAGGTCAGCAGGGGAACTTCCCGCTCAGCTTTGGTGAGCGAGCCGTGCTGGCCGACCACCGACATTGCGGTTTCCGGAACCCGCCGGGTGTCGTAGAAAGCGACAGGTTCGCGGGCAGCCACCATCAGGTCACCAATGCGCGGCAGCACCCGGGGATCTACTTGGCCGAAGAAACCCCGGCTGATGGCTTCTTCGCGGCTGATGATCCAGGCTTGATTCCCGTATCTGGCGCGCCAGGCTGCGGCAGTCTGTTCGCGGTGCGCGGCAGTGGCATCCGGCTCAAAGTAGAGGTGGACCAGCCGGGGCTCCCCCGCCGTGTGCCGGACGCCTGCCACCAGGGCCGGATCTGCCGAGTAGTCGAACCGGAATTCTTCAGCCACATCCAGCATGCCGTGGTCGGCGGTCAGCAGCAGCAGCGTGTCGGCCGGCAATTGACGGGTTAGACGGCGCATGTCCGAATCGAGCTCTTCCAGCTCGCTGCCCCACTGGGCCGAGGCGGCGCCAAAGCGGTGGCCGGCTTTGTCCAGTTCGTTGAAGTACAGGTAGACCAGGGCGCGATCGGTGGCGGCCAAGGCTTCGGCCGCCGCGAGGGTGCGGGCATGGCTGCTGGCACCCGGTCGGAACGAACTGCCGCGCAGCGCCGCCTTGGTCATTCCGGATTCGGCAAACCGGGGCAGGCTGACCGTGGTGACCGGCAGCTGTTCCGCCACCTGTTCGAACACCGTGGGATTCGGCTGCCAGAGGTGCGGATCGACCTTGGCGTCCCAGCCGCCGAGCTGGTTGACCACCTTGTCTTGGTCTGGGTCCAGCACGTCATAGCCGACCATGCCGTGCAGGCCCGGTGCCAGTCCGGTCCCCAGGCTGGCGAGGGACGCCGCCGTCGTCGATGGAAAGGCGCTGCCGAGGGTGCGCGAGTTCTCCATCGCCTGGCGCAGGAACGGCGCATGTCCGCCGCGCTGCTTCAGCAAAGCCTTGCCCAGCCCGTCCACCATGACCACGCAGACGCGTTTGGCCTGCGGCAGCTGCAGGACATTGCTGAAGCCGTCGGCGCCCAGCGCCGCGGCGGCACTGGTCATGACTTCGGCGAGGGAGTTGCGGCCGTAGCCCGGGGCTGCCGGAAGCGGGTCGTGTGTCAGGGTCACGCAGCGTCCCGCGGATCAGCGGCCGTGGTGGCCGCGGACCAAGCGGTTGCCGATGCGCGGGCGCGGCTGCACCGGGCCCGGCACCGCAGCGGGCTCCGGGTTGCTGGTGCTGACCTTGCGCAGTGCCCGGGCAAAGTCCTTGGCGTTTTGCACGGCTTGCAGCCCGTCCGCTTCCGCACTGACGCGGAGCACGATGTCTTCCTGGACGATGTTGCCGGTGTAGCCGTGGTCGGCATCGCACTGCGGGTCGCCGCAGCCGGCCGGGCCCATGTCCAGTCGCTGGCCGCCGGACCAGGCGATGGCCAGGGTCAACTCGCGGGCCTGGTCGGCGGAGGTGTAGTTCTGCGGCTGGGCGTAGACGTAGCTGAGCACCACCGAACGAATCTGGCTGACCGGAACGGACTCGGTGGAAATCTGCGCCACCATCTGCTCGCCCTCGTCGTCCAGCTGCTGGTCGTCCACGTGCGTAATCACCAGCATGTCCTCGGTCAGGACCAGGACGGTGATGTGCCGGTGCACCTCATTGCGGTCGAAGTGCGTCTCCAGGTGGACCAGGTGTGACAGCGGCTCGCGCTGGTCCAGGGCGTCGTGGACCACGTCGGAAACCAGCAGCGGGTAAAAGCCTGCCCGGTTGAGGGCGTCGTCGAGACTGCGGCGTTCTGCCGTCGAAAGGTGGCTCATATGTACCATGTTCCCCTACCCTGCTGTCCGATGGCCAACTCGGGGGTCAGTCACGCATGGCGCGCCGCGCGCTGTCTGTCCGGTGCGCGTGGTTGCCGAGCCTGACCTCGGCGTTCAGCACGGCCAGGCCGCGGTCGGAGAGCTGGACCGGATTGAGCTCCAGCAGCGCCACCTCGGGATGCTCATCCTTCAGTTGCGCGACCCGGGCGATCAGGTCCTCCAGCGCCGGAACATCCACGGCCGGCAGCCCTTGATAGCCGAAGAGCTTGCCTGCGGCACGCGGCCCGCGGACCAGGTCCGCCACGTCCACCGTGGTCAACGGCGGGATCCGGTGCGACCAGTCCCCCAGCAGGTTCACCGCGTCGCCGGCCAGCCCGAAAGACGCCACCGGACCCAGCAGCGGATCTTCGATCGCGCGGATGGTGCAGGCCTGTCCCGCGGGCACCATGGACTGGACCTCCAGCGGAATGTCGCCGAACTGGGCCAGGCTGGCTCGCATGTGCGCAATGTTGGCCCGCAGCGTGGCTTCGTCGGTGATGTTCAACCGGACGCCGCCCAGGTCCAGGCGCTGCCGCAACCGTTCATCGGTGGTCTTCAGGGCCACCGGCCAGCCGAGCCGTTCGGCAGCCGCCACCGCTTCGTCGTCGTCGCTGAATGCGGCGGACTCCTGCACGGCGATCCCGTAGCAGCCCAGCAGCCGGGCGGTTTGCTCGCGGGTGGGCGTGACCAGATCAGTCCCGGTCACCCCGGCGAGCAGGGCGTCGATCTGCTGCTGGGACGCGGCCGGGTCGGTGCCGGCCGCTTCGGTGTATTCGCCCTTGTCGCGGGCTTTCCATTCGGCATAGCGGACCACGGCTGCCAGCGCGTTCACGGCGCTGCCGGGGCTGGCAAAACACGGCAGCGCCCGCTGAAGTGCGCCCGCCGCTGGCTCCTTAGCGGCCCCGGACTCATCGTCGGTTGCCAGCAGGCCGTCGGAGCGTTCCGCCAGATCGAGCACTCCAGTAAAGGAGGCAACCACCGGTTTGCCCGCTTCTTCCGCACATTCCCGCAGCACGTTGGCCAGCACCGAGGTTTGGATTCCCGTGGCCGGGAGGAGGGTGACGACGGCGGCGTGCACCTCTGGTGCCGACAGCGCCGTCTGCACTCGCTGGCGAAGCAGCGGCAGTGCTTTGGACTGGCCGGTGTTCAGGTCCATCCCGGTTTCCATCCGGACCACATCCAACTGGTGGGCCTTGGCGGCGTCGGCCACCACGTTGCCCAGGGCCAGGGAGTTGCTGAAGATGGCCAGGTTGGCTCCGGCCGGGAGCGGCTGGCTGACCAGGATCTGCGCCACGTCCATCAGCTCTTCGTTGGTTTCCACGCGGATCACGCCGGACTGCCGGAACATCGCGTCCAGCGCGCCCAGCGGCGCCTGCGTGGTCCGCACCGCGTGGCCCGGCGGCAACTGCAGTCCCATCACGTCGGATTTGGCAACTATCACCGGCTTGCTGAGTGAGAGCCGGCGGGCAATCCGGGAAAATTTACGCGGGTTGCCGATGGACTCCAGGTACAGCCCCACCGCTTTGGTGGCCGGGTCATCTTCCCAGTACTGCATCACGTCATTGCCGGAGACGTCGGCCCGGTTGCCGCCGGACACCATGGAGGACAGGCCAAGCCCGCGCCGGCTGGCGGCGGTGTAGAGCAACACACCGATCGCTGCCGATTGGCTGAACAGCCCCAGCGGTCCACGGGGCGGCATCGCGGGCGCCATCGATGCATTCAGCGACACTTCCGGATCAGTATTGAGGAGTCCCAGCGAACCCGGGCCGATCACGCGCATGCCGTGGGCGCGTGCCTGCCGGACCAGTTCGCGCTGCCGCTGCAGTCCTTCGGTGCCGGCCTGGGAGAAACCGTCGCTGGCCACCAAGATGCCCTTGACCCCGGCGGCTGCACACTCGCGTGCCACCTTGGACACTTCGTCATAGGGGACGGCCACAACCGCCAGCTCCACCGGGTCCGGGACCTCGGCGATGGTCCCATAGGAGATCATCCCGTTTAGTTCAAAAGCCTGCGGGTTGATGGCGTAGACGGGGCCGGTGAACCCGGCTTCGATGATGTTCTCCAGCAGCGAGTAGCCCACGCTGCCCCACTCCCGGCTGGCGCCGATCACCGCAACGGACCGGGGCGCGAGCAGGGCGGCAACACTCTTGGCCTCGGCCCGGTGTTCGCGGGCTGCCATCACGGCGCGGGACCGTTCGGTCGGATCGAGGTCGAATTCCAAGGCGACCACACCGTCGTCGAAATGGCGCCGCACCTCATACCCTGCGTCGTTGAAGACGGTGATCATCTTGCGGTTTTCCGGCAGCACCTCGGCGGTGAACTTGCTGATGCCGTTTTCCCGGGCGGCTGCCGCCAGGTGCTCCAGCAGAATGGATCCCAGCCCCCGCCCCTGGTGGGCGTCCGAAATGTTGAAGGCCACCTCGGCCTCGGCCGGATTGTCGAGCCGGTCATAGCGTCCGATGCCGATGATTTCGTCGCCGATGGTGGTCACAAAGGCCACCCGGTTGACGTAGTCGACGTTGGTGAAACGGGCCAGTTCGCGTGGGCTGAGCTTGGCCTTGAAGGTGAAAAAGCGCAGGTAGATGGAGCTTTCCGATTGCCCCACATGGAAGGCCTGCAGTGCCTCGGCGTCGGCGGGAACTATCGGGCGCAGGTGCGCCGTCCCGCCGTCGCGCAGCACGACATCCGCTTCCCAATAATCCGGGTAATCCGGGGAATCAGCCTCTTGCGCCATAAACTCACTGTATCCACAACTTTTAACTAAGGACCGAAGCACTACCCATGTCCCGTCGCCAGACTTCAGCCCCCGAAGAGGACTTCACGGAGAACATCGTCGATATTGACGTGACCTCCGAGATGGAAGGCTCCTTCCTCGAATACGCCTACTCGGTCATTTACTCGCGCGCCCTGCCCGATGCCCGCGACGGGTTGAAGCCGGTGCAGCGCCGGATTCTGTACATGATGTCCCAGATGGGCCTGCGGCCGGACCGGGGGCATGTGAAGTCCGCCCGCGTGGTCGGCGAAGTGATGGGCAAGCTGCACCCGCACGGCGACGCCGCCATCTACGACGCGATGGTGCGCATGGCGCAGTCGTTCTCGCTGCGGATACCGCTGATCGACGGGCACGGGAACTTCGGGTCGCTCGACGACGGTCCAGCGGCTCCGCGGTACACCGAGGCGCGGCTGGCCGCCCCGGCGCTGGCCCTGACCGACCATCTGGACGAAGACGTCGTGGACTTCGTGCCCAACTACGACAACCAGCTGATGCAGCCGGAGGTGCTCCCGGCCGCTTTCCCCAACCTGCTGGTCAACGGTTCCTCCGGCATCGCCGTGGGCATGGCCACCAACATGGCCCCGCATAACCTGGGCGAGGTGATCGCCGCGGCCCAGCACCTGATCGCCAACCCGGAAGCGACGCTTGAGGACATCATCCGCTTTGTCCCGGGCCCGGACCTGCCCTCGGGCGGCAAAATTGTGGGGCTGGACGGCATTCGGGACGCGTACGCCACCGGCCGCGGCTCGTTCAAGACCCGCGCCAAGGTGGAGGTGGAAAAGCTCACCGCCCGCCGCACCGGCCTGGTGGTCACGGAACTGCCCTACGGCGTCGGCCCGGAAAAGGTGATCGAGAAGATCAAGGACGCGGTCACGTCCAAAAAGCTGCAGGGCATCAGCGACATTGTGGACCTGACCGACCGGCAGCACGGCCTGCGCCTGGTCATTGAGCTGAAAAACGGCTTCAACCCGAACGCCGTGCTCGCCCAGCTCTACCGCTATTCGCCGATGGAGGATTCCTTCGGCATCAACAACGTCACACTGGTGGACGGGCAGCCGCGCACGCTGGGCCTGCTGGAACTGCTGCAGGTCTACGTGGACCACCGCATCGGCGTGGTCCGCCGGCGCACGGCGTTCCGGCTGGGCAAGAAGAAGGACCGGCTGCATCTGGTCGAAGGCCTGTTGATAGCCATTGTGGACATCGACGAGGTCATCCAGATCATCCGTTCCTCGGACGAGGCCGCCGCCGCCCGCGAACGGCTGATGACCATCTACGACCTGTCCGAAATCCAGGCCAACTACATCCTGGAACTGCGGCTGCGCCAGCTGACCAAGTACTCGCGGATCGAACTGGAGAAGGAACAGGACGAACTGCGCCGCGAGATTGCCGAGCTGGAGGAGATCCTGGCCAACGAGACCTTGCTGCGCCAGCTGGTCTCCAACGAACTGGGCGAAGTATCGGCGCTTTACGCCACCCCGCGGCGGACCGTGCTGCTCGAGTCGGAGGCCGCTGCCCCGCTGCGCGGCACCGCGCTGCCGGCTCCGGCCGCTGCGGGCAAGAACGCCAAGGCAGCGCTGCCGCTGCAGATTGCCGACGACCCGTGCTGGGTGCTGCTCTCCACGTCCGGCCAACTGGCCCGCACCGTGGATCAGGAGCCCCTGGCCGACGGCCAGCGGATCCGGCACGATACCCTGCTGTCCGTGGTGAAGACCACGGCGCGCGCCGAGATCGGGGCCGTCACCTCGCTGGGCCGGATGCTGCGCCTTCCGGTGCTGGACATGCCGGTGCTGGCCGGGGCGGCCGGCACCCCGAATCTGGCCGGCGGCGTGCCGGTCAAGGAGTTCATTACCCTGGCCAAGGGCGAATCCCTGGTGGCGTTCGCGCCGCTGGACAAGGTGCTGGCCGTTGGCACCGCGCAGGGCGTGGTCAAGCGCGTGACTCCGGACTACCCGTTGAATCGGGAGGACTGGGAGATCATCGCGCTCAAGCCCAAGGACTACATTGTGGGCCTGAGTGTGCCCGCCGACGACGACGAACTGGTCTTCATCACCCGCCAGGCCCAGCTGCTGCACTTCCCGGCCTCCACGGTCCGGGCCCAGGGGCGTACCGCCGGAGGTGTGGCTGGGATCAAGCTGGCTGCCGAGGACTCGGTGGCGTTCTTCGGTTCGGTCGCTGCCGCAGATACCTCCGCCGTCGTCGTCACCGTTGCTTCCACACGGGATGCCCTGCCGGGAACCTCCCCCGGATCCGTCAAGGTCACTCCGTTTACGGAGTATCCGGCCAAGGGCCGGGCCACCGGCGGCGTCCGCGCGCACCGCTTCCTCAAGGGTGAAGACGTGCTCTCGCTGGCGTGGGCCGGGCACGGCCCCGCCAAGGCCAGCTCGGCCAACGGCGCCTCACGCGCGCTGCCCACCGAGCATGGCCGCCGCGATGGTTCCGGCATCCCGCTGTCCCAGTCAGTGGATGCCGTCGGTCCGTCCTTGTCGCAGCCGGACGCCCCCTAGCCTGGCAGCATGCCGATCACGCCCGACACCAAAGACTGGACCTGGGTCACGGAACGGCCCTGTCCCTAATGCGGCTTCGACCCGGCTGGCGTCACTCCGGACCGGATCGGCCCGGCGGTGCTGGCCGCGGTGCCGCGCTGGCAGGCCGCCTTGGCCGGGCCCGGGGTGGGCATCCGCCCGGACAGCGACACCTGGTCCGTGCTGGAATACGCGGCCCATGTGCGTGATGTCTGCCGTGTGTTCGAAGCCCGGCTGCGGCTGATGCTGAACCAGGACAATCCGGACTTCCCGAACTGGGACCAGGATGCCGCCGCGGTGCAGGGAACGTACGCGAGCCTGGAGCCGCGTGCCGTGGCCCAGGAGCTGGCGGCGGCGGCAGCCGATGCCGCAGCCGGATTCAACGCGGTGACCCCGGCCGCGTGGGACCGGCGCGGCATGCGCAGCAACGGCTCAGCTTTCACGGTCACCACCTTGGGCAGCTATTTCCTGCACGACGTCATGCACCACCTGCACGACGTCGGGGCCTAGCTCCCTCGGGTGAGGGGCGTAGCTCCCTCACGTCGGGGCCTAGCTCCCTCGGGTGAGGGGCGTAGCTCCCTCACGTCGGGCCTAGCTCCCCCACACGGCCTAGCTCCCTCAGGTCAGGGGCAGTTCATAATCCAGGTAGCGTTTGGTCGGCTGATAGCACATCCGGGAGTAGAGGGCCAACGCACCGCTGGGATTCTCCGTGTCCACGCCCAGCCCGGCATGTGCCATCCCGCCGGCTCTAAACCGGCGCATGGCTTCGGCCAGCAGCGACTGGGCGAGCCCGCGGCCGCGCCAAGGCCGGCGGACGCCCAGCAGGTTGGTGAAGCCCTCGTCGTACCCCGACCGCAGCCGGTAGGCGGGGTCGAAGCTGGCCACCTGGTACGCCACCGTCTCGCCGGACGAGGCTTCCACCACCGACATGCTCCATTCCGGCTTGGTCTCCGGGTGCTGCACCAGGGACTTCCACCGGCGCCCATCCCTTGGCTCGCTGCCCCAGTGGTCCGCGAATGCCTCGTTGTGGGCCAGCCGCACGGCGTCGCTGTCGCCCGGGTCCAGGTCCACGAACACGAAGCCCTGCGGCAGCGGCGCGTCCGGGATCTCCTCCAGCGGCCGGGTCATGTCGGTGAAGTAGCGCACCACGGAGGCACCCACCGCGGCCATCAGCGCGTTGTGCGCCGGATCTTGTTCCTCGGTGCTGGTCCGCAGGACGCCGCCGGTGATGCCGGCCGCGCTGAACCGGCGGCGCTGGCAGTCGGCCTGCCATTGGTAGAGTGCCCTCCCGATGCCGCGGCGGCGCCAGTCCGGATCCACGCCGCCCCAGCTGTGGGCCACGGCTGAGCCCGCGTTCGCGTAGACCCGGCCCACGGCGCGCACCGTCCCGTCGGCATCCAGACCGACGGCGGTGGACTCCGCCGGGTCGTTGGCGGGGTCGTCGAAAGCCTCGGCCAAATCCGCCTTTGTCTCGGTCCAGACCGGCTTGTCCACCGCGGCCATCCGGCGGATCAACTGGTGCCAGCCGTCGATGTCCGCTTCCGTCATGGCCCGCCACTGCAGGCCTCCGCCGGGAGCGACCGGGAGCTCGGGTTTCGTCATTGCCTCAGCCTAGGGCAGCAGCGTAGCTGCCGGTAGACATCCGCAGCCGGTGCTCGCACCACGCCGCCTGCCGCTCATCGTGCGTCACCATGACCACTGCTTTCCCGGCGAGCGCCCGCCGCAGATCCACCAGCAGGGCGTCAGCCGCTTCAGGGTCCAAGTGCGCCGTTGGTTCGTCCAGCAGCACCACGTCCGAGTCAGCCAGCAGCGCCCTGGCCACCGCCAACCGCTGCCGCTGGCCGCCGGAAAGGAAGTGCCCGCCCGGACCGATCCGGGTATCGAGGCCGTCCGGGAGCCCGGCGAGGAAGCCCCCGAGTCCCACCGCGGCCAGCGCCGAACGCATCTGCTCCTCGCTGGGTGCCTCGTCACGCGGGCGGGCCAGCAGCAGGTTGGCCCGCATGGTGGAGTTGAACAGGTGCGCTTCCTGCGGCATCCAGGCGATGGCGGAGCGCGGCGCATCGCTGGCGACGTCGTTGACCAGGTACTGGCCTGATGTCAGCGGCAGGAATCCCAGCAGCGCGCCCAGCAGCGTGGACTTTCCGCTGCCCGACGCACCGGTCACGGCCAGCCATTGCCCGCGCTCCACCCGCAGATCCACTCCGGCGAAGGCGTCCTGCGCCGCGCCGGGATACCGATAGGACGCGTCCCGCAGTTCCAGAGCTTCGACGACTGCCCCGGTCTCCGGATGGTCGGCCGGGATCGCGGTGCTGCCCAGATCCGGTGCGAGCCGCGCACCGGCAGCGCGCCAGGCACCCCATTGCTGCACCGCGGTGTTGACGGCCATGAACGGCTCCACCAGCGCCAGCTGCATCAGGACGACGACGGCGGCCACCCCCGGCGCGGTGCCGTCCGCTGCTCCGATCATCACCACCGCGGCCAGCGAGCACGCCAGCACGGTCAGACCGTGGCCCAACCCTTGAGCCCAGGCGCTGCGCTGTACCGCCGCCGTCGCCTGCCGGTCCAGCCGCCGGGCCCGCTGCAGCAGCGGCCGGGCGGCCGTGTTGGCGGCCAGATCCGGCGCGGCAGCCAGCAGCCGCGTCACAGCGTTCAGCGACCGGCCCTTGAGCTGCACGTTGGTCCCCTGCGCGTGGCGGTCGGCCCAACGCGTCACGGCCGGCGCCAGCAGCACGCAGACCGCCGAAAGCAGCAGCTGCCAACCGAGGGCCGCGGGCATCAGCAGCGCCGTGGCCACACAGGAGGCCGCAGCCACCAGCAGGCCGACCAGCGGGGCGAAAACGGCCCGCGGCGCCACGTCGCGCAGTTCGTCCACATCTCCGACCAGCCGTTCCAGGGCGCCGCCGCCGCGGGCCAGCCGCCGCCAGGCTGCCGGCCGCTGCAGCAGTCCGTTCCACAGCCGGATCCGCAGCCGGTCGGTGCTTTCGAAGACCGCGTCGTGCAGCTTCAGCCGTTCCTGGTACCGCAGTACCGAGCGCCCGATGCCGAAGAACCGGACACCGACGATGGACGTCATCAGGTGCAGGATCGGGGGTTGCTCGCTGGCGTAGACAATCAGCCATCCGGACAGGCCGGCCAGCGAGACCGCGAAGAGTGCCGCGCCGAGGCCACAGCAGAGCGCGGCCAGGAAACGCGGGCTCCACGGCCGCAGCAGGGCCGCTTGCCGCCACAGACTGGGTCCGGCAGCGGCGCCGCCCGTGGCCGGCGCCTCCGCACGTCCAGCCAACGGTGCTTCGGCCGCAGCATCGCAGGGCCTTGCCTCCGGCTCCGCTGCCCGCACAACAGAGCCAGGCGACGGGGCGACAGCAGTGGAGGATTCGGCTCGGGACGCCGCGACCGGCACCACGTGGTCGGCGAGCGCCGCGGTGTCTGGATCGTGGGCCACCAGCACGGTGGTCACGCGGCCGCGCAGCCCGGCCAGCGCTGCTTCGATGGCGCGTGCGCTGCGCTCGTCCACATGGGCCGTGGGTTCATCGGCAAGCAGCACGTCCACACCCGGGACGTGCTCGATCCGGGCCAGCGCCCGCGCCACGGCCACCCGCCGCAGCTCCCCCGGGCTGAGGTCGCCGGTGTCAGCGTCCATTAGGTTGGAAGCGTTCACCCGGGCCAGCGCTTCCGCCGCTGCCGAACGCCCGGCCGGTCCGGTCAGCCCGGCATACAGTGCCACCTCTTCGGCAGCCGTGGCTTCCGAGGGAACCGGGTGTTGCGGGATCCAGGCGATCCGGCCGCGGTGGATGCCGGACACCTCCCCGGTCAACCGGATGCCAGCGCCGTCGCGGCGCAGGCCAGCCAGGACTTCCAGCACCGTGCTCTTGCCGCCGCCGCTCGGTCCGGACAGGGCAGTGATGCGCCCCGCTGGGGCGGTGAAATCCAGCCCTGCCACCACCTGCCCCCGCCCAGGGTACCCGGCGGTCAGCCCGGACACCCGCACTTCCGGCGCTCCCGCGCCCGTTGCCGGCACCGGAGCGGCGGCGGGCACCAGTGGCCGGCCGGTCGGCGCGTCCAGCACGGCCTTGCTGCGCTTGAGAGATTCCAGTCCGTCTTCACTGGCATGGTGCGCCGAGCCCAGGTCACGCAGCGGCTGGAAACAGTCGGGCGCCAGGATCAGCGCCAGCAACCCGGCTTCCAGTTCCATTCCGCCGTAGACCAGCCGGATGCCCACAAACACGGCCACCACGGCCACGGAAATGGTGGCGATCAGTTCCAACGCCAGCGAGGAGAGGAAGGCGACCCGCAAGGTGGCCATGGTCCGTTCGCGGTAGGCGCTGGCGACGTCGCGCAGGGCCCTGGTCTGCGCGGCCGCGCGGCCTAGGCCGACCAGCACCGGCAGTCCGCGGGCCAATTCCAGCAGGTGGTCGGAGAGCCGGTCCAAGGCCGCGGCGGCCTGTTCTGTCCGGTCCTCGGTGTGCTTGCCGATCAGGATCATGAAGACCGGCACCAGCGGCAGCGTGAGCACCACGATCAGCGCGCTCACCCAGTCCGCGGCCAGGATCCGCAGCCCCACCAGCAGGGGCACCACCGCGCAGGTCACCAGCGCCGGCAGGTACTTGGTGTAATAGTCGTCGAGATTGTCCAGGCCCCGGGTGGCCAGCACGCTCAGGGCACCGTCGCCGGTGGGGACGGCTTCGCTGGAGCCGGCACCTCCGTCTTCCAGGATCCGCGCGGAGAGGCGGGCCCGCAGGTCCTCCTTGACTCCGGCTGCGGCCCGTTGTGCCGCCACATCCTGGCCCCAGGCCGCCGCCGACCGCATGAGGGCGCCGATCAGGGCGGGCAGCAGCACGCCGTCCCAGCCGAAGGTGCCGGCGGCCAGGCCGGCCACCCCGGCGGCCACCGCGGAGGCGAGCAGCACCAGTCCGGCGGCTTTCACTGCCGCGGCCAGCCCCAGCAGGTACAGCGCGCGTTTGCCCGCCGCGCCTACCGGCAGCATCGGCTTCACTGGGCTTCCTTCTCTGGGCTTCCTTCACGTGTTTGCTTCACTGGACTTGCGCTCACTGGGCCACAACGGAGTGTGCAGCGGGGATGTCGGAGGAGCTCACCCGTTTGCGGAACACCCAGTAGGTGTAGCCCTGATAGACCAGCACGGCCGGGATGCCGAACAGCGCCACCACGCTCATCACGCCGAGGGTGTAATCCGACGACGAGGCGGATTCCACCGTCAGGCTGAAGGCTTCGTCAAGGGTGGAGGGCAGCACGGTGGGGAACACCGCGGTGAAGATTGTCACCGTCCCGGCGACCAAGAAGGTGCCGAGCCCTGCGAAGGAGAGCCCGTCCCTGCCGGCCTTGGCCAGCAGCCAGGCGGCCACCGCGCCCAAAGCGGCTACCAGCAGCGTCACCACGGTGACTGCCTTGCCGTTGCTCAGCACCAGTGCCGCAGCCCAGGCGGCCATCGGCAGCAGCCCTAGCGGCAGCCAGCGCAGGACTTGCTTCTTGGCCCGCAGCCGGATCTCGCCGTCGGTCTTCAGCGCCAGGAACGCAGCCGCGTGGACCAGGCAAAAGCCCACCACGGCCAGCCCGCCGAGCACGGCATAGCCGTTGAACCAGGCGAACGCTCCGCCCACCCGGTCGCCGTTGGCGTTCAGCGGCAGCCCGGTGGTGGTCAGCCCCAGCATCGCGCCGACGCCGAACGCCGCGACCAGGGAGCCCAGGGCGATCGCCCAGTCCCAGCCGGCGCGCCAGCGGTCGGTGTTCACCTTGCCGCGGTATTCAATGCCGACAGCGCGGAAGATCAGGGCCAGCAGGACCAGCACCAGGGGGAGGTAGAGGCCGGAGAACAGTGCGGCATACCACTGCGGGAAGGCTGCAAAGGTGGCGGCCCCGGCGGTGATGAGCCAGACTTCGTTGCCGTCCCAGACCGGGCCGATGGTGTTCAGCAGCACGCGGCGTTCCGTGTTGTTCCGCGCGAAGCCGCGCATCATCATGCCGACGCCGAGGTCGAATCCTTCCAGGAACAGGTAGCCGGTCCAGAAGAAGGCGATGACGATGAACCAGACAGTGGGCAGGGTTTCCATGTAGTCCTCTTATCGTTCCGTGGGCCAGTCAGTAGGCGAAGGCGAGCACGTCATCAGCGCCGCCGTCCTTGCCCCGGCCGCCGGTGCCGTTCCCGCCGCCGTCCGGGCCGCCGTCGTCGTCCTTCTCCGCGCCGTCCGCGGACGCTGCGTGCAGCAGTTCAGGCATTGCCGCCGGCACACCGCCGCGGCAGTAGCTGGCAAGCAGCTTCACTTCCACCACCAGCAACGTGCCGTAGACCAGCGTGAAGGCACTCAGCGAGAAGATCAGCTCCCCCAGCGAGACCCCGGGCGAGACCGCGGCGGCGGTGAACATGAAGACGTTGTCGATGCCGTCGGGGTCCGGGTTGGGCGCGACGACGAACGGCTGGCGGCCCATTTCGGTGAAGATCCAGCCGGCGGAGTTCGCACCGAAGGGAGCCAAGATGCCGAACACGGCCAGCCGCATCAGCCACTTTGACTCCGGTACGGTGCCCTTGCGCACCACCCACAGGGCGACGGCGGCGGCCGCCGCGGCCAGCATGCCGAAGGTGATCATGATGCGGAAGCCCCAGTAGGTGACTTCCATGACCGGCACGTAGTCAATCTCCGTGCCGGCGCGCTCGCCGTAAATCGGGTTGTCCGGCAGGTGCGTGCCAAAACGTTCCTGGTACTCCGGCAGCAGGCTGTTGATGCCGCGGATCTCCGTGTTGAAGTCGCCGTTGGCCATGAAGGACAGCAGTCCCGGCAGCTCCACCACGGCCACCATGTCGTCGCAGTCCTTGGAGCCGAGGTTGCCCACCGAGAGGATGGAGAAGCCGGTGCCGTCGTGGCAGGCGGCCTCGGCAGCGGCCATCTTCATGGGCTGCTGCTGGAACATCAGCTTGGCCTGCAGGTCGCCGCTGAGGGAGACTCCGGCAAAGGAGACCAGCGCGACGACCGCGCCGATCCGCAGCGAGCGGAGCCAGACCTTGTGGTCCGCCGCATCCCGGCCGCGGGAGGGGTCCGAACCGACCACCACGCGGCCGTCCGCACCGACGGTATCGATGCCGTCGCGGCGGCGCTTCCACAGGTGGTACCAGCTGATGCCCAGCAGGAAGCCGCCGGCCACCGAGAGTGCGCCGAAGATCGTGTGCGGGAAGGCCACCAGCAGGGTGTTGTTCGTCAGCACGGCCCAGACATCCACCATGACGGGGCGGCCATCGATCATTTCGACGCCGACCGGGTGCTGCATCCAAGAGTTTGCGGCCAGAATGAAATAGGCCGAGGCGACGGTGGCCAGCGAGGCACACCAGATGCTGAGCAGGTGGATGGCCTTGGGCAGCCGGCCCCAGCCGAAAATCCACAGGCCCAGGAAGATGGATTCCACAAAGAACGCCAGCAGGGCTTCCATCGCCAGCGGGGCGCCGAAGACGTCGCCGACGAAGCGGCTGTACTCGCTCCAGGCCATACCGAACTGGAACTCCTGGACCAGGCCGGTGGCCACGCCCATGATGAAGTTGATCAAGAACAGCTTGCCCCAGAACTTGGTCATCCGCAGGTACTGGTCCTTGCCGGTGCGGTACCAAGCCGTGTGCATGATCGCGACCAGCAGCCCCAGGCCAATGGTCAACGGCACCATCAGGAAGTGGTAGACGGTGGTGATGCCGAACTGCCACCGCGCGATTTCGAGTGCTTCCAACCCGTTGCCTCCCGGACCGACGTGGTTCCCGGTGGAACCGGAACCCTTTTCTACATCACGTAGAACTTAATCTTCTACGTACTGTAGAACATTTGCCGGAAAGACGGTAAATTAGAGACCAAGAGCACGGTCGCGGGAAAGCATCGCAACCGTTGATTCGACGTTAAGAGACGAAAAGGAACCATATGGCTACTCTCGGAGATCTGGAACGGGCAGTCATGGACGTGCTGTGGTCCCAGAACGCCGCCGATCCTGAAGCAACCGGGTTGACGGCCAACGAACTGCGCGACTTGCTGGCACAGGCCACCGCCGACGGAGCGGACGGCAAGGAACTCGCCGTCACGACGGTTCTGACAGTGCTGTCCCGGTTGGAGAAAAAGGGACTGGTCCAGCGCGGCCGGGACATCCGCCCGCACCGCTACCGGGCCGTCACCAGCCGCGAAGAGCACACCGTGGAGCTGATGCACGAAGTCCTGGGCTCGGCGCCGGACCGCGAGGCCGTGCTCGCCCGCTTCATCGGCACTGTCACTGAGCAAGAGGCCGAAGCGCTGCGCAAGATCCTCTCCTCCGACTAACACCGAATGTTCCTGGCCTCCTACCTGCTGGCCGCTCTGGCGGTGATTTTGGCCTGGCCGGCCCCCATCCTGCTCTCGCGGGCGCGCTGGACTGCCCGCAGCCCGGAGACAGCGCTGGTGCTGTGGCAGGCCATCGCCTTGGCCGGCGGGTTGTCCATGATCGGCGCCATGCTGACGTGGGGGTTGGAACCGCTGGGGGAAAACCTGCTGCAGGGCCTTCGTGGCCTGACCGGCCTGCTGCTGGACAACAGTCCTGATGCCGGACTGGACCTGATTCACGTGTTCGCGCTGAGCGCGGCCCTGCTGCTGACGGTCCATTTGGTCTTCACTTTGCTGCTGACCTACTACAAAATCCGCAAACAGCGCGGCCGGCACCGCGACCTGCTCAACTTGCTCAGTTCCCCGTCCGAAGACTCCCCACGGACCCTGGTGATCAACCATCCGGCACCGGTCGCCTATTGCCTGCCAGGCGGCGGCGGATCAGTCACGGTGCTTTCGAACGGACTGCTTGAGTTGCTCTCCCCCGACGAGCTGCAGGCTGTGATGACGCACGAGAAGGCACATCTGGACCAGCGCCACGACCTGCTTTTGTGGGCCTTCGCCGCCTGGCGGTCAGCCCTGCCGTGGCTCCCCACGTCGAAGCTGGCCAGGACGGCCGTGAACGAACTGACCGAGATGCTCGCGGACGACCACGCGTTGAAGACCTCGGACCGTGAGACGCTCGTCCGGGCGATCGCCGTCGTCGCCGCGGGAGAGCGGCCAGAGGCGGGGGCACCGGCTGTTGCCCCTGGCGTCGGCGACCCTGCCAAGGCATTGCTCGGCGCGGCCGAAACGGAAACCTTTGTCACGGCACACCGGCTGCGGCGGCTGCTCTCCCCCGTTCCGGCCCTCGGCCGCGCCGCGCAATCGGCGGTGCTGCTGGGGTCGGCACTGTTGCTGGCGGTGCCGACCGTGCTGCTGGTAGCGCCGGGCCTGGCGTCTTAGGCGTCGATCCGTTCACGGTCCAGCATGGAGGCTCCGGCCACGATGAACTCCTTGCGCGGCGCCACATCCGATCCCATCAACAGGTCGAAGGACCGTTCGGCCGCTTCAGCGTCCTCGATCCGCACCCGGCGCAGCGTGCGGTGCCTCGGTTCCATGGTGGTTTCGGCCAATTGGTCGGCGTCCATCTCGCCCAGCCCCTTGTAGCGCTGGATCGGCTCCTTGTACTTCCTGCCGTCCTGTTCCAAGGTGGCAAGCAGCTTGTGCAGCTCGTTCTCCGAATAGGTGTAGACCACCTCGTTGGGCTTGGAACCGGCGTTGATGATCTCCACCCGGTGCAGCGGTGGCACCGCGGCGTAGACCCGGCCGGCGTCCACCAGGGGCCGCATGTAGCGGAAGAAGAGCGTCAATAGCAGCGTGCGGATGTGCGCGCCGTCGACGTCGGCGTCGGTCATCAGGACGATCTTGCCGTAGCGGGCGGCATCCAACTGGAAACTGCGGCCGGACCCGGCCCCCACCACCTGGATGATCGCGGCGCATTCGGCATTGGACAGCATGTCGCCCACCGAGGCCTTCTGCACGTTGAGGATCTTGCCGCGGATCGGCAACAGCGCCTGGTGGTCGGAGGAACGAGCCAGCCGGGCGGTGCCCAGGGCGCTGTCGCCCTCGACGATGAACAGCTCGGACCGTTCGACCTCGTTGGTGCGGCAGTCGATCAGCTTGGCCGGCATGGTGGAGGTCTCCAGCGCATTCTTCCGCCGCTGTGTCTCCTTGTGGACGCGGGCGGAGATGCGGGATTTCATCTCGCTGACAATTTTCTCCAAGAGCAGCGCGGACTGCGCTTTGTCCCCGCGGTTCGATGAGCCCAGCTTCGCTGCCAGCTCCTTCTCCACCACGCGGGACACGATGGCCCGGACGGCCGAGGTGCCCAGGATTTCCTTGGTCTGGCCTTCGAACTGCGGCTCGGCCAGACGGACGGTGAGCACCGCGGTCAGGCCCGCGAAAACGTCATCCTTCTCGATCTTGTCGTTGCCCGCCTTGAGCTTGCGGGCGTTGGCCTCGATCACCTTGCGGAAGGTCTTCAGCAGCGCCTGTTCGAAGCCGCTCTGGTGCGTGCCGCCCTTGGGTGTAGCAATGATGTTCACGAACGACCGGACCGTGGTGTCATAGCCGATGCCCCAACGCAGGGCCACGTCCACCTCGCAGTCGCGGTCGACCTCAGCGATTTTGCTGTGTCCGTTCTCATCGAGTACCGGGACAGTTTCCTTGAACTTGCCCGAACCGTGGAAGCGCCAGACATCCGTGACGGCGCTGTCATTCGCGAGGTATTCGACGAACTCGGCGATCCCGCCGTCGTGGTGGAACACCTCTTCGAACGGACCGTCTTCGCCAGGGGTGCCGGGCAGCCTGCGCTCGTCGCGCAGCGTGATCTTCAGCCCGGGAACCAGGAAGGAGGTCTGCCGGGCCCGGTTCTGCAGTTCTTCGTAGGAGAACTTGGCGTCCGGCGTGAAGATCTGCCGGTCGCCCCAATACCGGATGCGGGTGCCGGTCACACCGCGTTTGGCGGTGCCCACTACCTCCAGCTTTGACCCGGTGACGAACGGTTCGAAGGTGGACTCCGGGCTCGGGCCTTTGGCCGGGTCGATGAATTTACCCGGCTCGCCGCGCCGGAAGGACATTTGGTAGGTCTTGCCGCCGCGGTCCACCTGGACGTCCAGCCGGGAGGACAGCGCATTGACCACGCTGGCGCCCACGCCGTGCAGGCCGCCGGAGGCGGTGTAGGAGCCGCCGCCGAACTTGCCGCCGGCATGCAGCTTGGTGAACACCACTTCAACGCCGCTCAGACCGGTCTTCGGCTCCACGTCGACCGGGATGCCGCGGCCGTCGTCGTGGATTTCCACCGCCCCATCCGGGTGCAGCGTGATCTTGATGCTCTGTCCGTAGCCTGCGAGGGCCTCGTCCACCGAGTTGTCGATGATTTCCCAGAGGCAGTGCATCAAACCGCGGGAGTCGGTTGAACCGATGTACATGCCCGGCCGTTTGCGGACGGCTTCCAGCCCCTCCAGAACGGAAAGATGGCGTGCTGTGTACTCAGACTTCGTTGGCGCCACGTGTACAGGTGCTCCTTGGCAAGACAGAACTGCGGTTCCTGGCCGCGGCCCGCCGCGAATAACGGACCGTTACTAGGCTAATCCCCTTTGCCGACGCGCTTGTGCACCGCGCCGAACCGTGCAGCTGCATGTGACGCAGCTCCCTGCTGTTACCCACATGTGATACGCGGTGAGCGAAAGTGACCTAAAGATGCGAAGTTTTGCGGGGTTCGGATGGTTGTATGGATAGACGCACTCGTAAGGAGGTCATCATGACAACTGCAGTAGCCCCCCGTGAACTGACCGCAATGGACCGTTGCGACCGGTGTGGCGCCCAAGCCTATGTACGGGTGGTCCTGGCCTCCTCCGGCGGCGAGCTCCTCTTCTGCGGGCACCACGCCCGGCAGCACGAGCCGCAGCTTCGCGCGAAAGCCTCGGAGTGGCAGGACGAGACCGGCCGGCTGACCGAAAAGGCCGGCGCCAGCGCCGAATAAGCCCGGCCGGAAGAACTGCCGGCGCAGCCTCACCGCGGCATGGCCTGACCGGTAGCCACGTTTGAAGGGCGTCGTTCCCCGAAGGGGGAACGGCGCCCTTCGCTGTTTCCGGTCGCCGTGTCCGGCGGACGAGTCCGTTGCCCTTAACCGCCTCGCGGCTTGTGCTGCTGCGTCATTGCAGATGCTTAAACGGCAACAGGGCCGGTCCCCCTCCCGGGGAGCCGGCCCTGCTGCTGACGCTGGGATCAGTCCAGGTAGTCGCGGAGTACCTGCGACCGCGACGGGTGCCGCAGCTTGGACATGGTCTTCGATTCGATCTGGCGGATGCGCTCACGCGTGACGCCGTAGACCTTGCCGATTTCGTCTAAAGTCTTCGGCTGACCGTCGGTGAGGCCGAAGCGCATGGCCACCACGCCGGCTTCGCGCTCGGACAGCGTATCCAGCACGGAGTGGAGCTGCTCCTGGAGCAAGGTGAAGCTGACCGCGTCGGCGGGAACCACAGCTTCGGAGTCTTCGATCAGGTCGCCGAACTCCGAATCGCCGTCCTCGCCCAGCGGCGTGTGCAGCGAGATCGGCTCGCGGCCGTACTTCTGGACCTCAACGACCTTTTCGGGGGTCATGTCCAGTTCTTTGGCCAGCTCTTCAGGCGTAGGCTCGCGGCCCAGGTCCTGCAGCATTTGGCGCTGCACGCGGGCCAACTTGTTGATGACTTCCACCATGTGCACCGGGATGCGGATGGTGCGGGCCTGGTCCGCCATCGCGCGGGTGATGGCCTGCCGGATCCACCAGGTTGCATAGGTGGAGAACTTGAAGCCCTTGGTGTAGTCGAACTTCTCGACCGCACGGATGAGACCCAGGTTGCCTTCCTGGATCAGGTCCAGGAACAGCATGCCGCGGCCGGTGTAGCGCTTGGCCAGCGAGACCACCAGGCGGAGGTTGGCTTCGAGCAGGTGGTTCTTGGCTCGCTTGCCGTCGTGGACAATCTGCTCCAGGTCGCGGCGCAACCGCGTTTCCATGGTGCCGTCGTCCTTGGCCAGCTTCTCTTCGGCGAAGAGACCGGCCTCGATCCGCAGCGCGAGGTCCACTTCCTGCTCAGCGTTGAGCAGGGCGACCTTGCCGATTTGCTTGAGGTAGTCCTTGACGGGGTCCGCGGTGGCGCCGGCGGAGACTACTTGCTGGGCCGGGGCGTCGTCGTCGTCAGCGTCGGAGTAAACGAAGCCGGAACCGGTTTCGCCTTCCTTGCCCTTCTTGCCGTTGGCTTCCTCGGTCGCTTCGACATCCTCGTCCGCGGGTTCCGGCTCGACGTCCGGATCTTCGTCGACTTCTTCCGTGGCCGGCTCGGCAGTGTTCGCATCCTTCTTGGCGGCAGCACCCGGCTTTCGGCCGCGCCGCTTGGGAGCGGCTTCTGCCGCTGCCGCTGACTGGGCGCCGGTGCGCTTGGCAGTCGCGGACTTCTTCGGAGCGGAGGCAGCAGTCTCCTCGTCGGGAGCTGCAACAGTCTTCTTGTCCGGTGACACAGAGAACCTTTCGTACGGCGGTCTGTGACGCTACCTGCGGGCAACACCACTATGACCCTGTCAAGTCCGTGTTTGATTTCAAACCAAGTCACGGGCGCAGGGTCTGCATGGCATAACCTGCTCCGCGGCTGCAGTATTCCCCGAAGGAAGTACTGCTGTTTGAAACACGAACCCAACCGGGTCTCGGTTCCCATTGTCTCACGATTCAGGCTGCCGGAAGAACCGGATTTGACGCCGCTTGCGTGCCGGCTAAGCGGTCAGATGCCTGGGGCCGGGCCAAGCCGTCTCGCGCCGGCGTGCCCACATCGGCAGCATTCCGCTGCCCGCGAGTTCCCGGACCAGCTCGGCGAGCCGATATCCGGGGTGTTCGCCCAGGCACGCCTCGGCGCGCTGATAGGCATGGGAGCCACGGCCCCGCGCCCATTCAATCCAGGCGTGCAGCGTACCGGCAGCGGCGCGGGAGCGGCCGGCGCCCACCGTGTGCAGTTGTGCCAGCAAGTGCGCAGTGGCATCCACGCGCTCCCAGTCCGGAGCCTGGGACGAATCACCGACCAGGATTTTCGACCAGTTCCGCGCTGCCTCGTCGGTCGTCGGCAGCGGCTCACACTCCATCGCCGTATCCGCACGCGGATCCGGGTCGCTGAGCAGGCCTGCCGCACTCGCCCACAGGAAAGCGGTCTCCAGTCCGTTGCACGCGAAGATGGCGATGGCGTCCCTAACTGCAGTGTCAGTCAGGCTCGCGAGCAGGAAGGCTTGTGCAGGGGCGGTCATGGTTCCCGCCTGGTTGGCAGCCAGGCAATGCTCCCACTGGCGTAGCGTCGCGAAGAAGAAAGACGGCTGGGTCCAGCTTCCGGCAAGGCCCTCGGCCAGTTGGTCTGCCTCCCGCTGGATGGCCGGCGGAAGGGGCGCCGGGGATGATGAGGCACCGGATGCCGTTTCTCCGTCATCTCCAACGGACCCGGCAGCTGGGTGTTCCCCGCGGGAAGCTGCCGGTGCAGGACCGGCTGCGGCGGCCGCCGCCGACGCGGCATACCTACTGCCGTTGTAGACAAGTTCCGTGTTCAAGGCGCTGTCCCGGATCTGCGACACCGGGCGCCCGGGCAGCGGGCAGCAGGAGGTGTCGCTGCAGTAGAGCTCCCGCCAAAGCTCGGTGCCGACCGTCCAGCCGCCGCGGACCGGCAGCCCAACAGCACCTAAGGAACGGCCGAGGGCGGCCACAAGTTCGGCACGTGGCGGCCGGTCAGGGGTGCGCCACGCGTGGTCGGTGTAGAGGATGAGCAGCGAGGAGTCGGCGCCCTCGTCGGAGCGCAGATAGTCGGCCGCGGTCTCGGCGAACAGCTCCAGATGGCAGGTGTCCCCATTTCCGGGAAGGTCCAGACGCAGGGTCGCACCGAGGCGGCCGCCGGAGAGGGACAATAACACCAGGCTGTCGGACGGCAAGAAGCCGAGCGTGTGCGGCACGAAGCCCAGGACGTCGACGGGCTGGCGGGCCGTGAACTTCTTCTTCTCCATGGCAGGAGCTTGCCGCCCCCGCGGCCGCGGCTGCTAGGCAACGGATCGCTCCTGTGGACAAGCACGCCCGCAGAAGGCCGTGTGGAGGGAAGGTTGTCAGCCGCGCCGGCTTCCGCCGCTCCCCCGGCGTTCCTGAATCCGCTCGCGCCGCCTGCGCCGCTCCCGTGCCAGCGCATCCCGCAGCGGCGGCACAGTGATACCTCCGTGGGACATCCGCGTCCGCACGCGTTGGCGCACCGCCAGAATCGCCAGCGTGCCGCCGATCAGGAAGACGAACTGGAGGCTGAAGGCCAGCTTGAACGAGTCCAGCGCATACAACTCGCCCTGCGAAAATCCGCTGGCCAGCAACGCGTCCAGCACAACGCCCATGCCGAACATCACCAGCAACGCGGAGATGAAACCCCCGACGTTCACGATGCCGGTTGCCGTGCCGGCACGGCTGAGCGGATTGAACGTCCGCGCAAAATCGAAGCCGATCATGGACCCCGGGCCTCCGATGGATACCGCCATCACCAGCAGCAGAAGCAGCCAGAACGGCGCAGGGCCGGGATAGAGCAGCACACACAGCCAGGCTGCCGACATTGTTGCAATGATCAACAGGACCATCGTGGAGCGTCTCAAGGGATGCCGGCCCACCCAGCCGCCCAGCAGCGGACCTGCAATGAAGGACGTTAGCACCGCTGCCGTCATCAGCACCGAAGCCGCGGCCGGCGTAAGGCCTTGGGCGGAGACGAGGAACGGATAGCCCCACATCAGCATGAACACGTTGGCGGGGAACTGGACCGTGAAATGGGTCCACAGCCCCAGCCTGGTGCCCGGTTCCCGCCAGGCATCGGCCAGCGATGCCCCGGTCTGGCGCAGCGTCGGCGGCAACGGCTTCTTCTGTTGAGCCGGCTCGTTGCGGACCACGGCAAGCGCCAGCACGAAGGCAATTGCGGACAGCGCGGCAACGGAGAGGAATGCCCGCGTCCATCCCGCAAGATTCAGGATCGCCACGAAAGGGATGACGCTGAGCAGTTGGCCGATCTGGCCCAGCTGGCCCGTCAGCTGGGTCAGCAGCGGAATGCGCTTCGCGCTAAACCAGCTGGGCAACAGCCTCAGCACGGACACAAAGGTCATGGCGTCGCCGGCTCCCACGAGAATGCGGCCTACCAGCCCTTCCGGAACGGACGATGCAAAGGCCAGTGCGGTTTGCCCGCCGAGCATCAGCAGGGCGCCCCCGGCCACCATCACCCGAGGACCGTACTTGTCCACCATGAGGCCGACGGGGATTTGCAGTCCCGCGTACACCACCAGCTGGACCACGGTGAAGGTCGACAGGGCGGCGGCAGTGGCGTCGAAGCGCTCGGTCGCCTGCAGGCCGGCTACTCCGAAAGAGGTGCGCTGGGTGATCGCGACCAGATAGGCGAAGATTCCGCTGCCCCACACCCACCATGCACGCCGCGAATCCATGCCTCCATTATTGCCCGCTGCCCGCGGCGCAGGACTAATCGGAGGGTCCGGGCTTGGCGGAAGGCCCCTTGCCTCCGTCGCTGTCGACCGCAGGTTGCGTGGCAAGGAACGCTTCTACCGCGGCGCCGAGTTCATCGGCGTCTGGAAGCTCTTCGTTGTCCTTAACCAGCAGGGACCGTCGCTCTTCGTGCCCGGCGTATTCGTCGTAGCGCTCTTCGAGGTGGCCGACGACGCGCTGGACCTCGGCGGAGTCCTGTACCTGCCGGTCAATCTGCCCCTCGATGTCGCGCCCGTTCTCGCGCAGCCGGTCGGTCGGCAGCATCAGCGAGGTAGCGGCGCCAACATACTCCAAGGCGGCGACGGCGGCAGGCGGGTACTGCGCGTCGGCCAGGTAGTGCGGCACATGGATGGAATAGCCGACGACGTCCCGGCCGGCCTCGGCCAGCCTCACTTCCAGCAGCGGGCCGATGCCCGCCTGCAATTCCGCCTGCGGCTTCCAGGTGGTGATGCCGTTAATGAGATCCTGCCGCGAGCCGTGCACAGTGACGCCAATCGGCCGGGTGTGCGGCACCGGCATCGGCAACGACTGGACCCACGCGACCAAACGCGTCTGGAGCCGGTTCGCCAGCCAGACGACAGCACCGGAAAAACGGTCCCACTGGTAGTCGGGTTCCGGGCCGGTCAACAACAAGAACGGCGTGCCGAGCCCGTCAACCAGCCGGTAGAGCTCGATGGCAGGTGCTTCGTAGTCAGTGAAGTGATCCCCCGCGAACGTGATTTTGGGCCGCCTGCTGCGGTAGTCCACCAGCTGGTCGGCGTCGAAGGCAGCAACCAGCTGGGCATCGAGCTCATCGAGCAATTCGTCGCTGATCTGCTCCACCACGTGACCTGCTTCGGCTGCCCCGGTGAACCCCATGATGAGGTCAAGCCCGCGCAGCGCGGGTGAATCGAACAACTCGGCGTTGGTCGACACCAGCGACCGTGGATCCAACAATGTTCCCTCCTCCTCCGGCATCATCTTCCCTGCCGTGCGTGGCCCTCTGTCATGTTCAGCGCCCGGACGCGCGGAAAAATTCCGCGGCTGCGGACCGCGGCAGGGCGTGCGAAACAGCGCATCTGAGCGGGAGAGACTACGATCGACAGGTGCAGGCCCTGGTTCCGGCGAATGCCCGGTTGGGTTTTTTCTGCTGGAACTACTGTAAACACAACGGTATGCAACCGGTGAGCGACGGCCACACCCGTTCCGCGCTGGCCGGCTGAAGGAGAAGTTAGGACAGATCTGCGTGATCCCCACGACCGAGCTGAAGCTCAGCGCCATTGCCAAGGATGTCAAAAAAGCCAAGTCCGATGCCCTCGTCATCGCGGTCGGGCAGGGCAGCAACGGCCCGGTCCTGCTGGAGAATCCGTTATCAGCCAAGTCCGCCCAGGCCCTGGCGGATACCCTGCCGCTGCTCGGCGTCACGGGCGCCGCCGACGAGGTCCACCGGCTGCCGGGTCTGCCGGAGTCCGGCACCGACGTGCTGGTGTTGGCCGGCGTCGGGAAGCTGCTGCCCGGCAATGCTGTGACCATCGAGACCCTGCGCCGTGCGGCCGGCTCGGCGGTGCGCCAATTGGCCGGGGTCCAGTCCGTGGCCTTGGGCTTGCCGGCGGCAACGGTGGCCGAAGCCGCGGCTGTGGCCGAAGGCGCGGCGCTCGGCGCCTATGCCTTCAACGAACATCGCAGCCGCGAAAACGGTGGCCGCAGCCCGGTCGCCGAAGCCACGGTGCTCACGCCCGTTGCAGGCGACAAAGAACTGGCCAAGGCGCTCAAACGGGCCGCCGTGCTGGGCCGCGCGGTCAATGCGACGCGCTCCCTGGTCAATCAGCCGCCGAGCCACCTCTACCCTGCGTCGTTCGCCGAGGCCGCAGCGCAGATGGCCAAGGGCCTGCCGGTCAAAGTCACCGTGTTGGACGAGGACAAGCTGGAGAAGGACGGCTACGGCGGCCTGACCGGCGTCGGCAAGGGATCGACCCGGCCACCGCGGTTGGTCAAGGTGGAATATGCCCCGGTCCGGGCCAAGGCGAAACTCGCCTTCGTCGGCAAGGGCATCACCTTCGACTCCGGCGGCCTGTCGCTCAAGCCAGCCGCCGGCATGATGACCATGAAGTGCGACATGGCGGGTGCCGCCGTCGTTCTGAACGCCGTTTTGGCCATCGCTGAGTTGGGATTGCCGGTCAAGGCCACCGCGTGGCTTTGCCTGGCGGAAAACATGCCCTCCGGCACCGCGTCCCGCCCCTCCGACGTATTAACCATGTATGGCGGCAAGACGGTGGAAGTGCTCAACACCGACGCCGAAGGCCGGCTGGTGATGGCGGACGGGTTGGCTGCGGCCAGCGAGGAACATCCGGACGTGTTGCTGGACGTCGCCACCTTGACCGGCGCGCAGATGGTGGCGTTGGGAAGCCGGGTGGGCGCCGTCATGGGCGAAGAACCGGTGCGGGATGCGGTGAAGGCTGCCGCGGATCGGGCGGGGGAACTGTTCTGGCCGATGCCGCTGCCGGAGGAACTGCGCTCCGGGTTGGATTCCCAGGTGGCAGACCTCTCGAATATGGGCGACAAGTACGGCGGCATGCTGACCGCCGCGATCTTCCTGCGTGAGTTCGTGGGCGAGACCGCCGGTGTGCGCATCCCGTGGGCGCACTTGGACATCGCCGGCCCGGCCTTCAACGAAGGGGCGCCGCATGGCTACACCCCTAAGGAGGGCACCGGCGTCGCAGTCCGCACCCTGGTGGCCTACGCCGAGGATGTGGTTGCCCGCAGCGCCTAAGGCACGTATGCCTGCCCACCTTCCGACGTGAGTCCGCCCACAATCCGCCCACTTGGTGCTGTCACCAAGTAGATGATGGTATGCGGGACCGCTAAGGTGAGACCCAAACCAACTTCGATCTCAACCCCAATCAACTCATCGACGTGTCACCACACGTTGCGAACACGCGAGGGAGCGTTCACGTGGCCGATTCGGCAACAGCGCAAGAATTCGACATCCTGGTCCTCGGCGCCGGCAGCGGCGGTTATGCCGCGGCCCTGCGCGCCGTCCAGCTGGGATTCAGCGTCGGCCTGGTGGAGAAGGCCAAGCTCGGCGGCACCTGCCTGCACAACGGCTGCATCCCCACCAAGGCCCTGCTGCATTCGGCCGAGCTGGCCGACCACGCCAAGGACGCCTCCAAGTACGGCGTGAACTTGAGCATGGACTCGATCGACATGGCTGCCGTCAACGCTTACAAGGACGGCATTATCGCGGGCAAGTTCAAGGGCCTCACCGGCCTGATCAAGTCCAAGGGCATCACCGTCATCGAGGGTGAAGGCAAGCTCGTCGGCACGGACACCGTTGAGGTCGACGGCACCGCCTACAAGGGCAAGAACATCGTGCTGGCCACCGGCTCCTACTCGAAGACGCTCCCCGGCCTCGAAATCGGCGGCAAGGTCATCACGTCCGACCACGCCCTGCAGATGGACACCCTGCCCAAGAGCGCTGTGATCCTTGGCGGCGGCGTAATCGGCGTCGAGTTCGCCTCCGTCTGGAAGTCCTTCGGTGTGGACGTCACCATCGTCGAGGGCCTGCCCTCGCTGGTCCCGAACGAGGACCCGGCCATCATCAAGCAGCTGGAGCGCGCGTTCAAGAAGCGCGGCATCAAGTTCAACACCGGCGTGTTCTTCGACAAGGTCGAGCAGAATGACGACGGCGTCGTGGTCACCCTGGCCGACGGCAAGACTTTCGAGGCAGACCTGCTGCTGGTTGCAGTAGGCCGCGGGCCGAGCACTGCCGGACTGGGCTTCGAGGAAGCCGGCATCACCGTTGACCGCGGGTTCGTGATCACCAACGAGCGCCTGCACACCGGTGTCGGCAACATCTACGCCGTCGGCGACATCGTGCCGGGCGTCCAACTGGCCCACCGCGGATTCCAGCAGGGCATCTTCGTGGCGGAGGAAATCGCCGGCAACAAGCCGGCCGTGATCGAGGACATCAACGTCCCGAAGGTCACCTACTGCGATCCGGAGATCGCCTCCGTCGGCCTGAACCAGCCGCAGGCCGAAGAGAAGTATGGCAAGGACAACGTGGAGACGGTCGAGTACAACCTGGCCGGCAACGGCAAGAGCTCCATCCTGGGCACCAGCGGCATCATCAAGATGGTACGCGAGAAGGACGGCCCCATCGTGGGCATGCACATGATCGGCGGCCGCATCGGCGAGCAGATCGGCGAAGCACAGCTGATCGTCAGCTGGGAAGCGTACCCGGAGGATGTTGCATCCCTCCTCCACGCGCACCCGACCCAGAACGAGGCGCTCGGTGAAGCCGCCATGGCCCTGGCCGGCCGTCCGCTGCACGGATAACAAGCTTTCCCCTAGTGCACCCGCCCCCACCGGGCGGGTGCACTAGGCTCAAAAGTAAGACTCGATGTACCGGCCAGGCCGGAAAATAGACTCAAAGGAGAACGGGGACGACATGTCTGAAACCGTGAACTTGCCCGCCCTCGGTGAAAGCGTCACCGAAGGCACTGTGACCCGCTGGCTGAAGCAAGTCGGCGACCGGGTGGAAGTCGACGAACCGCTGCTCGAGGTTTCCACCGACAAGGTCGACACGGAAATCCCCTCTCCCGTAGCCGGTGTGGTTGAAGAGATTCTGGTGGCCGAGGATGAGACCGCCGACGTCGGAGCCCCGCTGGTGCGCATCGGTGACGGTTCCGATTCCGGCCAGGCTGCCGAAGAGGCTCCCGCCGAGGAAGCCCCGGCAGAAGAGCCGCAGCAGGAGGCCGCTGCAGCGCAGCAGGAAGAGCCCCAGCAGGAAGCCCCGCAGCAGGAAGCCCCGGAGGCTCCGGCCGCCGGGTCCGGCGAAGGCACCGAGGTCACTCTTCCGGCCCTGGGCGAAAGCGTCACCGAAGGCACGGTCACCCGCTGGCTGAAGCAGGTCGGCGACACGGTCGAGGTCGATGAGCCGCTGCTCGAGGTCTCCACCGACAAGGTCGACACCGAGATCCCGTCCCCCGTCGCCGGCACAATCCAGGAGATCAAGGTCGCCGAGGACGAGACCGCCGAGGTCGGTTCCGTCCTGGCCATCATCGGCACCGGTGCCGGTCCCGCGAAGGCGGAGCCGAAGGAAGCCGAGCCGGTGGCCGCCGCGCCGGCCCAGGACCGCGAGGCTCCGGTGGAGGAGCCCGCCAAGGCCGAAGAGCCCGCCGCGGAAGCGCCGAAGCCCGAAGCGCCTAAGGCCGAGGCGCCTGCTGCAGAAGCACCGCAGGCAGCGCCTGCCCCAGCCGAAGCGTCCGCAGCTTCCGACTCCGGCTATGTCACTCCGCTGGTCCGCAAGCTGGCCAACCAGCACAAGGTGGACCTGTCCACTGTCAAGGGCACCGGCGTGGGCGGACGCATTCGCAAGCAGGACGTGCTGGAAGCAGCCGAATCCGCGAAGGCGGCGGCTCCGTCGGCCCCGGCGGCCACCGCAGGAGCTCCCGCCCAGGCAGCAGCCTCAACCAAGCGCGGCACCGTGGAGAAGGCTCCGCGGATCCGCCAGGTCATTGCCCGCCGGATGCGCGAATCGCTCGACGCTTCCACGCAGCTCACCCAGGTCCATGAGATCGACATGACCAAGGTGGCCAAGCTCCGCGAACGCGCCAAAAAGTCGTTCCAGGAACAGAACGGCGTCAAGCTGACCTTCCTGCCCTTCATCGCCAAGGCTGTGGCGGAGGCACTCAAGCAGCATCCGAAGCTGAACGCGGAGTACGACGAGGAAAAGCAGGAGATCACGTACCACAACGCCGAGCACCTGGCGATTGCGGTGGACACCGACAAGGGCCTGCTGGTACCGGTCATCAATGACGCAGGCAACCTCAACCTTGCCGGTCTGGCGGGGAAGATCGCCGACCTGGCGGCCCGTACCCGGAGCAACAAGATCGGTCCGGACGAGCTCTCCGGCGGCACGTTCTCCATCACCAACATTGGCAGCGTCGGGGCACTGTTCGACACCCCGATCATCAACCAGCCGCAGGTGGGTATCCTCGGGACCGGCAGCATCGTCAAGCGGCCGATGGTGGTGCAGGATGAGAACGGCGACGACTCGATCGCGATCCGTTCGATGATGTACCTCTCGCTGACCTACGACCACCGTTTGGTCGACGGCGCGGATGCCGGGCGTTTCCTGCAGACGCTGCGGGCACGTCTGGAAGCCGGGCAGTTCGAGGCAGACCTGGGTCTCTAACCAACCGTTCCGCACGACGCACGAATCGGCGGCGGGCTGCGTTCACTCTTGGACGCAGCCCGCCGCTGTTTTTCATCTCGTTTCGGCGATGCTACTACAACAGGTAGAAAAATCCGGCGTGCCGCGGCATGCCGCGGATTGGAGCCCCGGGCCGGCCGCTAAGCTGGGCCTATGGTGATCCTTTACAACATCTTTGTCTTCCTGCACATCGTCGGTGCAGCCATGATTGTCGGCATCTGGATCGGCAACATGAAAAAGCCCACCGTCCACCCGCGCCAGTTCGACGGCGCTGCCCTGCAGGTCATCACGGGCGTCATCATGATGGGCCTGATACCGGCCATGGACCTGGACGCGAACTACACCAAATTGGGCATCAAGCTGGTCATCGCGCTTGTCGTCCTCGTCCTCGCGTTCATTGGCCGCCGCAAGTACAAGGCCGGCGAACCGATTTCTGCCGGTTTGGCCCATTCCGTCGGCGGTCTGGCGCTCCTCAACGTTGCCATCGCGACCTTGTGGAACTAACCCCCTAAAGCATTTGCCACTGCGGCCGGCCCCGGACTTGGGGCCGGCCGCAGTGGCTTAACCGGGTGCCACCGGACAGGCCCCGCCAACTCCCCTAGTATGAAAAGGACGGTGCCGGCCGCGTGCGGCCGGCACCGGCATGGAACTCATCCGAGATCGACCAAGGAGGACACATGGCTACAACCCGTTCTGCCAGCACCGAATGGAAGGGCGACCTGTTCGGCGGCAGCGGCCAGACCACATTCGAAACGTCTGGAATCGGCACCTACGAGGTCACCTGGAAGGCGCGTGCGGAGCAGGCCGAAGGAAAGACCAGCCCCGAAGAGCTGTTGGCTGCCGCCCACGCCACCTGCTACTCGATGCAGTTCAGCAACATGCTCAAGGAACACGGCACCACCGCGGAGAGCATCACCACCTCCGCGGCGGTGGACTTCGTCCCGGGAACCGGCATCACCGAGATCCGCCTGACCGTCAACGCCACCGTGCCCGGCATCAGCGAAGAGGACTTCCAGCGCCTGGCCACCGGCGCCAAGGAGAACTGTCCGGTGTCCGGCGCCCTGGCCTCGGTGCCAAGCATCACGCTTGATGCCACCCTGGCCAGCTAGGCCCGAACACGACAGAAAAACCCCGGCGCATCCTGGATGCGTCGGGGTTTTTCTGTTGAGGTTGGCTGCAACCCGGCGAAGGTCAGCGCACGTCCTGTGGCCGCGGCGGCAGCGGTCCGGGGCGCAGCACGGGGTAACCGGCGCGGGCCGGTGGCTGGTCGGTCGGCAGTTCGCCCAGCATCTCTTTCAGGATCCCCACCCCGTGCTCCAGCTGCGGGTCCTCCCCCGCACCGTAGGCGTGCGGCGGGAACGGCACCTCGATGTCCGGTTCCACGCCGTAGTTCTCCACGCCCCAGCCCACGCCCTGCGTGAACCAGAAGGCATACCGCGGCTGCGTCACCCCGGTGCCGTCGGCCAGCGCAAACTTTGCGTCAATGCCCACCACGCCGCCCCAGGTCCGCGTCCCGACCACGGGGCCGATGCCGCGCAGTTTGCTCACCTGGGTGATGATGTCGCCGTCGGAGCCGGCATATTCATCGGTGAGGACGACGACGGGGCCCCGCGGGGCATGGGCGGGATACGTGCCCGGCTGCTCGCCCCGCGCGAGGCTCCAGGCGTTGACTTTGCGGCCGATCAGTTCGGCCACCAACTGCGAGGTATGACCGCCGCGGTTGCGCCGGACATCGATGATGAGGGCGTCCTTGGCTGTCTCAACGTCCAAGTCACGGTGCAGTTGGGCCCAGCCGCGGGCCACCATGTCCGGGATGTGCAGGTAGCCGAAGCGCCCGTTCGAGGCGTCACGGACGTTGCGGCGGTTACCGGCGACCCAGTTTTGGTAGCGAAGCCGCTCCTCGTCCCGGATCGGGATCACAGCAATCCGCCGCTGCAGGCCGGCTTCCGGGCTGCCGGTTCCGTTGACGATGGTCAGTTCGACCGTCTTGCCGGCGGCGCCCACCAGCAGCGGCGCCGGCCCGGCGAGCGGGTCCACCGGGATGCCGTCGACGGCCGCGATCACGTCGCCCGGCTGGACGGCTGCGCCCGGGGCGGTCAGCGGAGACAGCGCCAGCGGATCCGATGATTCCCCGGCCAGGATCTTCTGCACGGCCCAGCCGGCGTCGGTCCTCACCAGGTCGGCCCCCAGCAGTCCCTGCTTGCCGGCTCCCTGCTCGGTGACCGGTGCGGGTGTGACGTAGGCATGCGACGTGCCCAGTTCACCGTGCAGCTCCCAGAGCAGGTCGACCAGGTCGTCGTGGGAACCGAGCCGTTCCACCAGCGGCCGGTAGCGGTCGTAGACGCCCTGCCAGTCCAAACCCGCCATGTCCTCGGCCCAGTAGAAGTCGCGCTGCAGCCGCCAGGCCTCGTCGAAGGCCTGGCCCCAGACCTTGACCGGCTCCAGCGTGAGCCGGATCCGGCTCAGGTCCACCTGCACGCTCTCCGGCGAGTCGTCGTCGACCTTTCCGGTGGCGGGCACGGCCCTGACCTTCGACTTGTGCACGTACACCAGCCGCTTGCGGTCCTGCGACACTTCGTAGGCATCCAGTGCCGGCACCAGCACGGAAACCTCGCGGCGGGACAGGTCGAACCGCTCCAGCCGCTGGGACTGCTCTGCATCCTCCGCCGAAGCACGTCCTTCTCCCGTGACGCCGGCGGGATCAGTGGCAAGCCATAGCAGGGCACCGTCCACCGCGGTGAGGCGTGTATAGCGGCCTTGCTGGACCGGGACCGGGATGATCCGCTCAGCCAGACGTTCCGCATCGACGGCGATCTCCGCGGCGGCCGGCGTGGTCTCGCCGCCGTCCGCCGAGCCGTCTTCCTTCTCCCCTGCCGGCGGCGCATCCGGCAAGGTGCCGTGCACCGAGGGCCCGAACGGAGAGGGAGTGGCGGCGGCCAGGGCCACCAGGAACGGCTTGGTTGATGCCGGGAAACCCAAATCGAAACTGTGGGTCGAATAGACCGGGTCGAAGCTTCGCTCCGAGAGGAAGGCGGCGAACTTGCCGTCCGGGGTGAACGCCGGCCCGTGGTCGCGGAAGCGTCCGTCGGTCACGTCGATGATGTCGCCGGTGCCGTCCGCCCGGACCAGCCGCAGACGCGTCCGGGTGCCCTCCGCCGTCACCGGCTCGGCCCACAGGATCCAGCGCGAATCGGGTGAAAAGGTCAGCTCATTGACTGCCCCGTGGTCGGTGCCCGCGAGCCGGCGCAGCTCCCCGCTCTCCGCGTTCAGGACCAGCAGCTGTCCGTACTCGGTGGCCACCGCTGCCAACGTCCCGTCCGGGCTGGCGGCGAGCGCGCTCACCCGGTCCGGTCCGGGCAGTTCCACTCGGCGCAACTGCTGCGGGGCCAGTGCTGCGGCCGAACGTGCCTCCGCTTCCTGCACGCCCGCTGCGTTGCCGCTCTGCTTTCCGCCCGAACGCACCTCCACAATGGGTTGGGATTGGGTCGGATTGACGACGGCGGAGGCCGAGACCGGGCGCGGCAAGCCGACCGGCTCCGGTTCAGCAGGTGCCGCACCGGCTTCTGCCGGGGCAGGCACGTCGAGGTGCGGGAGCTGTTCGAAAACCTGGCGGAGGTAGAGGGCCTCTTCGCCCCCGTGGTCGGCAACATAGACTACCCGCGAGTCTCCCAGCGGCCGCGCCAGCCGAGCCCTGACGCCCGGCGTCGACTCCACGACGCGCGAAGGACCGTCCCGGTGGGTCAGCCAGTGCACTGTTCCGTGTGCCTCGATGACCGAGGCGGTTCCCTTCGGATTCGGCACGGCCGACGCCAGGTGCTGTGCCACGTTAAGCGGGCGGCCGCGGCGGCTGGTCGAGGCCGAGCCCAACGTGATGTGAAGCCGGCGCGGTTCCGCCGCCAGGGAATCGAGCAGCCACAGCTCCCCGGCGGACTCGAAGACCACCCGGGTGCCGTCGGTGGAAGCGTGGCGGACGTAGAACCCGGCATGATCCGTGTGCCGGCGCAGGTTTGTACCGTCCGGCCGCACCGAATACAGGTTGCCGTGGCCTTCATGGTCGCTGAGGAAGGCTACTCGGTCTCCGATCCACATCGGATCGGCCAGGTTCCCGTCCAGTTCAGCGGCGAGGCGCTCGAATTCGCCGCCTCCATCACGGTCAATCCACAGTTTCCCGGCCGTGCCGCCACGGTACCGCTTCCACCAGGCCGGTTCACGCGAGAGCACGCTGCCGACCACCACGGGGCGCTCGTCCCCAAGCTCCGGCCCGAACGCGACGGAGTCGACAGGGCCATACGGGAGCACCCGGGCGCCGGAACCGTCCAGCGGCACGGCGTAGGCCCAGGTGTGGCGCGATTCCTCGCGCTGGAACGAGCTGGTGGCCAAGGCTTCGCCCTGGGGTGTGAATCCTTTGACCCTCGTGGAGGCATGTCCCCAGTAAGTCAGCTGGCGGAAGCCGCCGCCGTCGACCGAGGCCGTCACCACCTCGGGCGCGCTGGCCTGCACCACGCCCCAGACCAGACTCTTCCCGTCCGGCGAAAACCTGGGGTTCCTGGCCGGCAATTGCAGTGATGAAACCCGCCACGCCCTGCCCCCGGCAAGGGGTCCCACCCACACATCGTCCTCGGCGACGAACGTGACGAGATCGGCGTGCACGTGCGGGTAGCGGAAGTAGCTGGATGAAGTCATGCCTCGATCTTAGTCACCGCCGGCAGCGGCCCTTCGGTCATCGCAGCGGCGGCGTTTCATGGACCGCCCGGATCAGCCAACCCGTGTCCTGCCGCACCAGTTCCAGCTGGATCCGCTGCACGCTTGGTGTGGAACGCTCCTCCACCACGCTGCCGTCGGCCGCTAACTGGCGGAACGGCGGGGTGATGACCGTCGCAGCCACCGTGGCCGCTTCCGATTCCCCCACGACTTCCGCCGCCGCGTCTAGGTCCTCCACCCTGGTCTCAAAGTCCGCCAGCCAATCGCCGGAGTCGGTCAGCGCCGCGATGATGTCCTGGTCGGTTTCCATCACTGCGGTTCCGGGGACATTGACCCGGTTGAGCAGTGCGGTGTCCCTGGTTCGCAAGGCTTCGGTACGCAACCAAGCCAGGGCGGGCACGGCGGCCGCCGCGTCCTCGCCCTGCAGCGCCTGTTCAAGGTCCGCCGGCATGGTCCGTGCTTTCGGCGGTTCTGCCGGCCGCTGTTCACGCTGCGCCCCGGCAACCTGTTGCGCGGGCTGCCCGCGGCCGGTTACCTGGACCGCCTCCTGGGCACGCTGCGGAGCAACGGTGAAGGAATGCCCTGCTGCGACGGCCAGGCCCACGGCTCCGGCCACGGCCGCCAGCGCGAGTGCTGCCTTGCCCCGCCTGGCGCGTGGAGGGGCGACGACGGTTCCGGCGGGCGCCCGCTGTTGCCGGCTGCCCCTGCGGCGGTCCCGCGCCCACTGTTGCATCCCGGACCGTGCGCGGTCCTTGGTGCGGGGGCGGGCTCGGGCCAACGGTGCCGGCAGCGTTCCGGCCAGGCGCCGCCTTCCTGCTGTTTCGCGCCGGGTCAGCAGTTGGCTGGCCACCGAAGGATGTGCCGACGCCGTCAGGTCCAGCGCCTCGGGGCGTGCGGTCCTGATCACCCGCCGGGCGAACTCCGCCGCCGACGGACGCTCGTCCGCGCGCTCTGCCAGTCCTTCCTCCAGGAGGGCGACCAGGTCCTCCGGCACATCAGGAACCAGCGCGCCCATCGGCGGGCGGTGCGCAGTGGCTCCGGGCACCCGGCCGGTGAGGGCGAACCAGCCGATGGCTGCCAGTGCATAAACGTCCGCTTCCGGGTCCAGCGCCCCCTCGGCCGTATCTCTGGCCGGTGACCTGAACCCGGGCGTTCCCGCCGCACGCAGGCGCACGCTGCCCACCGATCGCGCTATCCCCAGATCGGCCAGCAGCGGTTTGCCGACCGCCGTGAACAGCACGTTGCCGGGCGACACGTCGCCGTGGACCACGCCGGTGCCGTGCAGGTAGTCGAGGGCTTGGGCCACCGGAGTCAGTATGGTGACCGTTTCGCCCACTGCCAGGGGGCCGCGGGCAGCGACGAGTGCTGCCAGCGATCCGCCGGCAGCATATTCCAGCAGCAGCCCCGGACCCCGGTCCGTCGCCACCTGGCCATGCGTTTGCAGCAGATGCTCATGATGCCCGCCCGCCAACAAGACCGATTCGCGGTCCGCCGCCGCGACCGCTGCCTCCCCCTGTTGCCTGCTCACCACCGCCCAAGGCGCCGGTTTGCCGGCGTCGGCACCCGTCCCCTGCCGTGCCGCGCGACGCGTCAAAGGCGGTGCACCGGCGTCGTCGCGGTTGGCAGTGGGAGGCGGGTCAGACAACACCTTCAGGGCATACTCGGTACCCGTGGCCGTTTCCCGGACCAGCCACACCGAGGCCGATGCGCCGCTGCCGAGCCACCGCTGCACGATGAAACCCGGCGCCGCCGGACGCGGCGGTTCCTGCCCGGCGGGGGTCGCGCCATCTGTCCGCTCGTCGTCGCCCATCCATTACTTCTACTCGCTTTGGCCACAGCGCGCAGGAGTTATCCACAATCAGCTCCGTTACACAAATAGAAGTGCCGGGCGTCGAAGCGTAGGCTTGCGGAATGGCTCTTGAGTTTTCGCGGGTAGGATTCGCCCCTGACTACGTCGATTATGAAGCAGGCTGGGCGCTGCAACGCCGGCTGCACGCCGAAGTGGTGGCGGGTTCCGCTCCCAGCACGGTGCTGTTGCTTGAACACAGCCCGGTCTACACGGCCGGAAAACGGACCGAAGAACACGAACGGCCGCTGGACGGCACCCCGGTGGTCAGCGTGGACCGCGGCGGCAAGCTGACCTGGCACGGCCCCGGCCAGCTGGTGGGCTATCCGATCGTGGCCCTGCCCGATCCCACCAAGGTGGCCGACTACGTCAATATCCTTGAGCAGGTACTGATCAACGTGCTCGCCGATTACGGTGTGGCCGGCACCCGGATAGAAGGCCGGTCCGGTGTGTGGATCGACGCCGACGAACGCGGCCCTGCCCGCAAAATTGCCGCCATCGGCATCCGGGTCAACCACCGGGTGACCATGCACGGCTTCGCACTCAACTGCCGGAACGATCTGGCCCCTTACAGCCAAATCATTGCCTGCGGTATCACCGATGCCGGCACCACCACCATCCAGGCCGAAACCGGGCTGGACGTTGCTCCGGCCGACATCGCCGACCGGGTGGAGGCAGAACTTCGCTCGTATGAATCTTCCTTGGTCAAGGCCGGCACCCCCGGACCTGCCGACACCGACACCGACCCTGGCCACCGCCAGACCGAAGGAGCCCTGCTGTGACCCTCGCCCCCGAAGGACGCCGCCTGCTGCGCGTCGAGGCCCGCAACGCCGCGACCCCCGTGGAGCGCAAGCCGGACTGGATCAAAGCCAAGGTCAACATGGGACCCGAGTACGTGGCCATGAAGAACCTGGTCAAGAAGGAAGGGCTGCACACGGTCTGCGAAGAAGCCGGCTGCCCCAACATCTTCGAGTGCTGGGAAGACCGCGAAGCGACCTTCTTGATCGGCGGATCGGAATGCACCCGGCGCTGCGACTTCTGCCAGATCCACACCGGCAAGCCGTCGCCGGTCGACATCCTGGAGCCCACCAAGGTGGCCCAGTCGGTTCAGCAGATGAACCTGCGCTACGCCACCGTCACCGGCGTGGCCCGCGACGACCTGGCCGACGAGGGTGTGTGGCTCTATGCCGAGACCATCCGGAAGATCCACGAGCTCAACCCGGGCACCGGCGTCGAAATCCTGATTCCGGACTTCTCCGGCAAGCCCGAACACATCACCGCGATCTGCGAAGCCAAGCCGGAGGTGTTCGCGCACAACGTGGAAACCGTGCCGCGGATCTTCAAGCGCATTCGGCCGGCCTTCCGCTATGAGCGTTCGCTGGACGTCATCACCCAGGGCCGCGACCACGGCATGGTGACCAAGTCCAACCTGATCCTGGGCATGGGCGAAACCCGCGAGGAGATCTCCGAGGCGCTGCGCGACCTGCACGCGGCGGGGTGCGATCTGATCACCATCACCCAGTACCTGCGCCCGACCGAACGGCACCACCCGGTGGAGCGCTGGGTCAAGCCCGAGGAATTCGTCGAGTTGAGCCAGGAGGCCGAGGAGATCGGTTTCCTGGGTGTGATGAGCGGACCTTTGGTGCGCTCGTCCTACCGGGCGAGCCGCCTCTGGGCCACCGCCATGCGCAAAAAAGGCCTGGAGCTTCCGCCCGAGCTGGCCCACATTGGCGAATCCGGCAGCACCCGCCAGGAAGCTGCCACGCTGATCGCCGCCCGTTAACTGAACCGGCCGGAACGACGGTCCGGAGCCGCCAGGCTGCCGGGCCGTTGCCGTGTCCGGAGGCCGGGCGCAAGCGACCCGTCCGTCACGATAGAATTGGACATTATGGCCAACCGCACCGATTCCGACGCCCCGAAACGGGGTCTCTTCTCACGCAAGCCCAAGGCTGAGAAGCCGTCCAAAGCCAACAAGCAGCCCGGCCGGCTGAAGCAGATCGGCCAGGTCTTCCAGATGACCCGGCGCAACGACCCGAACGTTGTCTGGTTCATGCTGCTGGCCTTCCTCGGCATCGTCGCCGTGGGCCTGGCCGTCGGCCTGCTGATCAACAACTGGGTCACGCTGCTGATCATCTCCATCCCGCTGGGCCTGCTGGCTGCCACCTTCATCCTGTCGCGCCGCGCCGAACGGGCGGCGTTCTCGCAGATCGAGGGCCAGCCCGGTGCTTCCGGGGCGGCGCTGAGCGTACTGCGCCGCGGCTGGATCCTGCAGGACCAGCCGGTGGCCGTGAATCCGCGGACCCAGGACGCGGTGTTCCGCGCCGTGGGCCGGCCCGGCATTGTGCTGGTCACCGAGGGCCCCTCGCACCGCGTGCGCCAGTTGGTCGAATCGGAGCGGCGCCGGATGCGCCGGATCCTGCCCAACGTCAAGATCCACGTGATCGAGACCGGCCGCGGCGAGGGCCAGGTGGAGCTGAGCAAGGTGGCCAAGACCGTGCAGAAGCTCAAGAAGGAACTGACCAAGCAGGAAGTCAGCGCCGTCGACAAGCGGCTGCAAGCCTTGGGCAGCAGCAAGCTGCCGATCCCAAAGGGTGTGGACCCGTTCAAGGCCCGCCCGGACCGCAAGGCGATGCGCGGACGCTGATCCTGGATACATGTGAGGGGCTGCCGGTAGTAAACCGGCAGCCCCTCACCTATGTTCGGAGTCTGAAGTTGTGCGGGTTGCGGGCCGCCTCAGCGGCGGATCAGGATGGTGCCCATGGCCCGGTCGTGGAGGCCGCGCTGGTCGGCGTCGAAAATTGCCGCCGGAATCACCAGGCACAAGAGCACGGTGCGGACCACGGCGGCCAGCAAACCGGGGGCGGAACCGTCGAGTTTACGCACCTGGATGCCGAGCAGCCGGTGGCCGATGCTGTAACCCAGGGTGCCGACCAGCAGCAACTGCTCGACGGCGAACACGCCCAGGATGGCCAGCTGGCCGCCGCCCAGGAACGCGTTGGCGATCGCGTAACAAAGCAGCCAGTCAATCAGCAGTGCCACGATCCGGCGGCCGGGACGGGCTATCGAGCCGCTGCCGGATTGGGGTAGCCCCAGCCGCTGGCCGGGCCACTGCTGCATGTTGGATTGCGGAGGTCCTTCAAGCCAGGAACCAAGGTCGCGTCTACTTACCACCCCTCAAGTTTACCGGCATCCATGACGCCGTCTCCCCCGGGATTTCGGGCTTGGGGCGCCTGCTGGCCCAGCGGCAAGACAGCTGCCGGTAAACTTGCCGTGCACATCGATTTAAGTAACCTGCCCGAAACAATTGCGACACTGACGGGAAATTCCCTGCTTCTACTGTTGTAACTGTTGCCGGCCCCGTGCTGCGGAGGCAGGTTCCCCCAGAATGCGTAAGGAGCATGACCCCGATGTTCAAGAATGCGGACGAGGTCCTCAAATACATCGCCGACGAAGACGTCAAGTTCGTCGATATCCGTTTCACCGACCTGCCCGGCGTCCAGCAGCACTTCAATGTGCCGGCGAAAACCGTCGACGCCGACTTCTTCGTGAACGGGCAGCTCTTCGACGGCTCCTCGATCCGCGGTTTCCAGGGCATCGCCGAATCCGACATGCAGCTGATCCCGGATGTCACCACCGCATTCATCGATCCGTTCCGGGTGGAGAAGACGCTTGCGCTGAACTTCTCCATCGTGAACCCGCGTACCGGTGATCCGTACCACCGCGACCCCCGCGGCGTGTCCGAGCGGGCCGAGGCGTACCTGGCTTCCACCGGCATTGCCGACACCGCGTTCTTCGCCCCAGAAGCCGAATTCTTCATTTTCGACGACGTTCGGTACCAGTCCAGCCCGGAACACTCCTTCTACAGGGTGGACTCCATTGAGGCGCACTGGAACTCCGGCAAGAGGGAAGAAGGCGGCAACCAGGGCTACAAGACTCCGGTCAAGGGTGGCTACTTCCCGGTAGCGCCCACGGACAAGCAGGCCGACCTGCGCGACGCGATCTGCGTGGAGCTGGACGCCGTCGGCCTCGAGGTCGAACGCTCCCACCACGAGGTTGGCGCCCCGGGCCAGGCGGAGATCAACTACAAGTTCAGCACCATGACGCACGCCGCCGACGACCTGCTGAAGTTCAAGTACATCGTCAAGAACGTGGCCGACGCTTGGGGCAAGTCCGCCACCTTCATGCCCAAGCCCGTCTTCGGCGACAACGGCTCCGGCATGCACTGCCACCAGTCGCTGTGGACCGGCGGACAGCCGCTGTTCTACGACGAGAAGGGCTACGCCGGCCTGTCGGACACGGCCCGCTGGTACATCGGCGGCCTGCTCAAGCACGCTTCCGCAGTGCTCGCGTTCACCAACCCGACCGTGAACTCCTACCGCCGGCTGGTCAAGGGCTTCGAGGCTCCGGTGAACATGGTCTACTCGCAGGGCAACCGCTCGGCCGGCATCCGCATCCCGATCACCGGTTCCAACCCCAAGGCCAAGCGCATCGAGTTCCGTGCTCCGGACCCCAGCTCGAACCCGTACCTGGCCTTCGCCGCCCAGCTGATGGCGGGCCTGGACGGGATCAAGAACCGCATTGAGCCGGCAGACCCGATCGATAAGGACCTGTACGAGCTGCCCGCCGAAGAAGCCAAGGACATCCAGAAGGCTCCGGGCTCGCTGGAGGAAGCGCTCGAAGCACTGGAGGCGGACAACGAGTTCCTGCAGGCCGGCGGTGTCTTCACCCAGGACCTGATCGACACCTGGATTGCTTACAAGCGCGAAGAGGAAATCCTGCCGCTGGCCGCCCGCCCGAACCCCTACGAGTTCGAGCTGTACTACGGCTGCTAGTTCCAGCCCGCGGTAGGTGTGCTGCTGCTCCGGCGGCCGCACCAACTACTCGAAGCGGCCCACTACTGCCCTCAGGCAGCTGGTGGGCCGCTTTCGCGCGTCAACAGCTAGCGGCCTAACGCCCTGCGGATGATTGCCACAGCACCAACAAACAACAGTGCGGTGACAGTCAGCACGAACGAATAGGCGAAGCCGATCCGGAGTATCACCAGGAGCACCAGAAACAAGACCACCGCTACGATGAGCATGCTCCGCACCGGACGGGGTGTGCGGCCGCTGAGTGTGGATTCTTCGTGTCCACCCATAGCCACATTTTGCCACGCCCGCAGCACCACGTCCTGTCTCCGGCCGGCTCGTCCGCATCCGTCACGTCGGGATGAGGCTGCCCGGCGCCGTGCGGCCAGCCCAGGCGTTCGAAGGGCCTAGAGGCGCGTTTCGGTGACCGCCGTCAGCAGGAACACCGAGTCCTCGGACGCTTCCACCGAGTGCCGCTCCTGCGGGATCACGGCCAGCTGGTTCTGGTTGACCGCCATCCGGCCGGACGCGGAGACCACAGTCACCGATCCTTCAAGGACCAGCAACGTGCCGGCCAGCGGAGCATTGTGCTCCCCCAGTTCGGCGCCGGCTCTTAGGGCCAGCACGGTTTGGCGCAGCGGACCGTCCTGCGCCACCAAGGCTGCGCTGCGTCCGTGCGGCGCTCCGACCGCCACCGCCAGGTGTTCGCGTCCAAGCACATCGATGTCGGTCATCTGGGCGTCTCCTTCGCTCGGGTTTGGCATCAGCCTAACCCGGCCCCCTGCCGGCAGCCATCACAGCATAGGAGCATAGCTGCTCCGCCGTCTTAGGCAGGTTTGGGGTTACGCTGACCCTACCCGCGGGGTTCTAGGTAGCGGCTGCAGCCGACGGAATGGCGCGCACGCGTTTCGACCAAACGGTGCCAGCCTAGCTAGCTCTGTCCCATTTAGAGGGACCGACCCGTCCCATAAGCCAATCCGCTACCGCGACAGAGATGAGGGAGAAGTCATTCAACTTCTTCCATAGCCCGAGGCGCGGGTGCGTTTCAGCTCCACGGGCACAAGACCGTCTCCTTTGAGCATCCGCAATCCGACCTGTCACCGGCCCTCACGATGGCCATAGAACTGTCTCTTGGCACTTACTTCTTGTGCCTATCGGCTGGAACCGTCTTCATTGTCTTCATACCGATACTCATGACGGAGCTTCTGGATCTCTCGTTTGGCGAAGAACCCGAAAGACACAGCTAAAACACCCGCCTCGATCCCGTACAACAGGAGGCGGGCTTTTCCGTCTGCCAGCGCCACATAGAGGAGAATTAGAGCAAGACCCGCAAGGACGACAACTTGTAGTGGCCACCAGATCGTGCCGCGCCTGACCGTCGGATGTACCCATTCCTTCACACCAGACACCCGTTCATACCAAGGGTAAGCATTAGATTTTGATGGCTCATGGTGCACGGTAATGAAGCGGGGTTGGATCGACCTCAGGGCGCTCCCGGCTGTGCCACATCGAACGTCCTATGGGCTCGGTGCTGTCCTGGGTCCTCCGCCTCATTCCGGCCAAGCTGAGGCTGAAACGCCTTCGCAGACGTGCAACTTGCCGGTAGCCTGCCCTTTGACAAGGGACAAGGGGACGCAAACATGAATCCGAGCCTGAAGGTGCGAGCCGCCATCCTCCTGCCCGCCATCGTCATCGTGCTGGGTATGGGTGTTCTCGCATTCGCGCAACCGGATCTGCTCGGGCCTCTGACCAGAACCATGCCATTTGTCTGCATGGTAGCCCTGGGGCCGGCAATGGTCCTTGCTCGGTTAGAGGGACACAAGAGCGTTCAGTCAGAGGCGCACGTCGACAAGCTGAGGAAAGTTCTACGCGCGATTCTGGTGGCCGACGCGATCTTCATCCTTGGGATGGCGGTTCTGGCATTCCTCCAGCCGCCGGAGGTTGCCGCCCTGATCATTGTTATCACCGTGATGGTAACAATCGTCGTGATCTTGACCGCTCTGGTTCTCGACCGCCGGGCACAGCGTGAAGCGGACTTCGTGCACCGAACGAATGCGCTTTAAATTCGGGCGACTTGGTGAACACGCCGATTTCGGCCCTCGCTCCGCTCCGACTTAGCGATATCTCAGTCATTGCAGCTGTCCGGTGGATTCCCTTAAGGATCTGCTGGCAGCAAAGATGGAACCAAGAATAGCGTTCTGTGATCCGGATAAATCCCCCGCTCGGACATTGCGCTCACGGAAGCGTACGGGGGCACCCAATGGGAAGAAAGACGTAGCTCCTTAAAACCGGCGGCGCCCGGAAGACTTACGGTGCTTTGCCGGCCTGTACCCATGCGGTACTTTCTTCGTTCCGCGGTTCCATACAACCCAAAGCCCATGGGTCCCCAAGAGCATGGGATGGACCAGCGAGGCGGACTCGCCGGCCGTGACAACCAAAAGGTAGAGAAAACCGGCCCAACACAGGACCACCAGATAGACCCCGACGACAGGGTGCCTCTTCTGAAGTCCGGGTTGTGCATACGGTTCTTGACGAAGGTTCCCTGGACAGACATGAGTTCTCCCCTTGCTGGAGCGTAGGACAGGTGCGCACACCACAGCACGAATTCGCCGCTCCATCGATACCCGAGTAGAGATATCTATCGAGTGCGAGCAAGGGTACGGATAACAGGTTGACGAAAGGCGGCTATTGTTTCTGCATGGCTCGCACAGCTAGGCGATGGCAAGACAATTCCTTGGCACTTGCTGCACTAGGGCTGGCCGCCATCATCGCGTTGCTTAACTCGTGGTTTATGTCCTGGCGCTGGTTTCTCCTCGCCCTCCAGATAGCTCTACTGGTAGCTGGCATCTTTTACCTCGGGCGATATGTTCTCGGCCAACGTGACGATTACTGGAGAGAAAGGGGAAAGGACCCTAAGCATCCGGAGCGCTGAGGGTGGTGGGGCCCCCTGCGCGCCCGTCTCTATCCGCCCCTACATGACAGCGATGGAAGCGTACGGGTATCCACGGCGGCGGCGGTGCCTCCTCTAGTGGGCTGGCACCGCCGTCGGGCGGTTCAGAGCGCGGGCCGGCGGATCAGGTGCCGTAACCGTAGAAGTAGCGTTCAAAAATGGCCCGGGCACGCCGGGTCAGGCGCAGATAGTCTTCCTCGATGGCCGCCGCGTTCCCCGGCTCGTACCCGCACCAGCGAGCCACGGCTTCCAAGTCCCGCCGCGAAGCGGGCAGCGTGTCGGAATTCTTGCCGGCCCAGATGACATTGGCCGAGCGGATCCGGGTAGCCAGGCTCCAGCTGCGGCCCAGCGTTGCGGCGTCGTCTTCGGGGAGCAGCCCGGCGGCGGCGATGGCGGCCAGTGCCTCCAAGGTGTTGGTGGTGCGCAACTCCGGACGCTCGTGCGCGTGCTGCAGTTGCAGCAGTTGGACCAGCCATTCCACGTCGCTCAGTCCCCCGCGGCCCAGCTTCAGCTGCCGGGCCGGATCGGCGCCGCGCGGCAGCCGCTCGGATTCCACCCGCGCCTTGATCCGGCGGATCTCGCGGACCTGATCGCTGCTGAGGTCCGCCGGGTAGCGGATCGGATCGACCAGCGCAGTGAAGTCCTCGCCGAGGGCGTCGTCTCCAGCCATGGGGCGGGCGCGCAGCAAGGCCTGGGCCTCCCAGACCAGCGACCAGCGCTGGTAATACTCGCGGTACGAGTCCAGCGACCGCACCAACGGGCCGTTCTTTCCTTCCGGGCGCAGCGCCGCATCCACCTCCAGCACCCGTTCGGCCAGCACCGGCGGAGTACAGGGCTGCTTCAGCAGCGAAGAAATCCGGGCCACGATGCGCTCCGCCTGCTGCTGGGCCTGGGCGGGATCCGCACCCGGCAGGGGCCGGTGCACGTACATTACGTCCGCATCCGAGCCGTAGCTGATCTCGCGCCCGCCCTGGCGGCCCATGGCTACCACCAGCAGCGCGGTCAGCCGTTCCTCCGTCTCCAGCACGGAGGTTTCCGCCACATGCAGTCCGCCAAGCACCGCGGCCCGGTCGGCGTCGGCCAGGGCCGCGCCCACCTGGCTCTGCTCCAGCAGCCCGGATGAGTCCGCGAGCGCGATGCGCAGCGTCTCCCGGCGGCGGATCAGCCGGATCAGCCGGATAGCCTCTTCCGGCACCGGATGGCGGGACATCTTGGACTGGATCTCCTGCCACTGCGCGTCGAAAGGCAGCGGCACCAGATCCTTGTCGGTGCCCAGCCACGCCGTCGATTCCGGCGAAACCTCCAGCAAGTCGGTGATGAAGCGGCTGCTGGAGAGCACATGGCACAGCCGTTCGGCGGCCGAGCTGGAGTCGCGCAGCATGCCCAGGTACCAGTGCGAGTCGCCCAGCCGTTCGCTCAACCGCCGGAAGCCCAGCAGGCCGGCGTCGGGGTCCACCCCGGACGCGATCCATTCCAGCAGTACCGGCAGCAGCTGGCGCTGCAGCGATGCCTTCCGGCTGACTCCGCCGGTCAGCGCCTCGATGTGGCGCATGGCGCCGCGCGGATCCTGGTAGCCCAGGGCTGCCAGCCGTCCCTGGGCGGCCTCTGGGCTGAGCCGCACCTCGTCCAGGCTCAGGTTGGATGCGGCGGCCAGCAGCGGCCGGTAGAAGATTTGCTCATGCAGCGCCCGCACCCGGCGCTTGGTCTGCTGCCACTTCTCCATCAGCTCTGCCGGCGCCGGGCGACGTTCCAGCAGCGCACCCTGCGCGGCCTTGGCCAGCACCCGCTGCGCCTGCTCGGCGTCGGGCATCAGGTGGGTCCGGCGCAAATGCACCAGTTGGACACGGTGTTCCAGGACCCGCAGGAACCGGTACGCCTCGTCGAACTCGCGGGCGTCCGTCCGGGAAATGTAGCCGGCCACGCTCAACGCTTCGATGGCCGAGGTGGTGTCGCGCTGGCGGATGGATTCGTCAACCCGGGCATGAACCAGCTGGAGCAATTGGACGGTGAACTCGACGTCGCGGAGCCCGCCGCGCCCCAGCTTGATCTGCCGGCCGCGCTCGTGGGCCGGGATGTTCTCCGTGACCCGGCGGCGCATGGATTGCACCGATTCCACAAAGCCTTCGCGCTCCGATGAGGACCAGACCAGCGGTGAGATCGCTTCCTCGTACCGGCGGCCCAGCTCGGCATCTCCCGCCACCGCCCGGGCCTTCAGCAACGCCTGGAACTCCCAGCTCTGGGCCCAACGCCGGTAGTACGACAGATGCGAATCCAGGGTCCGCACCAGCGGCCCGTCTTTGCCCTCCGGCCGCAGATTCGCGTCGACCTCCCAGAGACCGGGCTCCGGCCCGGGTGACGAAATGGCCCGGGCCGTTCCGGTGGCCAGCGCCGAGCCAATGGCAGCGGCAACGCCGTCGTCGAGCCCTTCGCCCTCGACCACGTAGACAACATCGACGTCGGAAATGTAATTCAGCTCGCCGGCGCCGCACTTGCCCATGCCGATGATGGCCAGCTTCACTGCCGCAACGTCCTCGGCACCATAGCGTTCCGCCGCCTCGGCCCGGGCCACCGCCAACCCGGCTTCCAGCGCTGCCGCGGCCAGGTCGGCCAGTTCCCGGCCGACCGCCGGCATGAAGTCGACCGGTGAAGCTGCGCAGAGGTCGCGGATGGCGAGTTCTGCCAAGTGCCGGCGGTACGTGCTCCGCAGCCCCATGTAGGCGTCCTTGCCGGACAAGGCAGCGACCGGTTGATCGGACAGCGGATCTGCCCCGACAGCCTGCAGCATCGCACTGCGCAGCCGGGACGCCGGCACATTCCCGGGCTCCGGGCCGATATGCGTGTCCAAGACGTCCAAGTGCTCCGGCCGCCGGAGCAGGAATTCACCCAGGGCTTCCGAGGCCCCGAGCAGCCGGAACAGGGCTTCGCTGCCGTCCCCACCGGTGTTGATGACGTCGACCAGGGACGGGTTCTTCTCCAGCAGCCGGACCAGGGAGACCAGCGCCTGGTCCGGGTCGGCGCTGACTGCGAAGCCCGCGTCCAGTCGTTCCTGGCTGACGCCGGACAGTTCCGAGGCCTGCAGGAAACGGGTGCTGCGCTCCAGATCGTGGAACCCTCGGGCGATCAGGCGCCGGTTGGTGAGCACTGGCGGTCCTAGAGGATTCCGATGTTGCGCTTCAGCTCGTGCGGGGTGACCTGCAGCCGGTAGTCGTGCCATTCGGCCCGCTTGTTCCGCAGGAAGATTTCGTAGACCTGCTCGCCCAGGATGCCGGCCACCAGCTCCGACTCTTCCATCGCCCGGATGGCGTCGTGCAGGCTGGACGGCAGCGGGTCCAGCCCCATGGCGCGCCGCTCGGCAGTGCTCAGGCTCCAGACGTCGTCCTCTGCCGCCGGCGGCAGCTCGTAGCCTTCCTCGATCCCCTTCAGGCCGGCCCCGAGCAGCACCGCGTAGGACAAGTACGGGTTGGCCGCCGAATCAATGCCGCGGTATTCGACGCGGGCGGACTGGCCCTTGTTCGGCTTGTACAGCGGCACCCGCAGCAGGGCGGAACGGTTGTTGTGGCCCCAGGAGATGTAGCTGGGTGCCTCTCCCCCGCCCCAGAGCCGTTTGTACGAGTTAACGAACTGGTTGGTGACGGCGGTGAACTCCGGAGCGTGGTGCAGGATCCCGGCCATGAACTGGCGGGCCGTCTTGGACAGCTGGAATTCGGCTCCGGCTTCGAAGAACGCGTTCGAGTCGCCTTCGAACAGTGAGAAGTGGGTGTGCATGCCGGAACCCGGATGGTCGGAGAAAGGCTTCGGCATGAAGGTGGCATAGATGCCCTCCATCAACGCCACTTCCTTGACCACCGTGCGGAAGGTCATGATGTTGTCCGCGGTCTGCAGGGCATCGGCGTAGCGGAGGTCGATTTCGTTCTGTCCGGGACCGTCTTCGTGATGGCTGAACTCCACCGAGATGCCCACGTTTTCCAGCATGGTCACGGCGGTGCGGCGGAAGTCCTGTGCCACGCCGCCGGGCACATGGTCAAAATAGCCGGCCCGGTCCACCGGCACCGGAATACCGTCCGGACCCAGTTCATCGGACTTGAGCAGATAGAACTCGATTTCCGGATGGGTATAGCAGGTGAAGCCCATCTCCGCCGCCTTGCTCAGCGTCCGCTTCAGCACGTTGCGCGGATCGGCGCTGGAGGGCTCGCCGTCGGGCGTGAGCACATCGCAGAACATCCGCGAGGTCTGCTCCGCCTCACCCCGCCAGGGCAGGATCTGGAACGTGGTGGGATCGGGCTGGACCAGCATGTCTGACTCGAAGACCCGGGCCAGGCCTTCGATCGATGAACCGTCGAAGCCGAGCCCCTCTTCGAACGCACCTTCCACCTCAGCAGGAGCCAGCGCCACGGACTTTAGCGACCCGACGATGTCCGTGAACCAGAGCCGGACAAACCGCACGTCGCGCTCTTCGATGGTACGGAGGACGAATTCCTGCTGACGGTCCATGGGCTGCCTTTCACTGTATCCGCAAGCGGTTTTCTGAATTGGCCTGTGAAGCCGCTTGCCAGAGCCTGCCTTGTACTTTCCCTTAGCCTACTGGCAGCACCGCGGAAGTTTCCGCCCAGGTAACGCATCCGCACACAAGTGGAGCAAGCAGAGGTCCGAGGATTAGGCTCTACCACATGCCCACTTCACAGCCTTCCGGCGCAGAGCAGCCGGCTCCCTACGGCACGCCCGCGGCGTCTTCGGCGTCGCGCCCGGCCCGCCGCACCCGCCTCCACCACCTGCAGCAGGCCAAGGACGAGGGCCGCCGCTTCGCGATGCTGACCGCCTACGACCAGTACACCGCGGAGATTTTTGATGCGGCCGGGATCGAGGTGCTGTTGATCGGCGACTCGGCGTCCAACAACGTGCTGGGCAATGAGACGTCACTGCCGATCACAGTGGACGAAATGCTGCCGCTCTGCCGGGCGGTCGCCCGTTCCGCCCGCAGTGCTTTCGTCGTTGCCGACCTGCCCTTCGGCAGCTATGAGGTCTCGCCGGCGCAGGCGGTGGAAACCGGTGTGCGCTTCCTGAAGGAAACGGGCGTGCACGCGGTGAAGATGGAAGGCGGCGCCTACTACGCGGACACAGTGCGGGCCTTGGTGCAGGCCGGTGTTCCGGTGATGGCACACATCGGCTTCACTCCGCAGAGCGAGCATGCGCTGGGTGGCTACCGGGTCCAGGGCCGCGGCGACGACGCCGGGCGGCTGGTTGAGGATGCGCTGGCGCTGGAAGCCGCCGGGGCTTTCGCCGTGCTGATGGAGATGGTCCCGGCCGAGGCGGCCGCCAAGGTGGACCAGGCCCTGCATGTTCCCACGATTGGGATCGGCGCCGGTCCGTCCACCACCGGCCAGGTTCTTGTCTGGCAGGACATGGTGGGTCTGCGCGGCGGCAAGATGGCCAAATTCGTCAAGCAGTATGCGGACGTGCGGAGCATTATTTCCGACGCCGCTGCCGCCTTCCGCTCGGACGTCCAGGACGGCACGTTCCCCGGCCCGGAGCACTCCTTCTAGCCGGGGGCCTAGCCGGGGGCGGGAACGTGGGCCGGCTGGATCAGTCCTCCTCCGCGTCCCACTCCTTGTTGCGCTGCTGCACCTTTTCCAACGCGTGTTCGGCTTCTTCGCGGGTCGCGTAGGGGCCGATCAGCTGCGTCCAGTCGGACTGCGCGCCCACTTCCACCTGGTGGGTGACGACGTTGTACCAAAAATCCGCCATGCCGGCCTCCTTAAGTTGACGGCGCCGCTGCAGCGTAGTTGCCCGCCGGCTTCGCACGCCCGGGCACCGCTGCAGCACCTATATGATCGATACTATGCCCCACAATGCAGCAACAGCACCCGTCGGAACCCTCGTTCAGGGCACCGTCAGCCCCACTTTGCCGGTCCCCGCTTCGATCGCACGGCCGGAGTACGCGTGGAAACCGGCGCCGGCCAAATTCACCGGTTCCGAGGTCAAGACCCCGGAGACCATCGAGAAAATCCGCACCGCTGGACGGATCGCTGCACAGGCCATTGTGGAGGTCGGCAAGCACATCGAACCCGGCGTCACCACCGACCAATTGGACCGAATCGGGCATGAATTCCTGCTGGACCACCACGCGTATCCGTCCTGCCTGGGCTACCGCGGTTTCCCGAAGTCGATCTGCTCCTCGATCAATGAAGTGATCTGCCACGGGATCCCGGATACCACCGTGCTGCAGGATGGCGACATCATCAACATCGACATCACCGCTTACCTGGACGGCGTCCACGGGGATACCAACTACACCTTCCTGGTGGGCGACGTCGATGAAGAGTCGCGCCTGCTGGTGGAGCGGACGCAGGAATCACTGCGCCGCGGCATCAAGGCAGTTGCCCCGGGCCGCGAAATCAACGTGATCGGCCGGACCATCGAGTCCTTCGCCAAGCGCTTCGGCTACGGTGTGGTCCGCGACTTCACCGGCCATGGTGTCGGCGAAGCGTTCCACACCGGGCTGATCATCCCGCATTATGACGCCGCCCCCGCCTACAGCCGGGTGATCGAGCCGGGCATGGTCTTCACCATCGAGCCGATGCTGACGTTGGGCACCATCGATTGGGAGATGTGGGACGACAACTGGACAGTGGTCACCAAGGACCGCAAACGGACCGCCCAGTTCGAGCACACCCTGGTGGTCACCGAATCCGGTGCGGAGATCCTGACCCTGCCCTAGTCCGACAGCGTCCGCCCCGCAGCGGGTAGGCTACCGATAGTCCGGCTCCGCACGCCGGAGACAAGCGCACACGGAGGTGGCATGGCGACCGGCAAGGACGGCAAGACAGCCAAACGGGCATCACGCTCGGCGATCGGGATCGATATCGGCGGGACCGGCATCAAGGGCGGCATCGTCGACCTCAAAAAGGGGAACCTGGTCGGCGACCGCGTCCGTTACGACACTCCCCGTCCATCCACGCCGGAGGCCGTGGCCGACGTCGTCGCGCGCATCGTCAGCGAACTCTCCGCCCGCCCGGAGGGCCCGCCACCGGACCGCCCGGTGGGCGTCACGTTCCCCGCCATCATCCGCCACGGCGTGGCCCGGTCCGCAGCCAACGTCGATGCCAGCTGGATCGGCACCGACGTCGATACGCTGCTCACCGACAAAATGTCCCGTCCGGTCCAGGTCATCAACGACGCCGATGCGGCAGGGCTGGCGGAGGCCCGTTTTGGTGCCGGGTCCGGCGTGAAGGGGACCCTGCTGGTCATCACCTTGGGCACCGGCATCGGGTCGGCCTTCATCTTCAACGGCACCTTGGTGCCCAACGCTGAACTGGGGCACCTGGAGCTGGACGGGCACGACGCCGAGACGAAGGCCTCCGCCGCGGCCCGCGAACGCGACGGCCTGGACTGGGAGACGTACGCGAAGCGCCTGCAGCGATACTTTTCGCACGTGGAGTTCTTGTTCTCGCCGGAGCTGTTCATCATTGGCGGCGGCATTTCCAAACGCAGCGAGGACTTCCTGCCCCTGCTTCAGCTGGCCACGCCGATCATCCCGGCGCAGCTGCGCAACAACGCCGGCATCGTCGGGGCAGCGCTGCAGTCGGCCATCCACTTCGGTTTCGCCAAGTAAAACAGTTGGTGCCGGTGGCGGCCCCGGCTTCCCCTCCGCAGCCGCCACCGGAGTCTGAGTGCGCTATTGCGCTGTCAACGGCCGTTGCCGGCCTTCCGGCCCCTGCTGGCCGTTTGCATCGCGGCGCAGCTGGTCGATGGCGGATTCGAAATCCTCCAGCGACTCGTAGCCCTGGTAGACGCTGGCGAACCGCAGGAAAGCGATCAGGTCCAGCTTCTTGAGCGGGCCAAGGATGGCCAGCCCCACCTCGTGGGCGTCGATTTCCGCGGCGCCGCTGGCGCGGACCGACTCTTCAACTTCCTGGGCCAGCATGGCCAGGTCGTCTTCGGTCACCGGCCGGCCCTGGCACGCCTTGCGCACGCCGTTGACTACTTTGGTGCGGCTGAACGGCTCGCTGACGCCCGAGCGCTTGATCACGCTGAGGCTGGTGGTCTCCACCGTGGTGAAGCGGCGCCCGCAGGCCGGACACTGCCGGCGCCGGCGGATCGCCGAGCCGTCGTCGGTCAGCCGGCTGTCCACGACCCGGGAATCGGAGTTGCGGCAGAACGGACAATACACGCAACACTCCTTCCATGGGGGAACACCAACAATTCATCCTAGAACTATATCTAGGTGAATTACAAGACTGTGATTACTACATGTTGGGGTTGGGGTTGCTCAGTCGAACCGGATGGCCACGGCATCGCCATGCGCCGGAAGGTCCTCGGCGCGGGAGAGTGCGCCGATGTGTCCGCTCACTTCCCGCAGCGCTTCGCTGCCGTAGTTGATCACTTGGACCGCACGCAGGAAGGTGGTCACATTGAGGCCGCTGGCGAACGTGGCGGTGCCGCTGGTGGGCAGCACATGGTTGGAGCCGGCGCAGTAGTCGCCCAGGCTCACCGGGCTGTAGTCGCCCACGAAGATCGCGCCGGCGTTGCGGATCCGGCCGGCCACCGCGGCGGCGTCGGCGGTCTGGATCTCCAAGTGCTCGGCGGCGTAGGCGTCGCACACGGCGATGCCCTGTTCCAGCCCATCCACCAAAATGGTGCCCGACTGCGGTCCGGACAGCGCCTGGCGAACCCGCTCGGAGTGCTTGGTTCTGGCGATCTGTACGCCGAGTTCCCCGCGCACGGCCTGCGCCAGTTCCTCCGACGCGGTGACCAGCACGGAGGCGGCATGCGGATCGTGCTCGGCCTGGCTGATCAGGTCGGCGGCCACAAAGGCCGGATTGGCGGTCTCGTCGGCCAGGATGGCTATCTCGGTGGTGCCCGCTTCCGCGTCGATGCCCACCACACTCTTGACCAGCCGCTTGGCCGTGGCCACGAAAACGTTGCCGGGGCCGGTGACCACATCCACGGGTTCCAGTGCCGGGCCGTGTTCGTTGGCGGGCACCCCGTAGGCGAACGCGGCAACGGCCTGCGCGCCGCCGATCGCGTAGACCTCTTCGATGCCCAGCAGTTTGGCGGCGGCCAGGATCGTGGGGTGCGGCAGCGAGCCGAAGTCTTTTTGCGGCGGCGAGGCCAGCGCGATGGAGGCCACGCCCGCTGCCTGTGCCGGCACCACGTTCATCACCACGGACGACGGATACACGGCCAGTCCGCCGGGGACGTACAGCCCCACCCGGTTCACCGGGATCCACTTGTGCGTCACCACTGCCCCGTCGCTGATTGCGACGTCGGTGTCCCCCGGCTTCTGCGCAGCGGCGAACCGCCGCGCACGCTCGATGGCCTCCTCCAGGGCGGCACGGACCTGCGGGTCCAGCTGGTCCAAGGCCTCGTCCAGCGCCGCTGCCGGCACCCGCGGATGCAGCTGCTCCACGCCGTCGAACCTGCGCGCAAGGTCGGCCAGGGCGGCGAAACCGTCCGCGCGCACCTTGCCGATGATCTCCTCGACGGCGCCGGTGGCGGCGTCGAACGTGGTTTCCGCACGTGGCATGGCGGCTTTCAGCTCGGCGGTGCCGAGGCTGCTGCCGCGCAGGTCCAGCGTGCGGAAGTCGGTCAAGGGGTGGGCGGAGGCTGCAGAAGTCACCCACCCATTCTACTGACCGCTCGCCGCCGCGCGGTCAGGCGTCGAGGCAGGCCGGCCCCAGCAGCACCTTCAGGTCGCCGAACAGCGAGGGGTTGGGATTGACCCGCAGGTCCACCCCCAGCTTCATCACCTCAACCTTGCGGGAACTGTTCAGCCGCACCTGCACCTCGGTAGTGCCGGGATGGGTGCGCAGCACGTCGCCCAGCGCGGTGACGACCGACTCGGTCGCCTTGAAGCTGGCCATCGAAATCACCACCGGGCCGGAGTGCCCGTCGCTGAGGTCGGGCACGGTCAGTTCCTGCGCATTCAGGGTGACTGCCCCGTCGTCGCGGCGCTGCAGCCGGCCCCGCACCACCACAATCAGGTCTTCCGCCAGCACGGTCGCGATCGGCGCATACGCCTGGCCGAAGAACATGACCTCCATCGAGCCGCCGAGGTCCTCGACCTCGGCCCGGGCATAGGCGTTGCCGCTGTTCTTGGCGATCCGGCGCTGCAGCGAGGTGATCATGCCCGCAATCGTGACGATCTGTCCGTCCGGCGGGCCGTCCTCGCCGATCAGCGAGGTGATGGACATGTCCGCGTGCTGGCTCAGGATCCCGTCCAGTCCCTGCAGCGGGTGGTCGGAAACGTACAGGCCCAGCATGTCGCGTTCGAACGCGAGCTTGTCTTTCTTGTCCCACTCGGGCAGGTCCGGCACATCGACCGCGAGTCCCCCGGCCGTTTCGCCGCCGTCGTCGAACGCGCTGAAGAGGTCAAACTGGTTGGCGGCCTCGTTGCGCTTGAGCACGATGACCGAGTCCACGGCTTCTTCGTGGATCATGGCCAGCGCGCGGCGCGGATGGCCCAGCGAGTCAAACGCGCCGGCCTTGATCAGCGACTCGATGGTGCGCTTGTTGCAGACCACGGCCGGTACCTTCTGCAGAAAATCGCTGAAGCTGGCGAAGTTGCCCTTCTCGTCGCGGGCGGCCACCATGGCGTGCACCACGTTGGCGCCGACGTTGCGGATGGCGCCCATGCCGAAGCGGATGTCCTTGCCCACCGGGGTGAAGTTCAGCGCCGATTCGTTCACATCCGGCGGCAGCACCGTGATGCCCATGTGGCGGCATTCGTTCAGGTACAGCGCCAGCTTGTCCTTGTCGTCGCCGACTGAGGTGAGCAGCGCGGCCATGTATTCGGCCGGGTAGTGCGCCTTCAGGTAGGCGGTCCAGTAGGAGACCAGGCCGTAGGCGGCCGAGTGCGCCTTGTTGAACGCGTAGTCGGAGAACGGCAGCAGGATGTCCCACAGCGCCTTAATGGCTGCCTCGGAGTAGCCGCGGTCCACCATGCCCTGATGGAAGCCCGCATACTGCTTGTCCAGCTCGGACTTCTTTTTCTTGCCCATCGCGCGGCGCAGAATGTCCGCTTGGCCCAGCGAGAAGCCGGCCACCTTCTGGGCGATCGCCATTACCTGCTCCTGGTACACGATCAGGCCGTAGGTGGTGTCCAGAATGTCCCGCAGCGGTTCTTCCAGCTCCGGGTGGATCGGGGTGATTTCCTGGAGCCCGGTCTTGCGCAGCGCGTAGTTGGTGTGCGAGTTCGCGCCCATCGGGCCCGGCCGGTACAGGGCGATGACGGCGGAGATGTCTTCGAAGTTGTCCGGCCGCATCATCTTCAGCAGCGACCGCATCGGGCCGCCGTCGAGCTGGAAGACGCCCAGGGTGTCGCCGCGGGCCAGCAGTTCGTAGGACCCGCGGTCGTCGAGGTCCAGTGTTTCAAGATCCAGGTCGATGTCCTGGTTCATCTTGATGTTCTCGATGGCGTCCGTGATGATCGTCAGGTTGCGCAGGCCGAGGAAGTCCATCTTGATCAGGCCGAGGCCTTCACAGGTGGGATAGTCGAACTGCGTAATGATCTGGCCGTCCTGCTCGCGGCGCATGATCGGGATGATGTCGATCAGCGGATCCGAGGACATGATCACGCCGGCTGCGTGCACACCCCACTGGCGCTTCAGCCCTTCCAGGCCCAGCGCGGTTTCGAAGACCTTGGCGGAATCCGCATCGGATTTGAGCAGTTCGCGCATCTCCTCGGCCTCGCCGTAGCGCTTGGCGCTGGGATCGTGCACTTCCTTCAGCGTCAGGCCCTTGCCCATGACGTCCGGCGGCATGGCCTTGGTCAGCCGCTCGCCGGTGGAGAACGGATAGCCCATCACACGCGAGGAGTCCTTCAACGCCTGCTTGGCCTTGATGGTGCCGTAGGTGACGATCATGGCCACGCGGTCGTCGCCGTACTTCTCGGTGACGTACTTGATCACCTCGGGGCGACGCCGGTCATCGAAGTCCACGTCGAAGTCAGGCATCGAAACGCGGTCCGGGTTCAGGAAGCGCTCGAAGATCAGTCCGTGCTTGAGCGGGTTCAAGTCGGTGATCCGCATCGCGTAGGCCACCATCGAGCCGGCGCCGGAGCCGCGGCCCGGGCCTACCCGGATGCCGTTGTCCTTAGACCAGTTGATGAAGTCGGCCACCACCAGGAAGTAGCCCGGGAAGCCCATTTGGAGGATGATGCCGATCTCGTATTCGGCCTGCTTGCGCACGTCATCGGGGATGCCCGTCGGGAACCGGTAATGCAGGCCCTTCTCGACTTCCTTGACGAACCAGGATTCCTCGTTCTCCCCCTCCGGCACCGGGAACACCGGCATGTAGGAGGCCTTGGTATTGAACTCCACGTTGCAGCGCTCGGCGATCAGCAGGGTGTTGTCGCACGCTTCGGGCACATCGCGGAAAATGGCCCGCATCTCCGCCGGGGATTTCAGGTAGAACTCGTCCGCATCGAACTTGAAGCGCTTCGGGTCGGCCAGCGACGAACCGGACTGCACGCACAGCAGCGCCGCATGCGACTTGGCATCTTCGGCGTGCGTGTAGTGCAGGTCGTTGGTGGCCACGAACGGGAGCCCGAGTTCGCGCGCCAGTTTGCGCAGATCGGCCTGCACGTTGCGCTCGATGTCCAGGCCGTGGTCCATCAGTTCGCAGAAGAAGTTTTCCTTGCCGAAGATGTCCCGGAAATCGGAGGCAGCCTGCTTCGCCTCGTTGTACAGGCCCAGCCGCAGCTTGGTCTGGACCTCACCGGACGGACAGCCGGTGGTGGCGATCAGGCCCTTGCCATAGGTCTGCAGCAGGTCCCGGTCCATCCGCGGCTTGTACAGATAGCCTTCCAGCGAGGCCAGCGACGAGGCGCGGAAGAGGTTGTGCATGCCTTCGGTGGTCTCGGCCCACATGGTCATGTGGGTGTAGGCGCCGGCGCCGGAGACGTCGTTGCGTCCGCCGTCGCCCCAGCGTACGCGCGTCTTGTCCGCCCGGGCGGTGCCCGGAGTCAGGTACGCTTCGACGCCGACGATGGGTTTGACCCCGGCGTTGCGGGCCTTGTTCCAGAAATCGAAGGCACCGAAGACGAACCCGTGGTCCGTGGTCGCCACCGCGTTCATGCCCAGTTCCTCGGTGTGGCTGAACAAGTCGGTCAGCCGCGCGGCACCGTCGAGCATCGAGTACTCGGTGTGGTTGTGGAGATGGACGAAGGAATCGTTGCCGGTCTTGGAAGAAGTCACTGCTGCCACGGTTTCATTCTAGGTGTCGGAGCCAGCCGGCCCGGGCTACACGCGGTGTTCGGCGAGTGCCTGCAGCGCGTAAGCCAAGTCCTGCGGGTACTCGCTTTCGTATTCAACCCATTCCCCGGTGCCGGGGTGGTGGAAGCCGAGCTTTTTGGCATGCAGCCACTGCCGGGTCAGGCCCAGCGCTGCGGCAAGCTTCGGATCGGCACCGTAGGTCAGGTCGCCGGCGCAGGGATGCCGGAGCGCCGAGAAGTGGACGCGGATCTGGTGGGTCCGGCCGGTCTCCAGATGCACTTCGACCAAGGACGCCTTGCCGAAGGCTTCGATGACCTCATAGTGGGTCAGCGAATGGCGTCCGTCCTCGACGACGGCGAACCGCCAGTCAAAACCGGGGTGCCGGCCGATCGGCGCATCGATGGTTCCCTCCAGCGGATCCGGCAGCCCCTGCACGAGTGCGTGATAGACCTTGTCCACCGTGCGGTCCTTGAACGCGCGCTTCAGCAAGGTGTAACCGTGTTCGGTCTTGGCCACCACCATCACGCCGGATGTTCCCACGTCCAGGCGGTGGACGATCCCGGCCCGCTCGGCGGCACCCGACGTCGAAATCCGGTAGCCGCGGGCCGCCAGCGCTCCGACCACGGTGGGTCCCACCCAGCCCGGCGACGGATGCGCCGCCACGCCCACCGGTTTGTCGATGACGACGAAATCGTCCTCGTCTCCGAGTATCTTCAACTCCTGAACCTCTTCCACCACGATGGCGAGCGGATCCCGCTGCTCCGGTACGACGATGCGCAGTCTCCCCTGGCCCGGAAGCTTCGCCGATTTGGCTATGGCACGGCCATCCAGTTCCACGCACTTGTCGCCGAACAACGCCGCGGCCGCCGTGCGGGACACGCCCAGCAGCCCCGCGACCACCGTGTCTGCCCGTTCACCGGCCGTCCCGCTGTCCAGCTCGACGACCCTGACGTCGTCAGTCACTGCTCTCCCCTGCTGGCTTGCCCCCATCGAGCTTGCCGTCCCGGTTGGACGTGTCGTCCCTGGTGGCCGTGCCGTCCCGGGTGGCTGTGCCGTCCCCGGTTTTGGCGGTCTGCCGGGTGCCGTCCATGCCTATTCCCATGAAAGTCAGCACGCACCACAGGATGACCGCTCCGACGACGGCGGAGTCGGCGATGTTGAAGATCGCGAAGTTCGGGAAGGCGATGAAATCCACCACGTGCCCGAGGCCAAAAGAGGGTTCGCGGAACAGCCGGTCGGTCAGGTTACCCAGCGCGCCACCCAGCAGGAAGCCGAGCGCCACGGACCACCACAGAGAGCGGACCTTGCGGGCATAAACCAGGATTGCCATGGCAACGGCCGACATCACCAAGGTGAACACCCAGGTGTGGTCCTGGCCGATGGAGAACGCCGCGCCCGAGTTGCGGATGAAATGCCAGTGCAGCAGCGGCGGCAGTACCGGAGTGATCTGCCCCTCTGTCATGGTGGAGACGACCCACCACTTGGTCAATTGGTCAAAGGCGTAGGCGAAGGCCGCGCAGCCGGCCAGCAGCAGGATGAAACGGGCTTTGCCCTTGCGTTGTCCGGCCGCGGCCGCCGCCCCGTCGTGGGATCGATCAGCTGCCGGTGGAGTTTCTGACATGTCTCTCTCGTCTTCAGTGCCGTCCGGGCACCGATGCGGTGTGCAAAGGCAATGGCCGGCGGCAGGATAATCCCGGCGCCGGCCATGGGGGTCCCTGTGGACAGGGTCAGTTACCTTCCGCGCTTACGCGTCGGCGCTGTCCTTGACTTCGGGAGCAGCGAAGGAACCACGGGCTTCCAGATCGCGAAGCTGGCCTTCAATGTAGGCCTTCAAACGGGCACGGTAGTCGCGCTCGAAACCACGCAGCTGCTCCAGCTTGCGCTCCAGCACGGCCTTCTGCTGCTCCAGGTTGCCCAGCGTCTTGCGGCTCTTTTCCTCGGCGTCATTGACCAGGCTGCTGGCTTCCAGCTGTGCCTCGGCAATGATCTTGTCCCGCTGCTCCACGCCGGCGGTGACGTACTCGTCGTGGAGCTTCTGGGCCATCGCCAGCACGCCGGCCGCCGACTCGGCGGTAGCGGAGCGGTCGGCCGCGGGAGCCGCGGCGGCAACCGGAGCCGGCTTCGGCTCTTCCTTCGCCTTGGGCTCGACCTTCGGTTCTTCCTTGACCTGTTCGCGGACCTGTTCGGTCTTCGGGGCGGCCGAAACCGGAGCCGGCACGGAGGCCTCCGGAGCCTGGCCCGACGTGGCGTCAGCCAGCTTCTTGCGAAGTTCGTCGTTCTCCTGGTTCAGCCGGCGGAGTTCAACAACGATCTCATCGAGAAAGTCGTCAACCTCATCCTGGTCATAGCCTTCGCGGAACTTAGTCGGCTGGAACCGCTTGTTGACAACGTCTTCTGGCGTCAAAGCCATCTGGTCACCTCATACTGGTTCGTGGGTCATGAATGCAACGTGCTGGATTCATAACAACGGTAGCGAATATCCCCGTGCAACGGACATCCGCCAGCTATATCTGAATCAGAATATATCGTTTCGGAGACGAACACTAACGCGCCCTCGGTCAGGCCAAACCCGCCACGATGGCCATGGCGATGGTCACGATGAGGAACAGCACCAGGAAGGCAAGATCGAGCGCGAATCCGCCGATCCGCAGCGGCGGAATGAGCCTGCGCAGGCCCTTCAGCGGCGGGTCGGTCACAGTGTAGATAACGGACGCCGAGACCAGCGCGATTCCGCGCGGCCTCCAGCGGCGGGCGAAGGATTGCACCACTTCAAAAACGATGCGCACGATCAAAGTCAGCTGGAACAACATCAAGATCAGGTACAGCAGGACGAAAATGATGGACACGCCGTTTCCACGATTCCTAGCGCTAGAAGGATTTTGACGGGCGGCACGCCGTGCGGAAAGTGCGGCAGGCTAGCTCTGGTTGAAGAAACTGGCCTGCTGGTCGCTGGACTTTCGGTCCTCACCCAACACTTCCACGCTTGACGGCGAGAGCAGGAAAACCTTATTGGTTACCCGCTCAATGCTACCGTGCAGACCGAAGACCAGGCCGGCCGAAAAATCGACCAGCCGCTTGGCTTCCGCTTCGCCCATGTCCGTGACGTTCATGATCACCGGGATCCCGTCCCGGAAGCTCTCGCCAATAACCTTGGCGTCATTGTAGGAGCGCGGGTGCACCGTGGTGATCTGGTGCAGCACGGTGGCATCCTCGCGGGCGGACGGAGCGCGCTTGATCGGCGTCACCGGAGCCCGGTATTCCTCGGCAGCCGGCTTCACCGGTGCCGCTGCAGGCTCCGCGCGGCGCTCCTGTCGGGGCTGTTCCACGGGCTGCTCCTCATCTCGGGCGGCCGTGTCCGGCTGCTCGGGTTCGTAGTGCTCGTCACCATCGGCGAGCCCAAGATAAATCATTGTCTTGCGCAGTGTGCCTGCCATGGTAGCTCCCATCCTGTCTTCAGCGCTGCTGTCTGCCTTGCGCGGCCCCCGCTCATGAACATGGGTTCATGGACATGGGTTCCGGCAAAGAGCCTGCCTAGCCAAAACGCTACCGTACCGCCGGTCGTGGTCCGAGGACATCTGATCCGACACGGAGGTGTGTCGCGCCCGCAGCGACCGCTGCTTCAAGGTCCTGGCTCATTCCTGCCGAAACCATGACCGCCTCGGGATGCTCTTCCTGAAGCTGTTGCGAGAGCTCCGCCAACCGGCCGAAGGCCTGGGCCGGGTCTGCACCCAACGGCGCTACCGCCATCAGTCCGGCCGGGGCCAGCCCCTCGGTTTCCTGGAGGGCTTCGGCCAGCGCCCGGATCTCCCCGGGACGGGCACCGCCGCGGGCCGCCGTTCCGGCCGCCTGCGGCCGGTCCGACTCGTCAAGGTCCACCTGGATCAGGCAGCCGAGAGCCGCACGGGGCTCGAGCCCGGCAGCCTGCCGCCGTTCCTGCTCGGCCGCCATGGCTTTGCCCAGTGCCCGGACCAGTTGCGGACGGTCCACCGAGTGGACCAGATCGGCGTAACGGATCACCGATTTGGCCTTGTTTGTCTGCAGTTGTCCAATGAAATGCCAGCGCAGCCCGCGGCCGGCCAGCTCCGCGGCCTTCGCGGCGGCTTCCTGGTCCCGGTTCTCCCCGACGTCGGTCACCCCCAGTTCCTGCAGCAGCGCAACATCGGAGGCAGGGAAAAACTTTGTTACCACAATCAGTTCCGGCTCCGCCGAACGCCCGACGGCGGCCCGGGCGATCCGCGCCCGGACGCGTTCCAGATTTGCTGAGAGTTCGGCCTTCCGGGAGTTGGTGCTCATGCGTCCTTCCAGACCAGGCCAGCGAACCGGCCGGTGCGTTGATCCTGCCGGTAGGAGAACAACCGGCTTTCCTCCCGGGTGCAGCCCGGCACCCGGTGCGCCTCCACATCGAGTCCGACCAGTTCGGCGGTGGCCCCGGCGGCAAGATCGAGTGCCGGCGTGCCCCAGGTGGTCCTCGCTGCCAGCTCGGGAATCCGGGCCACCGCATCCGCTTGCATCTGCTCGGGAACCTCGTAGCAGGCTCCGCAGATGGACGGCCCGATCCAGGCTTGCAGTCCGTCTGCGCCCGCATCACGGAGCCCGGCCACCGCATTGGCCAGCACGCCGTCCAGCAGCCCGCGGCGGCCGGCATGTGCCACCGCGGTGGCGGCACCGCCGTCGGGCAGGGTCCCTACCAGCACCACCGGCAGGCAGTCCGCAACCATCACCGCCAGTGGCGACGCGCCGTCGGGACTCACCAGCGCATCGGCCGTCACCGCCGGTTCCGCCGAAGCCGGCCCACCGGCAGCCACGATGGCCGCCTCGGCCGAATGCACCTGGTTCATGAACCGCAGCGAACCGGCCGCTACCGGCAGGGCACCCTCCAGCAGTTCACGACGCCGGTGCACAGCGGCGGCGTCGTCCCCTACATGGAGGCCCAGGTTGCCGGCCGACCGGTCGGTGAAAGCGACCCACACGCCGGTGTGGACCTGCTGCTTCCACCAGAACACTGCCGAACCCTTCTTGTTACTTCAGGAAATCCGGGACATCCAGGTCATCGATCCGGCCCGCGCTCAGGTCCGGCTCCACGATGGCCGGAAGGTCCATGTCGAAGCCGGCGTCGACGGGAACGTGCGCGGACTGCGAGACCATGCCGCCGAAGCCATGCTCCACCGGTTGGGAAACCGGAACGGAGGGCTGCGCCGCAGGCACCGCGGGGGCACCGGCCGGCGCCACGGCAGGCTTCTGGCTCGGGGCAGCCGACGTGACATCCACTTGGTCGAAGCCGGCGGCGATGACGGTGACCCGGGCTTCGTCGCCCAGCGCATCGTCGATGACGGCGCCGAAGATGATGTTCGCTTCGGGGTGGGCGACTTCCTGCACCAGCCGCGCGGCCTCGTTGATTTCGAACAGGCCGAGATCGGATCCGCCCTGGATCGAGAGCAGCACGCCGTGCGCGCCGTCGATGGAAGCTTCCAGCAGCGGGGACGCGATGGCCAGCTCGGCGGCCTTGACCGCGCGGTCCTCGCCGCGGGCGGAGCCGATGCCCATCAGTGCCGAACCGGCTCCCTGCATCACGGACTTGACGTCAGCGAAGTCGAGGTTGATCAGGCCGGGCGTAGTGATCAGGTCGGTGATGCCCTGGACGCCGGAGAGCAGCACCTGGTCGGCGGACCGGAAGGCATCGAGCATGGAGACGTTGCGGTCGCTGATGGACAGCAGGCGGTCGTTCGGGATCACGATCAGGGTGTCGACTTCGTCGCGCAGCGTTTCGATGCCGGTTTCGGCCTGGTTCGACCGGCGGCGGCCCTCGAACGTGAACGGCCGGGTGACGACGCCGATGGTCAGCGCGCCGAGCGAACGGGCAATCCGGGCCACCACGGGCGCGCCGCCGGTACCGGTACCGCCGCCTTCGCCGGCCGTCACGAAGACCATGTCCGCCCCGCGCAGGACTTCCTCGATCTCTTCGGCATGATCTTCGGCGGCCTTGCGGCCCACCTCCGGGTCGGCTCCGGCGCCGAGTCCGCGGGTGAGCTCACGGCCGACGTCGAGCTTCACGTCGGCGTCGCTCATCAACAGTGCCTGAGCATCGGTGTTGATGGCGATGAACTCCACGCCGCGGAGCCCCACCTCGATCATCCGGTTGACGGCATTCACGCCACCGCCGCCGATGCCGACGACTTTGATGACGGCCAAGTAATTCTGCGGTGCTGCCACGTCCTGTGTCCCTTGCTCGAGTCTGCACTGATCAGTTCTGCCGAAGCGGGCGGGTCCCCGGTCCGGTAGTTTCACCTAAACATTAACCCTCAACTTGAAGGTTAGAGTTATGTCAAGTAGTTCCTATCCGAGACGCTAGACGGAAGGCCGGGCCGGCACAATGACCCGGCTCCGCGTGTCGCGCGATCGGCGGCGGTTGCGTTTTGCTGGCGGCCGCGCCGGGTCTCAACGGGTCACCGGCCGCGTGGGGGTGCTCACATCGATGACGCTTGCCTTGCCCTTCACGCCCTTGGCCTGCAACAGCGCCTCCAGCACGGTGGCTTTGAGCTCCTGCTGTCCCGCGTTTCCCCACAGCACCTTTTGGCCGTTGACCAGCTGGAGTTCCACCGAGTCCACCGACCGGGCCGAGGCATGGTCGAGCTGTTTCAGCACGGCCGGCTGGAGCGCGCCGAGCACGCCGGTGATCGAGGCGAAGACGTCGGGATCCTCGGCCGCCTTCGCGCCGTCGATCAACGGCAGTTTCGCCTCGCTGCGCTTGCGGACCGAGGCCAGCGCCTTCCCCGATTCGTCGATTAGCACGAACTTCTTGCCGTCCTTCAGCACGGCAACGGGTGTGTGCTCGATGATCCTCACGTGCAGTTCCGAGGGCGGCTTGGCCACGACTTCCACCGACTCGACCGCCGGGAAGTGGTCCACGTGGGCAGCCACTTCCCGTTCGCCAACACGCGCCAGGGGAATTCCCTTCAACGGCTCCAACGCCTCACTCAGTTTCGCGGAATCCGTGAGTTTGGCCCCCTCCACGGTGACGGTCTTCACCGCCAGTGCCGGCGACAGGAAGATGACCGACATCAGCACGGCAAGGAGCACGACGACGATGCCCGCCGCGATCAGCAGCCGGCGCCGGGTCTTGCGTCGGGCCGGTTCGGGGAAACTGACTACCGTGGCATCGGCTCCCCCGCCGCCTGACGGGCGCGGCGGACCGGGCCGCGGGCCGCGCCAACGCCCCAACCAGCCCGCCGGCGCGCCGCGCTGGGGCGTGGATGCGGCTGCGGAGCTTCCTGCGCCAGCTGCGGGTGCACCGGTGCCGTGTTCGGGCGGGTGGGTGCCGGCAGCGGACCTGGTGGCCCCGGTCCGCCGCGGTGCCGCCCCGGTCCCGGTGGCAGCGGCGCCGGATTTTGCGGCGGTGCCGGACCTGGCGGCGGTGCCGGATCCCGGCGCCGGCAGTGCCGTCACTCTTCCGGAGGTGATCCGTACCCCCGTCCCCGGGCCGTCCGCCGTCGTGCTTTCGGGCCTGGGCGGCCGCCGGGCGGCTTCCGGTGCCGGCGCCGCGTCGTCCGGCCGTCCGGCCGGGGCAGCGGGACGGGCCGGAGTGCGTGGCTTGCGCGGACTCATTGCACCGCCGTGGAGGCCTGCTCCAGGGCCTCGACCAGGACGGGGCCGTATTGGGTCACGTCGCCGGCTCCGACGGTTAACACGATGTCGCCGGGCTGTGAGCGGGCGACGATGTCAGCGACGGCGCGGTCCGGGTCTGGTGCATAGCTGCCGGAAGGCAACCGGTTGGTGATCAGTTCGCTGGTGACGCCCGGGATGGGATCCTCGCGCGCGGGATAGATATCCAGGATGGCGGCCGAATCGGCCAACTGCAGCGCCTGGGCAAATTCCGCGGCGAACTCCCGGGTACGCGAGAACAGATGAGGCTGGAAGAGCACATGCACCGCATGTCCCGCGGCAACTTTCCGCGCGGCGGTCAGGGCGGCGTGGACCTCGGTGGGATGGTGGGCGTAGTCATCGAACACGCGGACCCCGGCTGCTGCGCCCTTGGCTTCGAATCGCCGGGCTGCCCCGGTGAACCCGGCCAGTCCCTCGGCGGCGGCGGCGGGATCGATGCCCTGCGTGATGGCCACCGCGACGGCCGCCGCCGCGTTGCGGATGTTGTGCTCGCCGGGTACTTGGAGCCGCAGTGTGCAGCTGCCGCCAGGGTAGTCGATCCGGCTGGCGCTGCCGGAACCGGCGAACTCGCTCTCAGCGATGCGCAGTTCGGCGTCCGCCGCGTAGCCGTAGCCAAGCACCCGGCAGGCGGCGCCGGACGCTGCCACCCGCTCAGCCAAGGCGCGGGCGCCGTCGTCGTCAAGGCAGACCACCAGCGTGCCGTCGCTGGGAAGCAGGGCCGCGAACTGGTCGAACGAGGCGTAGACGGCTTCGGCGGACCCGTAGTGGTCCAGGTGGTCGGCCTCCACATTGGTCACGACGATGACCTGCGGCCGGTAGTTGAGGAAGGAGGCGTCGGATTCGTCCGCTTCGGCGACAAACAGGTCGCCGTCCCCGTGCGCGGCGTTGACGCCGAGCGCCGCCACATCGCCGCCGATGGCGAAGGACGGCTCGCGACCGGCGGCCTGCAGCATCACCGTGGCCATGGCCGTGGTGGTGGTCTTGCCGTGGGTGCCGCCGACGGCGATCAGCCGCTTTCCCTCCATGGCGGCGGAGAGCGCCACCGAACGGTGCACAATGTTCAGGTTCGCGGCAACCGCAGCCTGCAGTTCGGGGTTCTCCGGCCGTATGGCGGTGGAGACCACCACCGTGTCCGCGTGGCCAACATGACCTGCCTCATGGCCCACGAAGACCGTCGCGCCGAGCGCCTCCAGTTGCCGCAGCACGGCCGAGTCGCGCGCATCCGAACCGGACACCGGCACGCCGCGGGCCAGCAGGATCCGGGCGATGGCCGACATCCCGGCGCCGCCGAGTCCGATGAAGTGCACCGCGCCGAGCTCGCCGAACGGCAGCCGGGCCGTGGTGTGGAAATCAGTGGCTTTCATCGGTGCTCCTCCCCCATTGCCTCGAGCACTAATTGTGCCATTCGCGCGTCCGCGTCTCTGATCCCCAGAGCGTGCGCCGCTTCCGACATCTGCTCCAGCCGTGCCGGATTCTTCAACAGCGGCACCAGCTGGTCCGTGACCCAGCGCGCGTTGAAGTCCCCGTCCCGGACCAGCACCGCGCCGCCTGCCTCCACCAGGGAGGCAGCATTCAGCGCCTGTTCGCCGTTCCCGTGCGGCAGCGGCACCAGCACCGACGGCAAGCCGACGGCGGCAACTTCGCACACCGTGGCCGCACCGGCGCGGGCCAACAGCAGGTCGGCCGCGGCGTAGACATCCTGCATGCCGTCCACATACTCCACCTGGTGGTAGCCGGGAGAGGTGAGCAGCAGCCCCTCGGCATCCCGCAGCGCCTTGTTCCGGCCGGTGATGTGCAGCACCTGGATTCCGGCTGCGGCGAGGTCCGGCAGCGCGGCGGCGATGGTCCGGTTGATGCTGAGTGCACCCGATGAACCGCCGGTGACGATCAGCGTCGGCTCCTCCGGCGCCAGCCCCAGCCTCCGGCGGGCGGCGCTGCGGGACGCCTGCCGGTCCAAGGTGGCAATTTCCCGGCGCATCGGCATCCCGACCCAGCGCGCTCCGGGCAGCTGGGTGTCCTTGAACGCCACCGCCACCCGCTCGGCCAGCCGGGCCCCCACCCGGTTGGCCAGGCCGGGCCTGGCGTTGGCTTCGTGGATCACGATCGGCACCCGGCGCAGCTTGGCCGCGATGTACATCGGCGTGCTGACATACCCGCCCACGCCCACCACGACGTCGGCCTTCGCGCCGTCGATAATGCCGGTGGCCTGGCGCACCGCCGCGGCAAACTTGAACGGCAGCTTCAGCAGGTCGAGTGAGGGCCGGCGCGGCAGCGGCACGCGCCCGATGGTGGCCAGTTGGTAGCCGGCCGCGGGCACCAGCCGGGTCTCCATGCCGGCGGCGGTGCCGACGGCGAGGATGCGGGCCGCGGGGGCCGCTTCGACCACGGCCGCGGCGATGGCCAGCAGCGGGCTGACATGCCCAGCGGTGCCGCCGCCGGCCAGGACCACAGAGGGATCGGAAGTGTTCATGGTGTAGCTGGGTTACCTTCTGCTCGGCTTGTGGTGGGTGGTTCAGCGGGTGCTGGCGGACGTTGCCTGCCGCAGCCGGCTGATCAGTCCTCCCGGCTTCTTCCGGCCGGGTGCCCCGGTCCGGGCAAAGGACAAGAGTACACCGACGGCTGCCAGCGTCACGGTCAGCGCGGATCCGCCGTAGGAGATGAACGGCAGCGGCACGCCGATCACCGGCAGCAGGCCGGTGACCACCGCGATGTTCACGAAGGCCTGGCCGATGATCCAGACCATGATGGATCCGGCGAAGATCCGAACGAACAGGGACTCCTGGCGCATCACCGTGCGCACCAGCGCGATGGCCAGGACGCCGAACAGGGCCAGGATGACCATGGTGCCGAGCAGCCCCAGTTCTTCGCCGATAATGGCAAAGATGTAGTCGTTGTGGGCTTCCGGAATCCAGTTGTACTTCTGTCGGCTTTGGCCCAGGCCCACACCCCACCAGCCCCCGGAGGCCAGCGCGAAGAGCCCGTTGCAGGACTGCATGTTGAGCCCGGTGGTAGTTTCACATCCCTGGTCGGTCCACATCAGGATGCGGCCCATCCGGTTGGGGCTGACTACGACCAGCAGCAGCACCAGCGCCGTAGCGCCCAGACCGGCGATGCCAAAGAGCTTCAACGGCGCTCCGGCGAAGAACAGTCCGCCGGCAATGATCAGCATCAAGATCATCGCGGTGCCCAAGTCGTTGCCGGCCAGCACCGGTCCGACAATCAGAATGGCGCCGGGCACCACCACGGGGACGACCAGATGCTTCCAGTTGCCCAGCAGCCGTTCTTTGGCCGCCAGGACGGCTGCCATCCAGAGGCACATGCCCAGCTTGGCGACTTCCGAGGGCTGCAAGGACGTCCCGCCGGGCAACGTGATCCAGTTGCGGTTGCCGCCGACGGACTCACCCAGCGGGGTGAAAACCAGCAGCAGCAGAATGACCGACAGAGCGAGGCCCGGCCAGGCCAGCCTTCGGTACGTGGCCGGCTTCCATCGCGAGAGGATCAGCATCGCGGTGACGCCGAGGCCGGCGAAGATCGCCTGCCGCATGAACAGGCTGAACGGCGAGTTGTCGTCGGCGATGGATTCGACCGCAGACGAGGAGAGCACCATCAGCAGGCCGATGGCGGTCAGGGCGAGGGCCGAGCCGAGGATCAGGTAGTAGCTGGCGCCGCTGGACTGCGTTCCCGTGCCCTGGATCCGGTCCAGCAAGACGGTGCCGCGTTCGCGCAGCTGCCGGAGCTTGGCCGCAGGGGCATCCTTTGCCCGGGCGGTGCCGGTTTCGCGGACGACGGCGGGGTGGGACGTCCGGCTTCCGCTGCGGGTGCCGCTGCTGGCCATTACTGCTCCTTGGTCGACGGTGCCTGCCCTTCCCCGAACCGGCGGACGGCTTCCATGAACGCGTTGCCGCGGTGCGCGTAGGACGTGAACTGGTCCATCGACGCGGCAGCCGGGGCCATCAGGACGGTGTCCCCGTCGGCGGCTATGCCGGCTGCAGCTTCCACCGCTGCCGCCATCACGCTCTCCCCGGCGAGGCGGCCCGACGTCGGGGTCCTGCCTTCAGTTTCCTCCGCCGGGACGGCGATGACCGGAACATCCGGCGCGTGTCGCTGCAACGAGGCCAACAGGGACGAGTTGTCCGTCCCAATCAGCACAACGGCTTTCAGTCTGCGCGCATGGTCCGCGATCAACTCGTCGTAGTTAACGCCCTTGGACAATCCGCCAGCGATCCACACCACCGAAGAAAAGGACGCGAGCGAGGCCGAAGCAGCGTGCGGGTTGGTGGCTTTGGAGTCGTTGACCCAGAGCACCCCGGCCTGTTCCAGGACCTTTTGGATCCGGTGCGATCCCGGATCAAACCGCCGCAGTCCTTCGCGCACCGCGGCCGGTTCCACGCCGTAGGCCAGGACCAGGGCGGCGGCCGCCAGCGCGTTGGCCACCTGGTGCCGCGGCGCCACGTCGCCCACATCGGCCAGGCTGGCCAACTCGGCCGCGGAGTCGCGGCGCTCCTGGATGTAGGCGCGGTCGACCAGGAGGTTCTCCACCACGCCGACCATGCTTACCGCCGGCATGCCGGTGGTGAAACCGATCGCCCGGCAGCCTTCGACGACGTCGGCCGCTTCGACCATCTCCTCGGTTTCGCGCTGCTCGGCGTTGTAGACGCACGCGATCCTGGTCCGCTCATAGATCTTGGCCTTGTCGGCCAGGTACGCGGCGTAGGACCCGTGCCAGTCCACGTGGTCTTCGGCCACGTTGAGCACCACGGAAGCCAGCGGTGACATGCTGTGGGTCCAGTGCAGCTGGAAGCTGGAGAGTTCCACGGCGATCACGTCGTAGCCGATCGGATCGCGCACCGCATCCAAAATGGGAGTGCCCACGTTGCCGGCGGCGATGGCGCGCAACCCGGCCGCCTGCAACATCGATTCGGCCATTCCCACTGTGGTGGTCTTGCCATTGGTGCCGGTAATGGCCAGCCAATCGGCCGTGCGCCGCCCGGCGCGTTCCCGCACCCGCCAGGCCAGTTCAACGTCGCCCCAAATGGGGATCCCCGCGTCCGCGGCGGCGGCCAGCAGCGGTGTCTGCGGGCTCCAGCCCGGCGAGGTGACCACCAGTTCGGCAGGTTCCCCACCGACGTCGGGCAGGACGCTGCCGTGCTCGGCACCGAGCAGGACCTCCCGGGCCCCGACGATCTTCAAGGTGTCGGCCTTGGCCCGGTTTTCCGCCGTGTCGCGGCCGTCGACGACGACCACGGCGGCGCCCAGTTCGATCAGCGTGTCCGCAGCGGAGAAACCCGACAGTCCGATGCCGGCGACCACCACGCGCAGTCCGGACCAGTCCGCGTCCCAGGAGGTCAGTGCATCAAGACGGTTCACGAGCCCAACACCCATTCTGCGTAGAAGATCCCCAGCGCGGCCGCCACGCAGAGCCCGGCGATGATCCAGAAGCGCACCACGACGGTGACTTCGGCCCAGCCCTTGAGCTCGAAGTGGTGCTGCAGCGGGGCCATCTTGAAGACCCGTTTGCCGCCGCTGAGCTTGAAGAAGGCCACCTGGATGATCACGGAGAGCGAGATGATGACGAACAGCCCGGCCATGACCACCAGCAGCAACTCGCTGCGGGACAGGATGGCGAAGCCGGCAATGGCGCCGCCGATGGCCAGCGAACCGGTGTCGCCCATGAAGATCTTGGCGGGCGAGGTGTTCCACCACAGGAAACCGATCAGCGCGCCGGCCAGCGCTCCGGCGATCAACGCCAGGTCCAGCGGGTCACGTACTTCGTAGCAGGCCTCACCGGGCACCTTGACGGAGCCGCAGCTCTGGTTGAACTGCCAGATGCCCATCAGCATGTAGGCGCCGCAGACCATCACCGAGGCGCCCGCCGCGAGGCCGTCCAGCCCGTCGGTCAGGTTCACGCCGTTGGTGGCCGCCGTGACAATGATGTTGGACCAGATGATGAACAGGATGGTACCGAGGACCGTGCCGCCAAAGGCAAGGTCGAGCCAGGGAATGTCCCGGGTGAAGGAGATGTTCAGCGACGCCGGTGTGCGGCCCAGGCTGTCCGGAAAGTTCAGCGCCAGAACGGCAAAAAGGATGCCGACCAGGCCCTGCAGCACGATCTTCGCCCAGGCCCTGAGCCCGAGGCTGCGTTGCTTGGAGATCTTGATGAAATCGTCCAAAAAACCCACCAGGCCCATGCCGGCCATCAACAGCAGCAGCACGCCGCCGGAGGCCGTCGGACCCTGGTGCGCTCCCCCATTGATCATCCACATGCCCAGATGGGTGGCAAAATAGGCCACCACCACGGTGGCCACAATGACCACCCCGCCCATGGTGGGCGTTCCGCGCTTGGTGTGGTGCGCCGTCGGGCCGTCGTCGCGGATGAACTGGCCGTAGCCCTTTTTCACCAGCAGCTTGATGAACAAGGGCGTCCCGAGCAGGGCCAGGACCAGCGCCAGGGCAGAACCGATCAGCAGGGCTATCACTGCGCCTGGCCTTCCTGTTGAGTTTCAGAACCGGGCACCGCAGCCGCCGCGGGATCGTCCGACGAGGGGTTTGCTAATGCTACCCGGTCGCCCAGATGCCGCAGTCCGGCCCCGTTGGAGGACTTAAACAGCACCAGATCGCCCGGCTCCAGCTGCTCTTCGAGCACACGGTAGGCCTCATCGGGGGTGGCCACCCACATCGATTCGTCTCCCCAGGAGCCTTCCATCACGGCTCCGGTGTGCATGGCCCTGGCATTAGTGCCGACCACAATCAGGCGCGAGATGTTCAGCCGAACCACGATCCGGCCGATCGCGTCGTGCTCGTGAACGGAGTCTTCGCCCAGTTCCAGCATCTCGCCGAGCACGGCCCAGGTGCGGCGGCCGCGGCCTAGTTCGGCCAGCGTGCGCAGCGCTGCCCGCATGGATTCCGGGTTGGCGTTGTAGGCATCGTTGATCACCGTCACGCCGTCCGGCCGCTCGGTCCGTTCCATCCGCCAGCGGCTGGCCGGCCCGCGCCCGCTCAGGCCGGCGGCGATGGTTTCCGCGGGCACGCCCAGTGCCCAGGCGGCGCCGGCGGCAGCCAGCAGGTTCGTCACGTGGTGGATGCCGATCAGGCCGGACGTCACTGGGTGCTCGGTACCGTCGGGAAAACGCAGCGTGAATTCCGGGTGGCCGGCCTCATTGATGTGGGCTCCGCGGGCCCTCAGCAGCTGTGCGGTGCTGTCGGCGGGCAGGCTGAAGTCGTCGTCGGAGCTGAAGTAGAGCACCTGGGCGCCAGTGCGGGCGGCCATCGCCTTGACCCGGTGATCGTCAGCGTTGAGCACGGCGGTTCCGCTGGCGGGCAGTGCTTCGGCCAGCTCGCCCTTGGCGATGGCGATGTTCTCCACGCCGCCGAATTCCCCGGCGTGGGCGGTGCCGACGCCCAGCACGACGCCGATGCTCGGCTTCACCATGTCGGCCAAGTACTCGATGTGGCCAATACCGGTGGCTCCCATTTCCACCACCAGGTAGCGGGTGTCGTAATCCGCGGAGAAGACCGTCAGCGGTACACCCACCTCGCCATTGTAGGAGCCGATCGGCGCCACGGTCGGCGCCACCAGTCCCAGGATGCCGGCCAGCAGGTCCTTGGTGGTGGTTTTGCCGGCACTGCCGGTGATGCCCACGACCTCGAGCCCGGAGGCGGCACGCAGCCGGGCGACGATGGCCGCGGCGATGGCGCCCATGGCCAGCACGGCATCGGCCACAACGACCTGCGGCAACACCCGGCCCGAGGCATCGGAAACTTCGCGTTCAGTCAACGCGAGCACGGCGCCGGCTTCGAACGCGGTGGCGACGTAGAAGTGGCCGTCTGCGGTCTCGCCCGGCTTGGCCACGAACAGCCCGCCGGGCTCGATCTCGCGGGAATCTGTGGTGGCGGAACTCACGGTGATCTCGGCGGTCTCCCCCGTGCCGGTGACCGGCTCCCCAATGACCTGTCCGCCCGTTATCGCCGCAATATCGGCTGCAGTAAGTTCAATCATGACGATCTAGGACTCTACCGCCTTCTGGGAGAGCAGTCCGAATCCGTGCCGGTGCAGCGCCTCACGCAGTTCCACCCGGTCATCGAGGGCCAGGTTCTCACCGTTGACCTCCTGCCAGACCTCATGTCCGCGGCCGGCGACCAGCACGGTGTCCGTCGGCGCGGCCATGGCCACCGCCCGCTCGATGGCCTCTGCGCGCGGGAAAACCTCGACGATTTCAGCCGGCAACTGTTCGTTGTCGGCAGCGGCCCGGGCGCCGGCCAGCACATCGCCACGAATCTGCGCCGCGTCCTCGCCGTGCGGGTCGTCGTCGCTGATGATGACCACATCGGCCAGCCGGGCGGCGATGGCCCCCATCAGCGGGCGCTTGGTCTGGTCGCGCTCTCCGGTGGCGCCGAACACCACAATCACCCGAGCGCCGGGTTCGGGACGCCGGACCGAGGCCAGCGTCCGCTCCAGCGCGTCCGGATTGTGCGCGAAATCGACAATGGCGGCCGGCTTCTCACTGATCAGCTGCATCCGCCCGGGCACCTCGACGGTCAGCGGGTCCGCGTTGTCCAGCGCCTCCTGCAGCCGCGCCGGATCAGTCCCGGACGCCAGCACCATCAGCACGGCCAGCGAGGCGTTCGAAATGTTGAAGGTGCCCGGCAGGCCGGTGTGCAGCCGCAGCACCTCGCCGTCGGGGCCGTGCAGCTCAAACCGGTGCCCCAGTCCTTCGCGGACCACCTTCCGGACGCTCCAGTCGGCGCTGCCGCCGTCCGTGGCCAGCGTTGTCGCCTGGACTCCGGCGGCGCGCACCCGCTGCGCGAGCCGGCGGCCCCAGTCGTCGTCAACGCAGACCACCGCCTTGCCGGCCCGTTCCGGGTCGAAGAGGCGGGCCTTGGTGTCGAAGTACTCGTCCATGCTGCCGTGCAGGTCCAGATGGTCCTGGGTGAGGTTGGTAAAGCCGGCCACGTCGAACCGAACAGCATCCACCCGCCGGTAGGAAATGGCGTGCGAGGAGACTTCCATCGCCGCAGCGTCCAGTTCCCGTTCGCGCATCAGCGCCAACAGCCCGTGCACTTCGGGCGATTCCGGCGTGGTCAAGGCACTGGGAATCGCTTCGGAGCCCGCCTTGATCTCGATGGTGCCGATCAGTCCGCTGCTCAGTCCCAGCGCCGCCAGCAGGGAATTGATGAAGTAGGTGGTGGTGGTCTTGCCGTTGGTTCCGGTCACCCCGAACAGCGTGGGTGCCGCGCCGCCCTCCGGCTGGCTGCGGTAGATGGCTGCCGCCAACGGGCCCACGAGGGCACGCAGGTCAGCGGACCGCAGCACCGGCAGTCCCGGGGCATCGCCAGCGGCCAGCCGGGCGCCGTCGTCGTCGGTCAAGATGGCGGCGGCACCGGCCGCCTCCGCCTGCGCGGCGAAGCCGGCGCCGTGCCGACGCGCCCCGGGCAAGCCGATGTAAAGGTCCCCCTGCTCCACCGAGCGTGAATCGATGGTGATGCCGGTGAAGGCCAGTTCGTCGGTAGCCGGGCCGCCTTCAGGTACCGGAAGGCCGCGGCGCTGCAGCATGCTGCGCAGCTCCGCCAGTCGGACCGGCCTGACCGTTTGGGGCCGCAGGGGCGAGGCGGACCGGTGGGGCTGGTCGGCGGTGGAACTCACATATTCTCCAGGTTGGTTCATTCCAGCGGCAGGTCGACCCGTTTGCTGGTGGACGGCGGCACGTTGTAGGCATTGAGGACCTGCGTCATGACCTTCTTGAACGTCGGTCCGGCGGTCAGCGTCAGCACGCCGCCCTGCGGCCGCTGGATGGTCGCGACAACGACGAACTCCGGGTCCTCCATCGGGGCGATGCCGGCCATCGAGATGGTGTAGCCGCTGAACCCCCCGCTGGCGGAGGGCGCTTCCGCCGTTCCGGTCTTGACCCCGATCCGGTAGTCCTCAATATTACCGGCCTTGCCGCTGTGGTACTTCGGGTTGGTCTCCAACATGTCCTGCACTTGGTTGGCGGTCTTTTTGGAGACCGCCCGGCTGCCCTTCTCCACCGGCACCTCATGCACCGTGCCGTCCGGGTCGATGTAGGCGTCGATCAGCCGCGGCTGCATCAGCACGCCGTTGTTGGCGATGGTGCCGTACGCGACCGCTGTGTGCAGCGCGGTCTGCGCCAGGCCCTGGCCGAACATGACGGTGAACTCCTGCCGGCCGTCCCACGTCTCGGGCGGTGCCAGCAAGCCGCTGGTGGCGCCGTGGATGCCGATGTCGAAGCTTTGCCCGATGCCGAACTTCCGCAGGTAGTCATACCGCTGCTGCCGGGTCAGCTGCTGGCTGATCATGGTGGTCCCGGTGTTCAGCGACTGGGCGAAGATGCCGGCCGTGGTGCGCGTCAGCGTACCGTGCGGTGTGGCGTCCTGGAAGGTCTGGCCGTTGACCGTGTACTTGGGCGGGATCGTGTACCGCGACGCCGGCGTGGTGATCCCTTCTTCGATCGCGGCTGCCATCGTGATCATTTTGGTGGTTGAGCCAGGCTCGAAGGTCCGCGTCACCGCCATCGACTGCCGGTCGCCGGCGGGAGTAGCACCCGGGTCGTTGGGATCCACCGTGGTGGAGTCGGCCAGCGCGATCAGATCGCCGGTCTTGGCATTGAGCACGACGACGGTGCCGTATTCGGCCCCGTAGTCCTTGACGGTCTCCGCGATGACTTCCTGCGCGTACCACTGGATATCCGTATTGAGGGTCAGCCGGACGCTCCGGCCATCGACGGCCGGGACTTCCTCATTGGTTCCCACCGGAATGCGGATGCCGTCGGCGCCGATTTCGTAGGTCCTGGAACCGGGCGTCCCGGAGAGAATGTCGTTCTGGGACGCCTCGATGCCTTCGAGCGGCACGCCGTCCGAGCGCATGAACCCGACCACGGAACCGGCCACGGCACCGGCCGGGTAGTTGCGGACGGTGGTTTCGCGGGCCGACAGTCCGGGGAAAGCCAGGTCTTCGATCTTTTGCTGCACCTCCGGGGTGACGGATTTGGCCACATAGTTAAAGGGCTTGTCGCCGGTGACAGCTTTGGTGACGGTCTTCGTGTCCTGGCCCAGGATGCCGGCCAGTTCCGCGATAGCGTCGGCGATCTTGATGTCTTCGGATTCCTGGCGGATCGGATCGAACCTGGTGTAGTCCTCCACCAGCCGCTGGTCCACCACGATGTCGAACCGCTGGACGCTGCGGGCCAGCACCTTGTTGTTGGCGTCGAGGATCTCACCGCGCAGAGCCGGCAGGTCCACCGTGCGGAGGCGCTTGTCCACGGCAGCCTGCGCCATGCCGGCGGTGTCCAATCCCTGCAGCTGGAACAAACGGGCGCCGAGAATGACCAGCAGGATCAGCACGATGGCGAGTCCGGCCCGGAGCCGCCGGGTGGCCCGCGCCGTTCGGTCGGGGTGCTGGTGGTGGACCGTCGGTGCTGCCACAGGTACCTCGTTTGCGTCGCCGGACAGTTACTGCCCTGTCTGTTGCTTCGGTGCCGGGATGCTGCCGCCGTTGAGCTGCTTCCCCTCGTCCTTCTGTGCCGCCTTCTTCTCTGCCGTTTTCTGCTGGGCCGTTTCCTGCTGGGCCGCCTTGTCCGCGGCCGCCGCCTCGGCCGCGGCCGCGGACTGGGCAGCCGGCTTTGCGGCTACCGCGTCGCTGCTCTTCTTCGCTGCCTCATGCTTTGCCGCCGGCTGGTGGCCGGGGTTTTCCGGCTGCGCCACCAACAGCTCCGGCGCTGCGCCCGGTTCCGCCGCTTTCGGTTTTCCGGAAACTTTCTGGCTTCCCAGGTCGATGGACCCTACCGACGGGGACGTCACCATTCCCAATTCTGCCGCCTTCGCGGCCAGATTCTGCGGAGCCTGGTTGTTTTCCAGTTGCTGTGTCAGTTTTTCGTTGGCTTGTGCCAGGGACACCTGCTCGTTGCGCAACTCCACCAGTTTGTACTGCCCGCTGGAGACCGAGATGTTGAGCACCAGCACGCTGCCGAGGGCCAGCACCAGGACGGTGAAGCAGAACAGTGCGAACGGCACGCGCTTGCGGGCCGGACCGGTGGGAACGACTGACAGAGGGGTACGCCGGGGGGCTTGCCTGGGCGAGGCGCCCGGACGGCCGGCCGGAGCCGCGCTGCCGTGCACGTACTGCTGCTGGTCGGGACGGGCTGCGTGGGCACTGGCACTCATTGTGCGCTCCTGTTCCGGATCCGTTCTACCGCCCGCAGTTTGGCGGACGCCGCGCGCGGGTTCTCTTCGATTTCTGCTGCCGTGGGTACTTCGGTGCCCTTGGTCAAGGTCTTCAACTGCGGTTTGTGTTCTTCAAGTTCAACGGGGAATCCACGCGGGGCGGACGACTTCGAGAGCCGTCCGAAAACCGATTTCGTGATCTTGTCCTCGAGCGAGTGGTAGGACATCACCACAATGCGTCCGCCGAGGGCCAGCACGTCGATGGCGGCGGGCAAAGCCCGCTCAAGCACATCCAACTCCTCATTGACTTCGATGCGCAGCGCCTGGAAAGTTCGTTTGGCCGGGTGGCCGCCGGTCCTGGCTGCGGCGGCCGGCACTACCTTGCGGATGGCTTCCACCAGCTCACCCGTGGTGGTCAGCGGTGCGGCGTCACGGGCTGCAACAATGCTCGCGGCGATGCGGCCGGCGAACTTTTCCTCACCCCAGCGCCGGATGATGCGCACCAGGTCTGCCTCGGTGTAGGTATTGACCACGTCGGCGGCTGTCATGCCCCTGCTGGTATCCATCCGCATGTCCAAGGGGGCATCGTAGGAGTAGGCAAAGCCGCGTTCCCGTTCGTCCAACTGGAGCGAGGAAACACCCAGGTCGAACAGGGCGCCGTCTATCTGTCCGATGCCCAGGTCCTCGACCGCGTCGGCAATCTCGTCGTACACGGCGTGGACCAGGTCGGTGCGCTCAGCGAACGGCAGAAGCCGTGATCCGGCTAGTGCCAGCGCTTGTTCGTCGCGGTCGATGCCGACCAAATGCAACTGCGGAAAACGCTGCAGCATGGCTTCCGAATGTCCGCCCATGCCCAGGGTGGCGTCGACCACCACGGCCCGGCCGCGTTCCTCGATGGCGCGTTCGATGGCAGGGGCGAGCAGGTTGATGCAGCGGTCGCGGAGCACCGGGACATGGCGCTCACCGGCCGGCCGCTCGCTGTTCATCCTCGATGCCCTCTTTCCTGCTGCTGTCTGTCTCGTCCGGCGGGCTGGCTGGCCCTGGAGTCTTTAAGGCCGAAGGTCCTTGGACCAGATCCCCATCCGCGCCTGGCCGGCCCCGCCTGGCTCCGGGGAAGTGAGCCAGGTTGAACCTGCCGGGCGGCTGGAGATCTCATCCAAGAACTTCCGTGCCGCGTGTTGTGTTGTGGTACCGGGTCAGAAGACTCCGGGCAATACGTCTTCGTCTGTTTCGGAGAAGGCGGTTTCCTGCTCCAGAAGGTAGTTGTCCCAAGCCTGGGCGTCCCAGATTTCCGCACGGGTACCCGCGCCGATCACTGCCAGTTCCCTGCCCAGTCCTGCATAGCTTCGCAGCGCCGCCGGGATGGTGACTCGGCCCTGCTTGTCAGGTACTTCGTCAGAGGCTCCGGACAGAAAGACTCGAATGTAGTCACGGGCCTGACGGGAAGAGATCGGAGCTTTCCGCATCTCCTCGTGGACCCGTTCGAATTCCTTCTGGCTGAAGACGTAGATGCAACGCTCCTGGCCCCTCGTCAGGACGAGACCGTCGGCAAGTTCATCGCGGAACTTTGCGGGAAGTATCAGGCGCCCCTTCTCGTCCAACCGCGGCGAATGTGTCCCGAGGAACATCGCCACCGCCTTGCCGATTAGAGGAGACCGTCGACCCCCTGCGTCACCACTACCCTCTTATGTCCTCCACTTTACTCCACATCGCGCCACAGTCAACTGTTTCGACCCCGTTTTGTAGCTGGAAATGTTCGGCGCTCTCCGCGGTACGGCAAGGAAGTTCGGGGGTGGAGCGAAGTGGAGAGGCAGTGGAGGGCTGCGGCACCCCGGGGGCGCAAGAGGGTCTGCGCAGCATGCTAAGACCCGCGGCGTGGGCGGCAGGGGGGGTGAAAGGGAGGGAACTGGCGTCACATGGGCCCCTTAAACACGAAAAGACCCGTTGTTCAACGGGCCTTGGCTTCGTGCCGGGCCGCTCAGACGACCGGGTGGAGCAAAGTGGAGCAGCTCAGCGGCTGTTCCTGACAAGTCTGCCTGTTATCGGTCTTCGCCGTGATGGCGTTCGTCCCACCGTTCTTCCAGGTTGGCCATGAAGCCGCCCTTCGACGAGGACGACTGCTTGTTTCCGCTCGACCGCTGCGACCCCACCCCTGCCCGCCGCGTGGTCGCCCAGTAAACGCCGGCACCCATAATGACGAATCCGAGGACCCCGACCGCAATGATCTGGCTAAGGATGCCGGTGAGCAAGACCAAGATGCCGGCTATCGCGACGAGGGAACCCACAACGATGTGGCGCGTTGACAATGACCGGCCGCTGGCCGATTCCATATGGCTGGCAAACTTCGGGTCTTCAGCATGCAGCTGTTGCTCGAGTTGTTCCAGCAGCCGCTGCTCATGCTCTGAGAGTGGCATCTGAGCCTCCTTTATTCCAGTCCCCCGAGGGCTGACTCAGTCGTTCAACGAACCCCGCGGGACAAGAGTTCCTGACACCTACCGGAACCGTTTCGACCCCTTGTACTAAGAATAGAGCTCAAACCCGCCAATCGAAAGCTGCGGTGACGCAACTGTGACCCGCCGCACGGATTTCATTCTCCGGGCTCCGGCAGCCCCTGCCGTCCGCCTCCGGGGCCCGGCTGTATCGGCCGCCGAACACCGGGTCGGAGCAGTGAAGCAGGCAGGATCCCTGCCGCACCAAACTTGCGATTGACTTCGTCCAGCGCCTGTTCCGCGTTGTGCCAGGTATCCTCGTGCCCGTCGAAACTGAGCTGTTGACCGCCGAGGCCGGCGTCCTCCAGTTGCTCCGCCCGGAGCCCGATCAGTCGGACTGACTGCGGACGCTCGCCAAGATCCGCCAAGAGGGCTGCGGCTGCCGCCTGGAGCTGCTTAGCACTGTTCGACGGCGCCTGCAGCCTCCGCGATCGGCTCAAGGTGGTGAAGTCGGAATAACGCAGCTTCAGCGCGATGGTGCCGGCCCGCAGGCTGCCGGCCCGCAGCCTTGCCGCCGTGCGGTACGCCAGCCGCAACAGTTCACGGTGCAGCACCTGGTCGTCGTCGACGTCTTTCTCGAAGGTCTCCTCGGCGCCGATGCTCTTCTCGACGCGTTCGGGCGTCACCACCCGATCGTCGATGCCCCAGGCGAGTCGATGGACGTGGTCGCCGGTGGCGCCCAGAACACGGTGGAGTGCCGCCTGCGGAGTCTGCGCCACGTCGGCCACGGTGCGGATGCCGAGGCGGGCGAGGACCTCGCCGGTCTTGGTCCCGACCCCCCACAATGCACCAACCGGCAGTGGATGCAGGAAGGCCAGCGTTTCGGCCTCGGGTACAAGCAGCAGCCCGTCCGGCTTGGCGTGGGTGGAAGCGATTTTGGCCACAAACTTGGAGGCTGCAATGCCTACCGTCGCGGTCAGGCCCAACTCGCCGGAGATCCTGCGGCGGATCAGCGACCCGATCTCCAGCGGCTCGCCCAGCCGCCGTCGCGCACCGGCCACGTCAAGGAACGCCTCATCGACGCTGAGTGGCTCGACCAGCGGGGTGATCTCCCGGAAGATCGCCATAATCCGCGCCGAGGCCTGCTGGTACTTTGTATGGCTGGGCTCAATGATGTGCGCCTGCGGACACAGCATGCGCGCCCGCGCCATCGGCATGGCCGACCGGACGCCGTAATTACGGGCCTCGTAGGAGGCCGACAGCACCACGGCCCGACCCGAGGCGGACCCGACAATCACCGGCTGCCCGACCAGCTCGGGCCGCTCCAGCAGTTCCACGCCCACAAAAAAGGCATCCATATCCACGTGGAGGATGGTGCAGTTCTGCTGGTCGGGAGAAGTCACAGGACTATCGTAGGCTCGCCGCCGCGGCGGCGACGGCCGCACAGGCGGCCCGCGCGCGATTGTCTAGACTGGTCTGCAGAGACCAGAACCGTCGCGAGGAGCTCAGCCCCATGCCGTACGGCCGAACAGGAATCCCGCCACACACGGGCAGACCGGAGGTAAGCATGGAGCCGTCACTGACCACCACGAGTCCTGTCGAGCAGGAGGACTTCCGGCAGGCCGTTGCAGGGATGTTGCAGCAATTCCTGGCCGGGCAAAAGGAACTGCTGCTCGACGCGGCGCCGGACGCGGCGCCGTTGGTGGAGGCCATCGCGGACCTCACCGCGGGGGGCAAGCGCCTGCGTGCGCTGCTGGCCTACTGGGGCTGGCGCGGGGCCGGAGGGCCGGTCCTGGCCGAACCGGCAGTGCAGGCCGGAGTCGCGCTGGAACTCTTCCAGGCAGCGGCGCTGATCCACGACGACATCATCGACCGCTCCGATACACGGCGCGGAAACCCCAGCGTGCACCGCCGGTTTGAACAGTTGCATCGCCGCAATGGCTGGTCGCTGGACGCCGAACGCTACGGACAGGCCGCCGCCCTGCTGGCCGGTGATCTCTGCCTGTCCCTCAGCGAGGAAGTCTTTTCCGGCATCGGGGCGCAGTCGGCAGCGGGGACACCGGCCCGCGCCATCTTCAACCGGATGCGTGCCGAGGTCATGGCCGGCCAGTATCTGGACCTGCTGGAAGAAGCTGCCGGCCCGGGCCGTCCGGTTGAAGCCGCCGTGGACCGCGCCCTGCAGATCCTGCGTTACAAGTCCGCCAAATACTCCACCGTCCACCCCCTGAGCGTGGGCGGCGCCTTGGCCGGCGCATCCCCCGAACTGCTCGACGCCTATGAAGCGTTTTCGCTGCCGCTCGGAGAAGCCTTCCAAATCCGGGACGATGTCCTGGGCGTCTTCGGCGACCCCGCCACCACCGGCAAGCCCGCCGGCGACGACCTGCGGGAAGGAAAGCGCACGGTTCTGATCGCACACACCCTGAACCATTGCACCCCGGCCGAACGCGACCTGCTGGAAGCCAAGCTGGGTTCGCCGGAGCTAACCGACCGGACGGTGCAAGAACTACGCGGGCTGATCACCAGCAGCGGCGCCCTGGCAGCTGCAGAGCGGATGATTTCCGAACGAACGGCCGCAGTCGATGAAGCACTCTCTGCCCTGCCGGTGGCCGAGGAAGTCCGCCATGCGCTGGGCCGGCTGGCCGACTCCGCGGTGCGCCGCAGCGCCTAAAGACGCAGCGGGGTCCGCCCGCCCGAAGAGCGGCCAGACCCCGGACTCAAAAACACGGCAATGCGGCCGGCTGCTACCAGCCCAGTGCTTGGGCGCGGCGGCGGATCTCGGTCTTTCGCCCCTCACGCAGGGCATCAATAGGCCGGCCGGGCAAGGAATCGTCGGCGGTGAAAAGCCAGCGCAGCGCTTCCTCATCGCTGAAGCCGGCATCGGAGAGGACCGCCAGCGTGCCCTTGAGGCTGTCGAGGACGCCTGACTCGACCAGGAATTCAGCCGGCACCGAGCGGATCTGCCGCTCCCCCACCTTCGCTGCCAGCAGAGCCCGTTCCTCCAGCAAGCTGCGCACTTCCCTTATCGATACGTCCAGTCGCTCGGCGACGTCGGGCAGCGGCAGCCAATCGGCAATCAATTCTTCAAGTTCACTCACTGTATAAGCGTGCCACGACGACCCATTTGGAGCCATTTCAAAAGCCCGACACGCCGCCTTCATTATTCATTCACCAACTGCGGCTGTTGTGTTATGCGCCGATAGTGTAGATTCACATGAGTCACTTATTGAACATTGATAACAAATGACACACTAGTACCGCTGTGCGGCCCGTTGGGGGACGCTCGCCAAAGCCGCAGAACAAGGATGAGGGACATCAATGACCGATCAGCGCCCGATCACGCGCAACGACCGCAGCCAGCCCCGCCGGGTGCTACTGTCGGCGGCAGCCACCGCGGCGATTCCCGCCGTCGTGCTGTCCTCCGCCGCCCTGGCCATGCCCGCGCAAGCGGCTGAACTCCCGCCCCGCGCCGCGCTGCAGCCGAAGGCAGCGATTCCGGGCGTCACGGTTCCGGCCGCCGGCTTCATTCCCGCCTCCCAGGTCGCCACCCAGTTGCCGGCTGCGCTGCGGACACAGGCCACTCCGTCGGCCCACACGGTGCGCGCCGGCGAGACGATCAGCGGCATCGCTGCCCGCTACGGCCTGTCCACCAAGAAGGTGCTCTCGCTGAACGGCATGAGCGCCAGCACCATCATTCATCCCGGCCAGAAAATCAAGCTCGGAGGCGCGGCCAAGTCCTCCGGCAGCACGGCTGTTGCGACCTCGTCCGGCGCGGGTAACTACACGGTCAAGTCCGGCGATACGCTCTCCGGCATCGCCGCCAAGCACGGGATGAGCCTGAGCGCGGTCCTCTCGGCCAACAACCTCAAGATCAACTCGGTCATCT
>NZ_JBNHFF010000014.1:0-51023 GCF_059089965.1 Arthrobacter sp. SPT-J7
CTCCGGGGACGGGTACTGACACCCGCCCCCGGGGCCGGGGCCTGGAGTTTGGCCACTGGTGGTGGGCGCTGCCCGGAATCGCCCTTGTGTTCGCTATCCACTATGTGGCAACAGGCATCGGCGGCTTCTTTGCTTTTACCAACTGGACGGGCATCGGCGCGTTCAAGATCGTCGGCTGGCAGAACTTCGAGGCCATCTTCAAGGACCCGGCCAAGATCGGTGCCCTGACCAACACACTCTTTTTGGCCTTCGGCTCAGTGTTCCTGGGCAACGTAGCCGGGCTCGTCATCGCCCTGGGCCTGAACCGGATCGTCAAGACGCGGTACATCCTCCGCACCCTCTTCTTTATGCCCGTGGTCCTCAGCCCGCTGGCCACGGCCTACATCTGGAAGTTCATCTTTGACTTTGACGGCCCCATCAACGTCTTCCTCACCTCGATCGGTGCCGGCCACCTCGCCAAGCCCTGGCTTGCGGACCCGCAATGGGCCATCTGGACGGTACTCGTGGTACTGGTCTGGGGCACCACCGGTTTCGCGATGGTCATCTTTATGGCCGGACTGGCCGGCGTCCCCGTGGAAGTCGAAGAGGCCGCCGCGATCGATGGCGCCAACCTGTGGCAGCGCTTCCGGAATGTCACGCTCCCGGCCATCCGTCCCGCCGTCGCCATCGCCACCACCCTCGGCATCGTGCAGGGCCTCCGGGTCTTCGACCCCATCATGGCCCTGACCGGCGGCGGACCGTCCGGCGCCACCGAGACCCTGGCCACCCAGGTCTACAAGCAGGCCTTTGCGCTCGGGAACTTCGGCGGCGGCGCCGCCCTTGCCCTGGTGCTCGCCGTCATCATCCTGTTCTTCGCCGTCATCCAGCAGCGGCTGACCCGGCAGAACCCGGAGGACTAAGACATGTTCCGCTACACCAAACTCACTCTGCTCCGCGAAGTTGGCCTCTGGGCCCTGGCGCTGGTCTTCCTGGCCCCGTTCTACTTCCTCATCACTACCGCCCTGAAACCGGACAGCGAGATGTACACCACCTCGCCCCTGGCCATGCCGAAAAGCCCGGATTTCAGCAACTTCGTTGACGTCCTGACGGCCACCGGGAACTCCAACGTCATGATGGGACTGGTCAACAGCACCATCATCACCGCCGGCAGCATCGTGGGGCTGATTGCCCTGGGTTCCGTCACCGGCTACGTGATTTCCCGCAGCACCCGCCGCTGGAGCAAGGGCGCATACTACCTTTTCCTGCTCGCCATCATCCTGCCCGGCCAGCTGGGCGCCGTCCCGCTCTATATGGGGGCACGCGCCCTGGGCCTGACCGGCTCGGCGTGGGGCCTGATCATCCTCTACACCGGCATGCTCCTGCCGCTGTCGATCTTCCTCTACTCCAACTTCTTCCGCGGCCTGGGCACCGACTACGAGGAAGCGGCAACGATCGACGGCGCCAGCAAGTCCCAGATCTTCTCCAAGGTGGTGCTGCCCATGATGGCGCCCGCCACCGGAACCGTCACCATCTTCGCCGGGCTCATCGTCTGGAACGACTTCTTCACCTCGCTGATCTTCCTGGGCGGCTCCGCCAACCAGACACTGCCGGTCGCCATGTACTACTACATCGGTTCCCTGGTCTCGCAGTGGAACTCGATCTTCGCCATCGTGATCGTGTCCATGATTCCCATCCTCGCCCTGTTCCTGTTCGCGCAGAAGCGCTTCATCCAGGGCTTCTCCGGCGGCCTGAAAGGCTGACCTGCGCCGCACCTAACAACCCGCACAGCTCCCGAACGCTTCGCGGTGGTGCCCCACACCCAAAAACCGGTGCAATCAGCCCCGCTGCTGCCCTTATTCCAGCTACCACCACCCTCAACTTTCAGGAGACCCGCATGTACCAACTTGCGCCCAACATCGATCTTTTGTTCTCAGAAGCAGGCGACAGCGCCGCCGACCGGGTCCGTGCGGCCGCAGCCGCCGGCTTCGACGCCGTCGAAATGTGGGGCCCCACGGGCAAGGATATTCCTGCCCTCAAGGAAGCCCTTGAGGAAAGCGGAGTCCAGCTCACCGCCCAGCTGGCAGAGCCGCGGATGCAGTTCATGATCCCGCCCAAGGACCACGCACCGTTCTACACGGGACTGGACGCGGGCGTCGAGGTGGCGCAGCAGCTCGGTTGCCCGCGGATAGTGGTGGGCAGCGGCACCGGCTTCGGTGGCCGCAAGCGGCAGGACCAGCTGGACGAACTGATCGAAATCTTCACCAAGGGGGTTTCCCACGTCGAGGGTTCCGGCATCACCCTGGTCCTCGAGCCGGTGAACACCAGGGTGGACCACCCTGGTGCACTGCTGGACCGCACGTTGGAAGCTGTCTACGTTGCCAAGGGCGTCAACTCGCCCAACTTCGGGGTCCTCTACGACCTCTACCACTCAACCGTTGAGGGCGAGGACGTTGCGGCAGAGCTCGCCAACGCCGGTGACCTCATCAAGTACGTCCAGATCGCCGACGCTCCCGGCCGTGGCGAACCGGGTTCCGGCTCCATTGACTGGCCCGCCCGCTTCGCGGACCTGCGGAACAGCGGCTACACCGGGCCTATCGGGCTTGAGTACTACCCGACCATCGACTCGGCAAAGTCCGTCCGGCGCATCCAGGAACTGGTGGCGGGGCGGTGAGCGGTCTGCGGTATCCGGCCGCCGTGGACGTCGCCATCGTTGGCAGCGGGCCCACGGCATCGGCCTATGCGCGGATCTTGAGCGAGGAGGCGCCTGACGCCACGATCGCCATGTTCGAAGCCGGCCCCACCGTGAGCAATCCGCCCGGGGCGCACGTCAAGAACATCGAGGATCCTGAACTCCGCGGCCTGGCGCAGCGCGCCTCCGAAGGCCCGGGGGCAGGCGCCGCAACGGTGAACTCTCCCGGCGCCGTCAAGAGCGGAGAGCGCCGGGCCCGGGCGGGCACCTACCTGCTGCCGGAAGGCTATGCCTTTCCGGGGGAAGACGGGATGCCCGTCGCGGCCATGTCCAGCAATGTGGGCGGCATGGCTGCGCACTGGACCGCGGCCTGCCCCCGCCCGGGCGGCAAGGAGCGCATTCCGTTCCTGCCGGACCTGGAGCAGCTTCTTGGCGAGGCCGACCGCCTGCTGGGTGTCACCACGCACGCCTTCGACGCCGCACCCTTCTCGGACCTGGTCATCAAGCGCCTGTCCGCCGCAGTGAACGAGGGCCGCGACCCTGCGTTCCGCGTCCAGCCGATGCCGCTTGCCGTACACCGGCGGGAGGACGGCGGCCTCGTCTGGTCAGGCGCCGACGTCGTGATGGGTGACGTCACCCGGAACAACCCCCAGTTCGAACTGTTTGATGAGTCGCTGGTGACGCGTGTCCTGGTGGAGGACGGCATTGCTGCCGGCATCGAAGTCCAGGACCGCCGCAGCGGCGCGACCCACCAGGTGGCTGCCCGCTATGTTGTGGTGGGTGGAGATGCGCTCCGCACGCCGCAGCTGCTGTGGGCCTCCGGCATCCGGCCGGTCGCCCTGGGCCGCTACCTCAACGACCAGGCGCAGGTGGTCTTCGCGAGCAGGCTGCGCGGCGTCTCGGCGGAACATGTGACGCGTGCCGCTGACGGTGCGCTCAGTGAGCAAAGCGGGGTGGCGTGGGTTCCCTACACTGACGAGGCACCCTTCCACGGCCAAATCATGCAACTCGACGCGTCCCCGGTTCCGCTGGCCGACGATGACCCCGTTGTGCCGGGATCCATCGTGGGGCTGGGCCTGTTCTGCGCCAAGGACCTTCAGTGGGATGACCGGGTGGCGTTCGACGACGACGCGCGCGACTCCTACGGAATGCCCGCTATGCGCATCCATTACCGCCTCACTGAGCGGGACCACGAGGTCCTTGATCGTGCCAAGAAGGAAATCGTCCGCCTCGGGAGGGCCGTCGGTGAACCGCTCGACGACCGTCCTTTCGTGATGCCCCCCGGGGCATCGCTGCACTACCAGGGCACAACGCGGATGGGCGAAAAAGATGACGGAGGCAGCGTCTGTTCCCCCGACAGCCAGGTGTGGCAGGTTCCCGGCCTGTTCGTGGCCGGCAATGGCGTTATTCCCACCGCCACGGCATGCAATCCCACGCTGACAGCGGTAGCGCTTGCTGTGCGCGGTGCCCGGAGGATCGCAGACCAGCTCACCAGCTCTTTACTTAGGTCTGAATACGACAATAGTATGAGTAAATAATGAAGAAGTGGCGCAAGGTCACCCTTTCGTTCAATCACAGGCAAGACACGCCGCAGACAAGGAGGTCTCGATGATCGCCGACCGCATTATCGAGCAAGGAACACTCACCACACAGGACGGCCGCACCGCCGTCGAAGTCCGCATCCCCTGGTACCGCGCCCTCCCGGGTTCGTGCATTGCGGGCGCGGCACTGACAGTGGACGGCGTCGCCGCGCCCGAGGATTCGCTGCGCTGGACCATGAACAACCGCACCTTCAGCTTCCAAGAGCTCGTGGAGGAGACCGGCGAGTGGTGGTACCCGCTGGACTCCGCCGTCCTGTCCGGCGATCTTCCCGTCCGGGATGACCAGGCCGAGCACGAGGTCCGGGTGGACCTGAAGCTTTACATTCCGTACATCATCACCGACCACGGCGTGCTGCACATCGAAGAGCACGACACCAAGACCATGAAGGCAGCGCAGCGATGACCAGCCTCGGCACGCCGATCCAGGGCGTCACCCTTTACAGTTTCACCCGGGCCTTCCACGCCCGCCAGTACGACCTCGACGGGCTGATCCGCAAGGTGGCTTCCGAAGGCTTTGGCCCGGGCCTTGAGGTCATCGGGTTCTCCAGCCTCCGCGGCTTCCCGGACCGCATCGACGACACCTTCGTGGGTCAGTTCCGCGACCTGGTGGCCGAAGTGGACCTCGTTCCCACCTCCCTGGCGGTCAACGTGGACACCGGCATCCGCCGTGACCGGCTCATGAACCATGACGAGCTGGTCGAATACATGCGCAAGCAGATCGAGGTGGCCGCCCGGCTCGGTTTCCCGATCGCACGCGTCCAGATCTCGCTGACCCCGGACGCCATGGAAAGCCTGCTGCCCGTGGCCGAAAAGTACGGGGTCACCCTGGCCCTCGAGGTCCACGCCGACCAGCACGGCGCGCACGAACGGGTCCTGGCCCTGCGTGACCGCTACGAAAAGCTGGACTCACCCTTGCTGGGCTTCACCGCCGACTGGGGGGCCACCGTCACAGGCTTTGCCCCCTCGCTGCTGGAGTCCTACCGGCGTCGCGGCGCTTCGGAGGACCTGCTCCGGCAGGTGGTTGAGCTCTGGAATGGTTTCTACGCGGAAGGACCGCCCAACACCCAGAAGGTCCACGGTGAGCGCTTCGGCGCCTTCATTGGCCTGGCCGCCCGGAATGGACGGCCGGACCTGGGCATAGACTTCGGCATCAACGGAACGGGCCTGTTCGGTCCTGCTCCGCTGGACACCTGGCTGGAAATCATGCCCTGGGTCCGCCACGTTCACGGCAAGTTCTTCGGCATCGACGAAAACGGCGAAGAGCCCTCGGTGCCGGTGCGTGACCTGGTCCGGCAACTCGTGGAAAACGGCTACTCCGGTGCCATCTCCAGTGAATACGAAGGCTGGCACTGGAACAACTGGCAGGATCCGTTCGACATCATCCGCGGCGAGCAGGCCGTCCAACGTTCAGCGGCGGCCGATGCCGGCTCGGCCATGATCACCGACGCCGCACAAGCCCGCCGCATCCTCAACAGCCACCTCGCCCAGCCCGTCCGCGGCTGAAACAAAGGAACAGACCAATGTCAGAAGGCATCGCAGGCTCGGGCATCGAGCTTGGCATCACCCTTTATTCGCTCACCTCCGAGTTCGCCGCCGGGCTCTACACCCCCGAGACCCTCATCAAGGCCGTCGCCGATGAAGGCCTTGGCCCCGGCGTCGAGTTCAACATCGCCCAGATGCTGCGCACCTACCCCGATGTGGACGAGGACTTCGTCCGCCTGTGGCGGGACAGCATGGACCGCTATGGTCTGACCCCCAGCGCTGTGGGCACCAACCTGGACATGGGCCGCCGCAAGGACCGGGACATGACCCCGGATGAGGAGTACGACTTCTTCGCACGGCAGCTGAAGACGGCGAACACCCTCGGCTTCCACAAGATCGTCATCCGCTCCGCCGGCAAGGAACTGCTCCGCCGGCTGCTGCCCCTGGCCGAGAAGTATGACCAGAAGCTCGGCTACGAAATCCACGCGCCCCAGGGACCGAACGACCCCAAGATCCTGCAGATTCGTGAAATGTACGCGGAGCTCGGCAGCGACCGGCTCGGCTTCACTGCCGATTTCAGCTCCACGATGCACAGCCTTTCCCCCACCCTCTTCCGCACACTGACCCAGATGGGGCTGCCCGAGGAGCACTTCGCCGTCATGCAGGACATATGGCGCAAGCCCCTGCCCATGCAGGAGCGGAACCAGGAGTTCGAGGATTACCTTCGGGCCAACAACTTCGATCCGGCGGGCCTTGGCCCTTTCACCCGGCTCGCATTCAACATGCACGGGCTGGTTCCGCCGGAAGAGTGGCTGGACATCATGCCCCAGATGTTCCACGTACACGCCAAGTTCTACGACATCGACGGGAACGGCAACGAGCCCGCCATGGATATCCCGCGAATTGTGCGCCAGTTTGTCGAGGGCGGCTACCAGGGCTTCCTGTCCAGCGAGTGGGAAGGACACGCCTTCGCCGATTTGGGCGAATCCGATCCCATCGACCTGGTCAAAAAGCAACACTCTCTCATGCGGCGGGCCATTGAAGAATCCGTTAACGCAAGTGTTTCCAACCCGACCCTCGTCGAGACTGCAAAGTAAGGAAAGCCATGGCAACCCACAACTCCCTGTTCCAGGACGCCGACGTCCGCAGGCACCCGGAGGGCATTTCGGTGTCCGTGCAACTGCCCTGGTACCGCAGCCTTTGGCTGTCCGCCGTGGACGATGTTGCGGCCACAGTCGATGGCGTGGCCATCCCCAAGGAAGCCCTCCGCTTCGAACTGCAGGGCAAGTCCTACACCATCGCGGAATTGCCCGAGCAATGGGAAACCCTGTGGTTCGTGGCAGACAAGCCCGACGTCATCATCCCGCTGGACCGCGTCCCGGACGCCGGCGAGGAGATCGACGTCGAAGTCATCCTCACCCTGCGCCTGCTTTACATGCAGATCGCACCGATGCGCTACGTGGGGAACCGCGTGGCTGTTGAACGCAAAGTAGTGCTGGCATGACAACCCTGCGCGTGGCCATGATCGGTTATGGCTTCATGGGGGCAGCCCATTCCCAGGGCTGGCGGACTGCACCGCGAGTGTTCGACCTGCCGGCAGAACCGGAAATGGCGGTTATTGTCGGACGGAATGCCGAAGCGGTGGCTGCCGCCGCCCACAAATGGGGCTGGGCCGAATCGGCCACGAACTGGCGCGAAGTGATCGCCCGGGACGATATCGACGTCGTCGACATCGTCACCCCCGGGGACTCCCATGCTGAGATCGCGATCGCGGCACTGGAAGCCGGAAAGCATGTGCTGTGCGAAAAGCCGCTGGCGAATACGGTGGCCGAGGCCGAAGCGATGGCCGAGGCTGCTGGGCGGGCCGCCGCAAAAGGAATACGGGCGATGGTGGGATTCACCTACCGGCGGGTCCCGGCCGTCACGTTCCTGCGGAACCTGATCGCCGAAGGCGCTGTGGGGACCATCAACCAGGTGCGCGGCTCATACCGGCAGGACTGGTTGGTGGATCCGGACATGCCGCTGGCCTGGCGCCTGCAGAAGGAGCATGCCGGTTCCGGTGCGCTGGGGGACATCGGCGCCCATGCCATCGACCTGGCCCAGTTCGTTACCGGGCTGAGCCTGGAGACGGTGTCCGGCACCATCGACACCATCGTGAAAGAGCGTCCCCTTCTTGATTCCGGCAGTGGGCTTTCCGGCACCGCCGGTGCGGGCAAGGGCAAGGTGACGGTGGACGATATTGCCATCTTCACCGGCCGCTTCGAATCCGGGGCCCTGGCCTCCTTTGAGGCCTCACGCTTCGCCACCGGGCGGAAGAACGCACTGCAGATCGAGGTTTCGGGCGACAAGGGCGCCGTGGCGTTCGACCTGGAGGACCTCAACAGCGTCGGGTTCTACGACCGTACAGCACCCGCTGACCGCCAGGGCTACCGAAAGATCCTGGTTACCGAAGCGGAGCATCCCTACGTCTCCGGGTGGTGGCCGGCAGGCCACATGCTCGGCTATGAGCACGGGTTCTCGCACCAGGTCAAGGACCTCGTGGAGGGCATCGTGGGCGGCACCGACCCGCATCCCACATTCGCTGACGGGCTGAAGGTGCAACGGGTGCTCGACGCCGTCGAGCGCAGTTCCGAGAATGATTCCGTTTGGACGCACGTTGCTGCCGACGTCCCGGCGCAGGTTTCGTAGGAGGGGAAACACATGGCACGACCGATTACCTTGTTCACCGGCCAGTGGGCCGACCTGCCGTTCGAGGAGGTGGCCCGGCTCGCCGGCGAGTGGGGCTACGACGGGCTGGAAATCGCCTGCTGGGGGGACCACCTGGACCCTTGGCGCTGGGACGACGACGCCTACGTCCAGGGCAAGCTGGACGTTTTGGAACGCCACGGCCTGAAGGTGTGGACCATCGCCAACCACCTCAAGGGCCAGGCCGTCTGCGATGATCCCATCGACGAACGGCACCGCGGCATCCTGCCGGACGCTGTTTGGGGCGACGGCGACCCTGAAGGGGTGCGCCGCCGCGCGGCCGAGGAAATGAAGAACACGGCACGGCTCGCCGCCAAGCTCGGTGTGAAGACGGTGACCGGGTTTACGGGTTCGTCCATCTGGAAGTACGTGGCGATGTTCCCGCCCGCCTCAGAAAAGATGGTGGACGCCGGGTACCAGGACTTTGCCGATCGGTGGAACCCCATCCTCGATGTCTTTGACGAGGTGGGTGTCCGGTTCGCGCACGAGGTGCACCCGTCCGAGATCGCTTACGACTACTGGACCACCCAGCGGGCCCTGGAAGCGATCGGACACCGCGAAGCCTTCGGGCTGAACTGGGATCCGAGCCACATGGTGTGGCAGGACATCGATCCCGTGGGATTCCTCTGGGACTTCAAGGACCGCATCTACCACGTGCACTGCAAGGACACGAAGAAGCGCCTGTCCAACGGGCGCAACGGCCGGCTATCCTCCCATCTGGCGTGGGCTGATCCGCGCCGAGGGTGGGACTTCATCTCCACCGGCCACGGCGACGTGCCGTGGGAGGACGCCTTCCGGATGCTCAACTCCATCAACTACCGCGGCCCGCTGTCCGTGGAGTGGGAGGACGCCGGGATGGACCGCCTGGACGGCGCCCCCGAGGCGCTGGCTTTTGTGCGCAGGCTCTCCAGCTACGAGCCCTCCGCGGCAGCCTTCGACGCCGCCTTCAGCACCAAGTAGCAGACCACAAGAACGGCCGGCCCCAGAACTCCGGGGCCGGCCGTTCTTGCGTTGCCAATCAGGCACCTTCCATCACCTCCTGCAACGATTGGGGCACCTTCCATCACGTCCTGCAACGATTGGGGCACCCGCCATCACGTTCGGATTTGGGCGGTAGATGCCGGACTCTTCCCCTACGCCACTGCAGTTGGGCTTCATCAGGAGCTGATGGAGCGATGAGCCAAAAGCTGCGGGAGGTGGTGGGGCGTTGCTGGGAATGCTGCGGGAGGTGGCGGAGCGTTTCTTAGCCCGAAACGGGTTCCGCAAGCACCGACGCCGTGAGCGGCTGGCGCCCCTCCGCAAGGGACCCCGCGGCCAGGGCCAAGTGACTCTGGGTCATCTCGGTGGGGTCGTTGTGCAGCCACTCGTGGCCGCCCCACTCGCTGGTGAGCGTGCCGCTAAAGCCGTTCCCGCTCAGCAGGCTGCCCAGGTCCCGTAGCGGCTGCGAAACCCGGCCACCGTCGTCGTCCAGGTCCCAGAACTTCAGGTGAAAGGCGCCTACCAGGGGGAGGACGTCCTGCAGCTCAGATGCGTCGCTGCGGCCGAAGCGGATGAGCAGGTTCATAAAGAGGGTGTGGATCCGCGGCGGCACGTTTCCTGCGCGGAGCAGGGCGGTGACGGCGTCGAGGGTGGCGGGATCCCGCCACTCATTTTCCAGTCGCACCAGAAGATCCGGGGAAACACCGCCCTGCCGCAGCTCCTCGAGGTACGTGATCGGAAGGGCCGGCATCAGCATGCTGATGTCCACGAGCACCCTCACGTGATCATCTGCGAGCCAGGCAATGACTTCCAATGCGGGTTCGACGGCGGGGTTGCCAGGAGTCTGCTGCCCCTGTATCTCCTCGTACAGCACCAGGTCAAGCTCGTGCAGGAGCGGCTGCACCCGCGTGAGCAGTTCCATCCCCGCCTGCCCTATGGGGAGGCGGACTCCGCGGGCTCCAACGCGGTGCGCGGCATGGATCTGGGGGACCAAAAAATCCAGGCGCTGCTGCAGGGAGCGGCGGTCCGTGGGCGACGTGAAGTCGTCCAGGCTGGCCCCAACGATGCTGACAGATCCGCCCTTTGCCGCCAGGGCATCCCGCAGTCCGTCCACCTCGTCGTTCTGCGGAGCGGGAAAAGACCGCCACACCAGCCCGGGCTCGAGCTCTACTGTTTTCACCACCGAGTCCGCGATGCCGGTGACGATGTCCTGCGCCGTCTGGCGGGCGGCGATGATGTGCGGGGTCCAGTTGAAGGAGCTGGCGCAAAGCGTCCAGCTGCTTGGAATTTCGGGAGCCATAGGACGTCTTCCCCTTTATGCTTGTTAATGACAAACTTATGTCAGTTTCAGGATAAAGGATGGAAGTCATGTTGGAAACCGCTTTGCGCGAAGATGGGCTGACTGCCGCTTCGGGAGGCTTTGAGCTTCGGCTTGGCCTGCCGTGGATCCGTTCGATGCCACTGTCCAGCGTTGACGGCCTGTCCATTGAGGTGGACGGCGTTGCGCTGGCGCCGGGGGAGTTGATGGTGATGCTCGGTTCCCGCGTCGTGCACCCTGATGCGCTGCAGTCAGAGCCCGGCTGGTGGTTCGTGCAGGACAGGCTCGTCCTGGCGGGCCGGCGCGAACTCCCGCGCGGGCCACACGCCGTCGCCGTCGACTTCCGGCTGATGGTGCCCTACCTGCAGGCACGTCCCGGCTTTCCGCTGGTCCTGCCATTTCACCTGGAGGCCCGTCTGGAGCTTGACCGGGTACCGGTCCCCAGCGTGTCCCGAGACGTGGCCTGAGGAGGTCCGGGCCCCGCCGCGGTGCAACCCTAGGCGGAAAGGGCGACCCGTTCCGGCGACGGCCGTCCGTCCGCGAACCAGCGCGGGAAGGTGATGTCGAACAGTTGCTCGCGGGCCAGTTCGGCTCCTCCCCGCAGTGGTTCACGCTCATCGTTAACGGAGAGGGTGATGGTGAGGTCGCGGGTGGCCAGCGGCAGGGACAGTTCATAGACGCGTTGGCGCACTTCGGCAAGGAATACCTCGCCGGCCGATCCCATGGCGCCGCCGATGACAATAACTCCGGGGTTGAACATATTCACCAGGGCGGAAATGGTCTCGCCCGCCACGCGCGCCGACTTTTGGACGAGGGTGATCGCAAGGGAATCCCCGGCCTGGGCTGCAAGGGTGATCTCCTCGAGGGAAAGCCCTCCCTTCTTCGCCAGCGCGCCCAGGGACGTGTGGACGCCTTCCGCGATGGCCTCTTGTGCGTCCCGGATCAGTGCCCAGCCGCCGGCCACGGCTTCCAGGCATCCGGTTTTGCCGCAGCGGCATTGGGCATCGGAGTCGGAAACCCGGACATGGCCGATGTCGCCTGCCGCGCCGTTGGCGCCGCGGTGGATCCTGCCCTTGGACAGCAGGCCGGCTCCGATGCCCGAGCCGATCTTGCAGTAAATGAGGTCCGCGAGCGAGTCGCGCCGACGGGCACGTTCGCCAAGGGCAAGCAGGTTGGAGTCGTTATCCACCCACACGGGCGCCTTGAACCGTTCCTCGAAGGGGGTGCGGACGTCGAAGCCGTTCCATCCGGGCATAATCGGAGGTGCCACGGGCTGTCCCGAGGCGAAGTCCACTGGTCCGGGAAGGCCCACCACTACACCCCAGACCGGCACGTCGGGGTGCTGCCCGAGCACTTTCTCGACAAGGGTCATGACTGCGTCGATGGTTTTCTCCGGACCCTGCGCGATGTTCCAGGTGCGGTGCGTGTGTTCCAGGATGTCGCCGTCGAGCGCTGCTACGCCAACCCTGATATGAGCCGCTCCAAGGGCGCAGATGACGATGTGTCCCTGCTCCGCGCGGAAGCGGAGGGTCCGGGGTGCACGGCCGCCGGACGAGGCTCCGAAGTCGCCCTCCCCGAGGAAGCCCATTGAGATGGCCTGATCCACGCGTTGGCTGACAACGCCCCTGCCAAGCCCTGTCACCTTGCCGATTTCGGGCCGCGTGGTGGCCTCGCCCGTTCGCACAAGGTTGACGATCCGCAGGAGGCTCGTCACTTCGTCCGTCTGTGCTCCAAAGCGGAGGGTGGAGTCTGTGGTCATGGCAACAATTCTCCCACAGATGGGCCGACTAAGGTGCGGTTAAGCGCGACTATAGCCAGAAGCGTTCTAACTTATGAATAATAGAGGCAAAAGTGAGGAGGCGACGATGCCTTGGAACGTGGGGATACTGGGATCCGGGCCGGGCGTTGCGGCGCTGCATCTGCCGGTGTTGGGACGCTTGGGGGACCTGTACAAGGTGGTCCATATTGCCGACGCGGGAAGCGGCCGTGCGCGGGTGCCTGCGGAAAGGCTTGGCGCACGCTGGTCGGAGGGGGAGGCCGAGCTCCTTGCCGACCCGGCGGTGGATGTGGTTGCTATATGCAGCCCACCTGCTGAGCATGCCCGCCAAATCCTGGCTGCCGTGGCGGCCGGCAAGCGAGCCATTTTCTGCGAGAAGCCGCTGGCCGCCAGCCGGCAGCAAGCCGATGAGCTGATCGCTGCCTGCCGGGAGTCCGGCACGGTCCTGCTGGTGGGAACGAACCACCTCTTTGATGCCGCCTGGGGGCGCGCCAAGCATCACCTTGTGGCCCTCGAGGGGCGGGTGCAGGCCATCTCCGTGACGCTGGCGCTTCCCTCGAATGACAGGTACCACCGGCTGGTTGCCGAAGGAGGGCCCTTCCAGGCTGCCCGGCGGGGACGCCCTGACCTCGGCAATCGAACCGTCGCGGCCACTGTCCTGAGGCAGTTACTTACCGGTCTCGCGGTCCATGATCTTCCTGGCGTGAGGGACGTTGCGCCCGGCATTGCCGAGGTGGTGTACGCGCGGATTGCTCCGCCGATCGGTTACCTCGTGGGGTACGAGGCGGGCGGGGTCCTGGTCCAGTTGGCGCTGACCATGCTTCCGCAGGGGCCGGATGCCCTGTGGCGGTTGAACATCACCACTTCCCACGACCGGCTCGAAGTCAACTTTCCGCCGGCGTTTGTCCATGCCGGAAGCGCTGCCATCCGTGTGCGGAACGTGGATGGGCAGTGGACGGAGTACCCCCGCGATCCGGAAGACGGTTATGTGGCGGAGTGGCGCCTGCTTGCCTCGCTCCTTGAGGGTGAGGCTCCGGTGGAGTATGACGAACTGCTGGCTGACGCGCACTATGCCATCGAGCTCGCGGACGCCGCAGCAAAAGTCCTCGAAGGTGCCCCGCAATGAGGGCAGGAGATCGAGGGTTTGGCGTCTTTGCCGCGATGCCTTCCTATCTCGCCGCTGTTGCCGAACTTCCTGTTAGTGCCGCACTCGTGGATGACGTGGGCGGCGCAGTGGCGGTGGTCCCGGGAACCGGCGACTGGTGGCACTCCTTGCTGGCGGCGCGCGCCGCGGGAGCATTAGCGGTGGTGATTGCGGAACCGGCCGTGCTCCCGAGGGGGGTCCTGGAAGCCCATCCTTGGCCAGGCGATATCCCGGTCATCGTTGAGCGTCCGCGCCTCCGTTCCGATGTTGTTGCTGATGCTGTTGCGGCAAGACGCGGCAGCCGCGCCCGGATCGTGACCGTTGAATGTGCTGCCCCCGCCACAGGCCTCGATGAGCTTATCTGCGACGGCTTTGGCTGGATGCGGTCCCTCGTCAGCGCATCCCTGGAGCTTCGGTCAAGCATCGCCACCGCGCACAGCATGATCGCCCTCCTGAACTCAGGCGACTCCGACGCCGGGACGATTCCCACCACCCTGTCGGCGACCGCCGTCGGGGGTCTCCACGTGGGAGGCCTACTCCAGGTGCTGGCCCTCGGCGAGGTAAGAACGGAGGTGGCGGTCGACCAGCCTGCCGGGCTGACGCGGATGGAGACCTTTACGGAGGAAGGGACATTGCGGGCCCCGGAACGTTATGAATCATCAGCGCGCCTAGCGCTCCGGCGGGCGCTGGAGGCCTGCGCTTCGGGCCAACCCGCTATGGACCTGGATGATCTGCTCAAGGATATGGCCCTTACCAGAGATCTGCTCCGATAAACGCTACTGTACGTTCGTTCCCCGCATTCTTTTGTTGTTTCTAGACCAAAGTGCGGGTATTGTGAGTAATGGCGCCGGGGTCCTGACGGACCCGTTCCCTGTCGTGATGGTGCGGCGGGGACACAACACGTCGCGTCGACGGCCCGATCGTTCGGGTAGATCACTATGCCACTTTCTCCCTTGAGACTGCGTCTCCTTGTTATCTCCCTGCTCACGGTCTCCTTCCTCGGTGCCCTTGACCACACCGTGGTGTCCACCTCCCTGGCCACGATCGCCGGTGAGCTGGGCGCGCTGAAACTAATGAGCTGGGTTGTTGTGGGGTACACCCTCGCGAGCACCGTGCTGCTGCCGGTGCTCGGCAAACTCGGTGATGTGCTGGGAGCCCGGCGGATCTTCATCGGTTCACTGGTGATGTTCCTGGCCGCCTCGCTCGCATGCGGTTTCGCCACGGACATGGCGTGGCTTATCGCCGCGCGCGTCCTCCAGGGTATGAGTTCTGCCGGCCTGCAGTTGATGTCCCAAACCATCATTGCCCGCGTCACCACCCAGCGTGAACGCCCCCATTACATGGCCATCATCGGCGCGGCTTTCCCCATTGCCATCCTGGTAGGCCCCGTCCTTGGCGGCGCGATCACCGACTACTGGGGCTGGCAGTGGGTCTTCTGGATCAACATACCGGTGGGTGCGGCCGCCCTGGCCCTCGCGCTGATTGCTGTGCCGCATCTGGAGCCAGGCCCCGCGCCCCGCCACTTCGACGTTGCCGGGGCAGCCGTCTTCACCACCGCCCTGGTGGCCCTCGTACTCGCCGTCACTTGGGCTGCGGAACGTAGCGCTGGCCCCGCCACCGCTGCAGCGCTCGCGCTCAGCGTCCTCGGCTTTGTGGCGTTCTTTTTTATCGAGCGCCGCGCCTCCGAGCCCATCGTGCCGCTCCACTTTTTCGCCAACCGGACCATTGCGGCGGGCACAGCGCTCTCGGCGATTATCGGCGTCGGGCTCTTCTCCATCACTGCGTACCTGCCCACGTACTTCCAGATGGCATACCAAACTACCGCCACCGTGTCCGGGCTCGTTCCCATCGCCACCGTTTTCGGCATGCTGATCAGCAACCTGCTCACCGGATGGCTGGCCAGCCGGACGGGCGGCTACCGGGTCTTCCCGATCCTGGGAACCTCCCTGGGAGCAGCCGGGCTGTTCGTGATGGCCGTCCTGCCCGCCGGGCTTCCGCTGTGGGTACCCATGATTGTGATGGGCGTGGTGGGCATTGGCACGGGGGCGTTCATGAGCCTGATCGTTGCAGTGGTACAGGGCGCCGTCCCGGCCAGCCAAACCGGTACCATCACCGCCACCGTCAACTTGGTGCGGCAGATCGGATCAACAGTGGCAACCGCGATCATCGGCGGGGTTATCGGCTTCGGCGTGGCGGCCCGTCTGCCAGCTGGCCTTGAGGCTTCAACCCTGACTCCGCAGCTGGTCCACGGAGCTGACCCGGCAGTCCAGGCCAGCGTGGCGCAGATCTACAGCGCGGTTTTCACACCTATCTTCATCGCCCTGGCGGCCACATATGCGGTGGGAATTCTCGCAGCTGTCCTGCTTCCGCACGGCCGCCTTTCCGATGAACCCGTTGCCGTTCCCCAAACAACTTCCGAATCCCTTTCGGCCTGATTCCAAAGGAGACATCATGTCTAACCCCACCATCGCCATCGTTGGCAGCGGGCCTATCGGTTCGACCTATGCACGGCTGCTTGTGGAGCAGGTCCCGAACGCCCGGGTGATCATGTTCGAAGCCGGGCCGCAGCTCACTGAAGTTCCCGGTGAGAGTGTCCGCAACATCCACGACCCGGCGGAAAAGGCCCGCGCCCGGGAAATGTCGCAGGGACCGCAAGCCGGTGCCTACCGGGAGTCGCTCGGCATCCCTGCCGGAACTGTTACTGAAGGCATGTTCACTGCCCGGCAGGGCACCCACCTGCTCGACTTCGGCGGAGCTGGCTCGGCCCACGCACCTTCCTTCCCCGCAGCGGCTGCGGCCACCAACGTGGGCGGCCAGGGTGCGCACTGGACCTGCGCGACGCCGTCGCCCGCCTTCAGCGAAAAGGTCCCCTTCATTGGGGATGCCGAATGGGACGGGCTGATTGAGGACGCAAAGCAGCTGCTGCACGTCCACAGCGCCGCTTTCGCCGATTCAAAAGTTGGCGAAGCCATTCGATCCCTCCTCGATGAGGAGTTCGCCGCGGAACTGCCGGAAGGCTATGGGGTGGGCACCCTCCCGGTGGCCGGGGACCCGCAGCCTGACGGGTCCGTGCGCTGGGCGGGGGCCGACGTCGTCCTTGGACCGTTAATCGATAAGGAGAGCCCGCTCTCCAAGCGCTTCGAACTCCGCGACCTCACCCTGGTCCGGCGCGTGGAACTGGGCGGACGCCGTGTCACCGGGGTCACGGTCCAGGACCTGCGCACGGGCGGGACGTCTACTGTGGCAGCTGACGTTGTTGTGGTGGCCGCCGATGCCTTCCGTTCCCCGCAGCTCCTGTGGGCATCGGGCGTCCGGCCACCGGCACTGGGACACTACCTGACGGAGCATCCCGTGGTTATTTCCACAGTGGCATTGGACCCGGACAAGATGGCCCGCTTTGCCACCGAGGAGGACCTCGACGCCGAACTGGCCCGCCGTGCCCAGAACCCGGCAGACCCGGTGGCAGCGGTGAACCGCATTCCGTTCTCGGAGCCGGAGCACCCTTTCTCCGTCCAGGTGATGTATTCCGAATCGACCCCTTTCCCCATGGACCCGGGTGCACCGTACTCCGAGAACCGCTGGGGCTACGTCAACATGGGCTACGGAATGCGCAAACACCCCCGCTACGAGGACGCCGTCACCTTCGACGACAACGAGCCGGACTACCGGGGATTCCCCAACATGACCATCGAATACGAGCTCACCGAGCGGGAAAACGTGGAGATCGCCCAGGCGACCGAACGGCTTCGGCGCGCCGGCAAGGCCCTCGGCGTGTTCGTCGCTGAGCCCAGGCTCATGCCCAACGGCTCCAGCCTGCACTACCAGGGCACCCTGCGGATGGGCGGGACCGACGACGGCACTTCGGTGGCTGATCCCTGGTCCCGGGTGTGGGGCTACGAGAACCTGGTGGTGGGTGGCAACGCCCTCATTCCGACCGCGACGGCCATGAATCCCACACTGATGAGCGTTGCTATTGCAGTCCGCGGCGCGCGGAAGGTTGCAGAAGAACTGGGCGCCTGATCTGCCTGGAGATTCCCGCGCGGAAGCAGCCTGCAGGGGCGCAAATTGGTCCTGCCATCCTGCAGTGGTTGCCAGCGGCTGCGGCAGCAGTCGCCAGCCTCAGCATTGCCCTTGGCGGACTGGGAACCGCGTGCACGGCTGTCCTGGTCAGGGGACCGGATGGTGCCCGTCAGCCACTAGGGGGATTGGTGGCCGGATAACCTATGAGCGTGAAGAACCTGGACCTGAACCTGCTGCCCCACCTGCAGGTCCTGCTTGAACTGCGGAACATCTCCCGGGCAGCGGAGCGGCTCCAGCTCAGCCAGCCGGCCACCAGTGCTGCCATGGCCCGGCTCCGGCGCCATTTCGATGACGAACTCCTGGTGCGGAACGGCCGCACCTATGACCTCACGCCCTTTGCGCAGTCCCTGGTTCCGCTGGTTGATGAAGCCATGCTTCATATCCAGCGGGCCACGCGTGTGCGGTCCGGTTTTGACCCCGCCTCCAGTGAGCGGGAGTTCGTCATCGCCGCCTCGGATTATGCGGCGGCGCTGATTGTGGGTCCGCTGCGCGGCATCCTGCGCCAAGAGGCCCCGGGCGTATCCGTGGACTTCGTGCCCACCGCCGGTTCCGGGATCCAGGGCCAAATGGCCGACTACTCGAAAATCGACCTGCTCGTGGGGCCTACCGGGTACCACATGCAGGGCGCCAGCAAGCAAGTGTTCCGTGACAGCTTCGTGGCTATTGCCGACGCCGCCAATCCCCTGCTCCAGCAGCGCCGGCTGGCGTTGGAGGACCTGGCCTCGGTTCCCCACGCCGTCGGATATTTCGGCGAGGGCATCAGCACCCCGGCGGACAAGCTGTTCGAGTCGCGGGGCATCCAGCGGCGCGTGGCTGCCGTGGTGGCCGGGTTCCTGTCCCTGCCGCTACTGGTCGAAGGGACGGATTTGGTGGCGATGGTCCCGCGGATGCTGGCGGCCCGGGCCCAACGGGGCGCGGACATCGTTGTGCTGGAGTTTTCGGAAGGTACGGAAGCTTCCCTGGTGGAGGCCATGTATTGGCATCCATCCCAGGCGGAGGACCCGGCCAGCGTCTGGCTTCGCTCCGTAGTCCAGCGTTCCTGCGCGCGGCTGCACGAACTCTTCCCGGTTACTGCCCACCCTGTGACTATCCACGCGGCAGATACCACCTAGACCCAAAGGGCCGTTCCCCGTCCAGCCCATCCCTGCGAAAGTCGGAAGAAACACGCTTTCGGAAGGACTCTGTATGCCTGTCTCCAGCCAGCGCCTTGCCGGCAAGACCGCCGTCATCACAGGGACGGCCAGCGGCCAGGGCAGGGCGGCAGCGCTGGCCTTCGCCCGGGCAGGGGCGGTGGTGGTCGGCTGCGACATGGATGACGACGGCGCTGCGGCCACGGTTGCGTCGGTCACCGCCGCGGGTGGCCGGATGAGCAGCAGCCGGGTGGATCTCACGGATGAGGCAGCCGTGGCCAGGTGGGCCTTGGATGTAGCGGCGGAACACGGCCCGGTCCATATCCTCTACGCCAACGCCGCCGTTACGCGGTTCGCGCCAGTGGAGAAACTCACTTTTGCCGATTGGAAATGGAACGTGGAGCACGAGATGGATGTGGTGTTCCTGCCGGTGAAGTATTTCTGGCCGGAACTCATCAAGGCGCCGAACGCAGCCATTGTGCTGGTGGGATCGACTGCAGGAGTCACCGGGTCCATGACTAACGGCCGGCTGGCACACACAGCCACAAAGGGTGCCGTGGTGGCCATGACCAAACAGCTTGCCGCTGAGGGCGCTCCGCATGGACTGCGCGTCAATGCCGTCAGCCCGGGCATGGTCCGCACCGCGCCCACCGAAGGCGACCTGTTGGCAGCGGACCACCCCATGCGGACCATTGCGGGCAGCATCCCGCTGGGACGGATCGGTGCACCGGAAGAAGTCGCCAACTGCGCCCTGTTCCTGGCGTCGGATGAGGCGTCGTTGTGACGGGCGCAAACCTGATGGTCGACGGCGGCTGGTCGGCTGTGCTGCCCGGCTAGCGCAAGGCGTCGGACACCGACTTGGCGCCGCCGTGGCTTGACTGGCCGCCGTCCACCGGGATCTCTGCGCCCGTCACAAAGGAAGACAGCGGGCTGAGGAGGAAGAGCACGACGCCGGCCACTTCCTCCACGCTTCCGGTACGTCCCAGTGGGGTCTCAGCCAGGGTGGCCTGCCGGAACTCCGGCTTTGCACACGCCGTCATGGCGGTGTCAATGAAACCGGGGTGGACGGTATTGACCCGGATTCCGCGAGGCCCGAGTTCCATGGCGGCCACCTGGGAGAGCCCGCGCAACGCCCACTTGCTCGCGGTGTACGCCACCGGATAATGGGCGGTCAACCCGGCAACAGAGCCAACATTAACGATCGATGAGCCGTTGCCCATCAGCGGAGACATTGCCTGGATTCCCAACAGGCTGCCAGCCACGTTCACTTCATAGACCTTCTGCAGGTCAGCCACCGAGGCGTCCAACAGCCGGCTGCGCTGGGTGATTCCGGCATTGTTGACCAGCCCGTCCACCCGCCACCCTTGGAAGTGGACCCACCCAGCAAGGCTGGACCAGCCGGAAGCCTCAGCGACGTCCAACTGGCGGTATATCAGCTCACCGTCCGAAGCAGGTGACACATGCGCCAGTCCGGCCGGCGGCTCGGCCGCAAGGTCCGTGGCGATCACCCGTGCCCCGGCCTCCGCCAGGTGCCGTGCTTCCGCCGCGCCCTGCCCCTGGGCTGCGCCGGTGACCACCACGGTCCGGCCTTCAAGTTGCAGGGAAACCACCCTAGGTTCCTGAGGGAACCGCGGTAGCCACCCGGTTGCGCGGACGGGTCCTGGCTGGCACGAGGGTTACGGCCTCGCGCCGCTCACCCACGGTGTTCTCGATGGTACCGATTCCCTGCACCGTCATCTTCACCACGTCGCCGGTTGTCAGGGGCGGGGGAGTCTTGGAACCGTTCCGTCCCCAGAGCTCGGCGAGGCAGCCGCTGCCGCAGGTGCCGGAGCCCAGGACGTCGCCGGGGCGGACCACTGAGTCCTGCGACGCGTAAGCCACCAGCTCGGCGAACGGCCACCCCATGTTGGAGAGCAGGTCCTGCCCGATAAGCTGCCCATTAACCTCGACGGCCATGGAGATGGGCAGGAACCCTTCGGCGTCGTGCCGGTCTTCGAACTCGTCCGCGGTGACGATCCATGGGCCGAGTGTGTTGGCGAAGTCCTTGCCCTTGCAGGGGCCCAGGCTGACTTTCATCTCGCGGCGCTGCAGGTCCCTGGCGGACCAGTCGTTAAGCACCGTGTAGCCGAAGATGTGCTGGTGCGCCTCCGCCGAGGTTAGGTTGCGGCCGTCGCTCCCGGGAACGCGTCCGACGACGGCGGCCACTTCCGTTTCAAAGTCCAGGTCCGTACAGCCCGCCGGGATACCAATCACCTCGCCGGTGCCTGTCACTGTGTGTGGGTTCGTGAAGTAGAACGTGGGCGCCTCGTACCATTCGGGCACCACCCCGGCCACACCGTCGATGCTCTTCCTGACGCCTTCCACGTGTTCCTCGAACGCCACAAAATCCCGCATGGTGGCTGGCACTAGCGGGGCGAGCAGCTGCACGTCCGCCAGCGGAATGGCGCGGCCTGAACCGATGGTCTGCCGGGCAAGGTGCAACGTTTCTTCGAGCCCGGCGTCCAGGAGCGTCTGGATGCCTTGGCCGGCGGGAAGGGCGTAGCACTTCCCGCCGTCGACAAAGCCGGACTGAGTTCCGCCGTCGTGGTTCCAGCGGGCGATCTTGACCATAAGAATCTTCCTTAGGCTGGGCGGGCGGCGGGGATGGAAGCGGGCGTGATGCCAAGGGCGGCAGCGTTGCCTGATAGCACCCGGGCCTCGTCCTCTGCGGGAAGGCGTGCCTCGACAACCTCGTCCACAGGGAGGTCGGATCCCATATCGAACGGGTAGTCCGAGCCAAGCAGCACCTGCTCCGGACCCACCGCGGCCACGAGCGCCCGCAGTTCGGCCGGGCTGTGGACCAGCGAATCGAAGTACAGCTTCTTCAGGTATGACGACGGCGGCTGCGCGCAGCCGTGCGCCTCCGGCCGGACCTTCCAGGCGCGGTCGGAACGGCCCAAGGTGGTGGGAAGGTAGCCACCGCCGTGCGCAGCCAAGACCTTCAGTTCCGGGTGCCGGTCCAGTACCCCGCTGAAAATCAGGTGTGACAGGGCCACGGCGTTTTCCGCAGGCTGGGAGACTGTGTTGGCGAGATAGAAACGGTCCAGCCGCTCATCCAGGGAGCATCCGAACGGGTGCAGGAACACCAGAGCACCCAGCTCCCCGGCCCGGCTCCAGAACGGTTCCAACCGGGGATCGGACAGCTCAACAGTGCTGCGCTCCGCGTCGGCGGGAGTGGCGGCAAACGACCCGATTTCCACCCCGAGCAGCCCGCACTCGAGCACCGTGTGCTCCAGGGCCTCCACCATCAAGGCGGGGTGCTGAAGCGGGACCAGGCCCAGGCCGTTGAGCCGCTCCGGGGCGCGGTCAACGAACTCCCGCACCGCCTGGTTGGCGGACTTCGCTACCTGCAGTGCCAGTTCTTCGCCTGCGAAGTAGTAGAAGTGCGACGGCGACGGCGAAACCAGCTGCACGTCCACACCTTGGGCGTCCATGTCCGCGAGCCGGCGGTCCAAGTCCGTCAGCTGCGGCCAACGCTCCTTGATCATCCGGCCCGAAGCTGCCATCGATTCGGGTCCGTTGCGCCGCACTTCCAGGGCCTGCTGGGCGCCGAAGCCCTCGGGATCAGCCTCCGTTACCAGCTGTTGAAGGGCCGGAAGCAGGATATGGGCGTGGACGTCAACGGTGGGGGATTCAGTGGTGGGGATGTTCATGCCGGTTCCTTCACCAGGCTGGAGATTGAGTGCATGAGGCCGGGCACGTTGGCATCCCGGACGCCGTCGAGCATCCACTGGCCCAACTGGACGGACGCGTCGACAACTGCCTTGGCCCTTTCCAGGCGGCGGTCGGTGAATTCTTTCCAGAGCGTCTCGGTAACGTCGTCGGCAATGATCAGGAGTTCGGCCAGCACAGCCGCATCCTCCATCGCCATGGCAGCACCCTGCGCAATCGTGGGCGGGCAGCTGTGCGCGGCGTCGCCGATGATGACGCTGCGGCCGCGGTTCCAGGGCCCGTCGACCAGGTGCGTGGTGAACCACGTGTAATTGATGCGTGCACCGTGGTCCAGGTTCTCCCGAATCTCGTTCCAGGGGCCGCCGTAGGCCGCGGCGAGTTCAGACATGATGCGGGGGCCGTGCTCGTGCTTGCGCTCCTGGGCCTTCTCCACCAGGTAGGCGTAGATGGTGTCAGGGCCGGTGGGGCAGTAGCCGGCGATGAAGCAGGGGCCGCCGTAGGTGAGGTCCGTGCGGACCACTTCCTCGGGGCGTTCCACGAAGGCACGCCAGATGCCCATGCCCGTGGACTGGGGTTCAACCTCGATGCCGATGGCCTTGCGGACGGCAGAGTGCAGTCCATCGGCGCCGATGAGGAGGTCGTAGGTGGCGCTGGAGCCGTCGGCTGTGCTCACGGTGACGCTGCCGCCGTCCTCCGTTATGCCGGTGACCGTCTTGCCATAGCTGATGCGGGCGCCCGCCTGCTCCGCCCGTCCGCGGAGGATGGCGGTAAGGTCGGGACGGTACATGCCCATCGTGGCGGGTAGGTCGTCGCCGCCCGTCCGGATGTCGTCCAGTACGGCCATGACGGTGCCGGCGGGGTCCGGGGCGCGCAGGCCAAGGGTGCTGAACCCGTAGCCCTTCGCCTCGACCTGCTCCCAAACGCCGAGTTGGCGGAGAATCCGCAGGGCGTTGCCCTGCAGGGTAATGCCGGATCCAAGAGTCTGCGGTGCTGCGGCCTTCTCGAGGACTTCCACCCGGACTCCGGCTTCGGCCAGGAGGATGGCTGCGGTCAGTCCCGCGGCTCCGGCCCCGACGATTCCGACGTTCTGTACTGCTGCCATCGCTGACTCCTTTGTATTGACGGCGCTACTGCTGGTGGTTTGTGTTGCTGATCTAACTGAAAAGCTACCGGACGGCGATCGGGTTGACGGGTGATCCCACAGCGCCGGTGATGGGCAGCGGGGCCGCGGTCAGCAGGAAGTCGTACCTGCCGTCCGCTGCGCACGCTTCCGCCAGGCCGTCCGGGTCCCACATCTCGCCCAAAAACAATCCGAGGTTGGGGATGGCGATCTGGTGGAGGGGCTGGAAGGCGGCGTCGAACTCGTTGGGACGGACCTCGAAGCCCCAGGTGTCGGTGGCGATCCCGGCGATTTCGGAGCGGTGCAGCCACGGCGCGGCAGTGAAGGACAGGCCGGGGGCCGAGCCGCCGGCGTAGTCGCCCCAGCCGTCACGGCGGACTCGGGTGTGCTGTCCGGTGCGGATTACCACGATGTCGCCGCGGCCCACCTTCGAGCTGGGCCCCTGCAGTTCGATGGTCCGCTGGAGGTGTTCCGGGGTGATGGCGAAACCGTCCGGCAGTTCGCCGTCGGTCCTGCCAAGGTCCGGTCCGAGCGCACGGCCGATGTCCAGCAGGACGCCGCGGGTGACGATCTTGGCCGCGGCGGTTTCGATCCCGGTCACCAGGTCACCCTCGGAGGTGACCACGTCGCCGGCGGCGCGGCCGTTCCAGGCCTTGCCCTGGTCGAAGATGTGGCCCAGGCCGTCCCACTGCGTGGAGCACTGCAGCGGCATGGCGATGACGTCGTCCGCACCGCCGAAGCCATGCGGGAAACCCTGGTTGCCGCGCTCGGCGTCTACCCCGGTATCCGTCATCGTGTGGACCGGGTTGGTGCGCCGGCGCCACCCCTTCTGGGGGCCGTTGGTGTCGAACGGCTGGGACAGCGAGAACGCCTCACCCGTCTGTACCAGGGCGGCGGCTTCGATCCGCTTGGCGGCGTCGATGAAGTTCAGCGTGCCCAGGACGTCGTCGTCGCCCCAGCGGCCCCAGTTGTTATGCGCCTTGGCCATGGCACGGATGCTGCCCAGTGGGTCTTCACGCCGGATCACCGGGAAATCGTTTGATTCCCCGGTGCCGGTGGTTGGTGCTGTGTCCTGGGTGGTCACTGAACTTCGTCCTTGCAGTGGATGAGCTGGGTGCCCAGTCCGGTGATGGTGCCTTCCATGACGTCGCCGTCCTGCAGCAGCCGGCCCCAGTGCTGGCCGTTGCCGGCCGGGCTTCCGGTGAGCACCAGGTCGCCCGGGCGCAGCGGCATGATCTGGGAGGCTTCGCTGACCAGCTTGGCCACGCCGAAGATCATGTCCTGCGTGGACTCGTCCTGCATGGCCTTGCCGTTGAGCTTCAGCGTCACCTGGACGTCCTGCGGGTCGCCAAAGAACTTCGCCGGCACCAGCAGGGGACCGGTGGGCAGGAAGCCGGGGGCGTTCTTGGCGCGGTACCAGTCCGAGCCGATGGCCGGCATGTCCTTGCGGAAGACGTATTCCCGGGTAGTGATGTCGTTGACCATGGTGTAGCCGAAAACGTAGTCCAGGGCTTCCTCGGGGGTGACCCGGAACGCGGTCCTGCCGATCACCGCAGCCAACTCCAGCTCCCAGTCATGGGACTTGGAGTAGGCAGGCAGGGTGAGGTCGTCGGTGGCCGACGCGATCGCCGTCGGGAGCCCGATGAAAAAGTACGGCGTTCCCTGGCCTGCCCGCTTGTCCATCATCGCCGCCGTCTTGGCGCGCACTTCCTCTTCGTCCTCGCCCGGTTCGCGGTGGGCCGCGGCGAGGTCGATCACATGTTTGCGGTAGTTTGCGCCGGTTTGCAGGACCTGCGCGGGCTTCACCGGGGCAAGGATTTCGACGTCGGACAGCGCCAGGCCGGTGTCCGCGCCCGCAGAGGCAGCGAGGCTGTCCAACTGGGCTTCGGTGGTGTCCCAGTGCTCGATCAGGGAGTTGATGTCCCCGTCCAGCGGCAGGACCCGGCCGTCGACCAGCAGACCGGTGCGGGCCTTGCTGTCGCTGGTCTCCTGGAAGCGGATGAGGGCATATGTTGCTTCAGGCATATTTTTCTAGCCCCGTCCCTGCTTGGCGTAGGGGTTGAGGAGGGCTTCTTTCATTTCGGGCGAGGCGCCTTCTTCAGTGGCGGTGAAGCCCTCGGCCGGCGGGAAGGATTCGGTCATGGAGTGCGGCATGGCGCCGTTCTTGTAAAAGTTGTTTGAGCCGAGCGAGGGCTTCCAGGTGTTGGCGTCCCAGTCCGGGACGTAATTGCGGTAGCCGCCGGAGTTGAGCTCCACGCGCAGGCCTGACGGGTCGCGGAAGTAGAGAAAGTTCTGTTCACCCACGCCGTGGATGGAGGGGCCGTATTCCATGGGAGTGCCGTTTTCCATCATCACGTCAGCAGTGCGGAGCAGGTCCTCGGTGGCGTCCACCCAGAAGGCGATGTGGTTGACGCGGCCAGCGCGGCTGGAGGTGTCCAGGACGACGCCGAGGTCGTGGGACTTTTCGTTGGTGGTCAGCACGGAGAACACGGTGATGGGAGCTTCGTCCAGGTCAACAAACGCCATCACGCGGAAGCCCAGGGCCTCGTTGTACCACTTAGCGAAGCCGCGGACATCCGAGCATGCCACGGTGACGTGGTCCAGGAAGCGCGGTGCGGCGGCGTGGCTGCTCCGGCGCTCCGGGCGGTCCGGGTACGTGGACTCGAATCCGGGTTCAGCCACGAACTTTTCCACCTCATAGAAGAGGCGCATGGGGTGGCCGTAGGGGCCGGTGAATTCGTAGGCCTTGCCGAAGCCGTGGCCGCCGGGGGTCCAGGTGCCCTGGACGCCGGTCGCCTCGATGCGCTGGGCCGCAGCTTCAAGGGCGGCCTGGGAGTTGGTCCGCCAGGCCATGCGGCCCAGGGATGCTTCGGGGCCTTCGGTGATGACCAGGCTGTAGCGGTAGTAATCGCCCCAGCAGCGCAGGTAGACGTTACCGCCTACCCGGTCGATGGTGCGCATGCCGAACTTTTCCTCGTAGAACCGTGCCGACGCTTCGACGTCCGGGGTGGTGATCTCGAGGTGGGCAAGATGGGAGAGCGGAGTTTCCACGTTGAAGTCCTTCTGGTTACTGGCTGCGGTACTGGTTGCTTGCAGGTCCTGTAACTACTGTGAGGCACTTCATATATTTGAGGAAGGCGAGCTTTTTGATATAAGGTATCCGTCTAGCTGATACTCAAGGAGGGACGCTCTCTCACTCAACGGACTTAAACCGGCAACGCACTCTCACCTTCTCGATGGAAGTGAGAGAGCGTTGTCCGGGATGACGCATTTAGTGAGAGAGCGTCCAGCCGCTGCGTTTACTCCTTGCCGAGCTCCGCTGCCGAGGTCTTCTCGCTTGCCACGCTGTTGAGCGCGGTCAGGTCGAAGATGCCGTTGATGTCGGCCTGCTTGGTGGTGCCGGCAGCGACGCCGCCGGCCAGGAGCTTTTGGTAGGTTCCGGCGAGCGGGTCCACGGTGAACACGATGTTCTTCAGCGACCTGTCGATCACGTCCGCCTTCGGCTCGGCGCCCGCGGCCTCCTTCAATGCCGCGTTGATGATAGAAGCCTTTTCGCCGTCGGCCGCCTTGTTCAACCACTCAACCGACTTCACGTGGCCCTTCAGGAGCGCCTTCACGGTGTCCGGGTGGTCAGTGGCGAACTTCTGGCTCACGATCAGGATGGTGGTGGGGAACTCGCCCGGCTTGCCGGACAGCGAGCCGTCCCACAGGTCCTACTCGTCCACCAGCACCTTGGCGCCGGCGGTTGCTGTTCCTGACTCTTGTCGGAAGCCTCTGACATTAGACGTTCCTTTGCGGGGGCGGATGCTGAGTTGAGATTACGGAGCACGCGGCAGCGCCACAATCATCCCGTAGCGGGCGTTCAGGGGACGTCGCGAAGCCTCAACAGGGCGTATCGCAGCGTCAAGGAACGTCTCGGGAAGACACAGAACAAGGCCTACGACGTCGTCGCCCGGCTCAGCGGGCGGGGGACGTTTGGCGCGCGGGAAGGGAGCGCCTGCGAATGAAGTATTCCGCCATGGCGAGGTTGATGACCCAGGCGGCGCCCATCAGAACGGCCCTCGTTGTGACGTCCGGCGGACTGGCGAGGAGTTCGGGCACAATGAGGATCAGGGCCTGGGTTCCGGCACCGAGGCCGATGGCGTAGGCCCTGGTCATCCACGCACCATGCCTCGTGAAGTCGCGGCGCAGCACTGCGCGAAGTCCCAGGATGAGGCTCACCACCATGGCGGAACCGAAAACGAGCCGAAGGACAAGCAGCAGCTGCCCGTCGCTGGGCGGCAGGGTGTAAAAGACGGCCATGTAGAGGCCGGAGAGCGCGGCGAGCAGGCCTGCCGGCAGGAGGATCCGCCCGGCGATGCTGTGCCAGAAGCGCCGGCGAAGCGACGGAACGAACTGGAATGCTCCGAGCAGGGAGTACACGGTCACGCTGACGATGTGGATTACCACCGGTGCGGGGGAGTCGAAGAACCTGGCGTTGCGCTCCGTCACTGCCGCTCCACCGGTCAGTTCGGTCAACCGGGCGGCGCCGGCGATCACCGGGATGAGGCTGAGGAAGATCAGGCCGACGGGAACAAGCCACTCCCGCCGCCGTCGGCGAGCAGTCGCGGGCGCTTTCGCCGGTGCACTTTGCCTTGTGGTTTGCATTGTCCTGCTCCTCTTGGTGACGGCGTGCTTGTCCTCCGGAAGCGGACCAGCAGGTCGTCCTTCAGGACTAGGTGTACGGCGTACACCTTCAGAACCAAATGTAGGTGTACGCCGTACACTGGTCAAGGGGTGCAAGGAAACGGAAGGACTGATGGATGAGCAGGCAGGGCGCGGCGCAGCGCGTGCGCCTCAACCGCGACCGGGTGCTGCAGGCCGCCGTCGCGCTCGCTGACGAGGTAGGGATCGCGCCGCTGAGTATGCGCAGGCTCGCCCAGGAGCTCGACGTGGTGCCCATGGCGCTCTACAAACATGTGGCCCACAAGGATGAGCTTCTCGACGCCATGATCGACGTGATCATCACCGAGATCGATCCGCCGGCGACGGACCTGGGCTGGAAGGACGTGGTCCGGCGCAGGATTCTTTCGGCCAGGAGCGTCCTTCAGCGGCATCAATGGGCCCGGCAGGTCCTTGAAACCCGTACCAACAAAACGCCTGGTGTCCTCGGGTATATGGACTCCTTCATCGGGATGTTCCTCGACGGCGGCTTTTCAGTCGATCTGACCCACCACGTTATGCACGCCATCGGCAGCCGGATGTGGGGTTTCACGCAGGAGTTGTTCCAGGAACCGACCGAGCCAACAGACGGAACGGCGGCGGACCTGGCCGAGGCGGCCCAGCAGGCAATGCTCCAGGAGATGGCCAGGCGCTACCCGAATGTCCTGACGATCGCCATGGCTTCCGCCCACGATCCGGACGCCGTTGTTGGCCAGGGCTGCGATGACCAGTTTGAATTCGAGTTCGCGCTCGACCTGCTGCTGGACGGCATCGAGAAACTGCACGCCCAGGGTTGGACGTCGGCGGCGGCGTAAGGGCCAGCAGCTGCTTGAACACAAGGGAGTGGTACAGCGCCCTCGCTGAAGGCGCAGTGCCACTCCCTTGTTGCGTCGGGTTTAGCTGCCTGCGGCTGCCGGGCTGGACTCCCGTACCGCCGGCGGCGTGAACCTCGCCCCCGTGTCCGGGAACGCGGGTACCTCGATGCGGGCGTGGGTATGGACCTCCTGGACTGTCCGGCGGGTGTGTTCCGCGATGTCTTCCATGGCGGCCACCCACATGCCGTCCATTGCCTTCACGCGTTCAATCAGCCTTTCCAGGGCCACTGCTTTTGAAGGCCGCCCGGAGATGAAGGGATGGTTGGTGAGGACAAAGCAGCTGCCCTGGGCATGGTGCGCCTCCGCCTCGAGGGTCCACATCTCGAGGACCTTGGCCGGGCTTTCGATGACGCCACTGCCCGTGACGCCGGGGTAGAAAGCGTACTGCTCCCAATCGTCCAGCGCCCAGTCGACGGGGATTTCCACGATGTCCCGTGTGTCACCCGGGGCGACGCTGAAGCGGTAGGGGGCATCGCCGTCGAGCAGGCTTGAATCGTAGAGGAAGCCGCGGTCTGCCAGCAGCGCCGGCGAGTGCCAGTTGAGCTCCCACCACGGTGCCCGGTACCCCACCGGCTCCACTCCGGCGGCCTTTACCAGGGCATCCAATCCGCGGTCGATGTAGCGGGCCTCCGTTGCGGCGTCGATGCCCTGCATGGGCTCGTGCAGGTAGCCGTGGTGGGCCACCTCATGCCCGGCGTCCACGATGCGGCGGACGGTGTCCGGGTAGCATTCGGCCGTAAAGCCGGGGACGAAGAACGTGGCGCGGATGTCCTGCCGCTGGAGGATCTGCAACAGGCGGGGGACTGCCACCTTGGGCCCGTAGGACTGGTGGGTCATGAGGGACATCCGGCTAGTGCTCTTGGGGTCGTGGGCGATGGTGCAGGATTCGGCGTCGACGTCGAACGTGAAGGACGCTGCTGCACGCTTGCCTTCGGGCCAGGTGATGGGGTGGGCGAAGTCGGAGAATGCTTCAAGAGTCATGGTGGGGATGTCCTGTCCTAACGGGTTGGCCCAGGTGCGACGGTTCGGAAATGCGCGGTTCTGCAATGTCCGGCTTAGAGAGCGGCGGGCGTGCCGGGCTGGGCAGCAGCACCCGTCAGCTCGATGGGCAGCTGGCGGTGGGCAGGAGCCGGGGCGGATTCTATGAATTTGCGGTGCATCCTTGGTCCCAGGATGGCGTAACTGGTGGCGCTGGCAAGACCGCCGGCGAGCCAGGACAGGTCCCAGCCGCCCAGGGCCACCGCGATGGGACCCTGCATGGCGGGGACAAGGCCGTACATAAACAGCCAGGTGGCGAAGATGCCCACCAGGAGGGAGGTGATACCCGCCCAGTTGAAGCCGGGGAGCCGCCTGGTGCCGACGCCGTCGAACAGCCTTTCCGGATTGCCGGGCCAGCGCTTGTCGATCCAGAAGTAGTGGACCAGCATGACGCCGCCCCAGGCAGCGACCCAGGCGACGAGCCCGATGAGCCAGGCGTCGAGGACTGCTGCGAAATCCTCCTGGAAGATGAAGAAGACGACGGCGGCGAGCGAGAAGACGCCGACGAACAGGTTGAGCTTGCGGCGGCTGATGGTGATATCGAGTGCTTGGGTGGCCACCGAGAAGGTGTAGATGTTGAGGATGTTGGTGGCGATGGGGCCATGGAGCACCATCAGCAGTACGGGCAGGGCGAGGACGCCGAAGTTCTGGACGATGAGCTTGCCTGGGTCAATTTCACCGCTGTTGGTGGCCAGGCTTGCGCCCAGGACGCCGAGCCAGACGACGGGGATGAACTGGCCCAGGACTGATGCCAGGTAGACCTTCTTCTTAGGCACTTCGGTGCTGACGAACCTGGAGTAGTCTGCGGCGTAGGTGAACCAGGTGATGCCCCAGCCGATGCCGATGGCAGTCATCACGGCACTCATGGCGGCAATCCGCTCCGAGCCTTCCAGGATGTTGCCGGCGGGGCCGGCGTAGGCCCAGTTGATGTCCATGCCGAACCACGCCACGGCGGACATCACGGCCAGGATGACGATGGTTGGCGGGACGGTCCACTTTTCGAAAGCAGCAATTGCCTTGTAGCCAAACCAGGCGATGGCTACCTGGGCGGCCATGATCCCGGTGGCGACGGCAATCTTCCAGCCGTAGTTGGCGGCTGTGGGGTCCACCCAGCCGAGTGTTCCGAAGAGTGCCATAACCAGGTCCAGGATGATCCAGGTGTTGACGGCGCACCAGCCGATGACCAGGAGCGCCTGGATGGCTGCCGGGAGGTAGTTCCCGCGCCTGCCGAATGCGGCCCGGGCGAGCACCATGCCGGTGGCGCCGGTCTTTTGTCCGAGGAGGACGAAGCAGCCGAAGAGCAACATGCCGATCAGGTTGCCCAGCACCAGGACTGTCACAGTGTCCGCGAAACCCAGCCCCAGATGGATTCCGAGGGCGCCCAACACCCAGTTGATCGGTGCAAGGTTGGCGCCCGCCCAGATCCAGAACTGGCCGGAGACCTTGTGCGTGCGCTGGGATTCGGGAATTGGCTGGAGCCAGGCTTCGACGTCTTCCGTGTGAACAGATTGCTCGGCTCGAGGGGCTGTGGGTTGTTGTTGCATCGGGGCCTCTTCGTTGAGGGGATGGGGATTCTTCAAGATTATGTGTCGGGGACCACATCCACCATCTACAATGTGTCGTGAGCTTTTCCTACTTATATGACGGAGTGTCATGCCAGTTCGTTTGGAAGATGTCCTGCGGCATTCCACCTTCACTGCCGCCGATCCCGTGGTCCGTGCGGCGGCGGCGATGGTTCCCCAAACCCAGCTCCGGTGGATCCACTCGAGTGAGGTTTTGGACATTGCCTTACTGCTGGGCGGCGGGGAGCTGCTGCTGACCGGCGGCCAGGCCCTCGCGCTGGCTTCCGATGAGCGCCGCGAGGGCTACATTCGGGACTTGGCCGAGCGCGGGGTGGCGGCGCTCGCCGTCGAGACCGGGAGTGTGTTGCCCTCCATTCCTTCCTCGATGATTTCGGCTGCCGAGGAAGCGGGGCTTCCGCTCATTGAGCTTCGCAGGGTGGTGCCTTTTGTGGCGGTCATGGAGGCAATCAACTCACAGCTTGTCAGCCAGTCCGCCGCCCAATTGCAGGAGGCCGACCAGGCCAGCCACGCCATGGCGGTGGAGCTCGCGCATGGAGGCAGCCTTGACCGGATTCTTGCTGTCCTGGCTTCGGCCACCGGTGCAGAGGTGGTGCTCACCTCTACCGCCGGGATTACCCTCGCGAGTGCTGAACCTGCGGGGGAGAGTGAAGCACCCGTTTCCGTGGACGGCGTCTCCGGCGAGCATCAGAGCACCGTCCATATTGAAGTGCCCGTGCGCGGAATACCGTCGGCACGCCTGGCGCTGCAGGTGCGCGGCGAAGCCGATGTGAACCTGGCGCGGATCGCCGGCAACCGGTCTGTGGACATCCTGGCCCTTGCCTTGCTGCAACGGATGCCTCCGGGTTTGAAGGAGATGGCCGGCGCTGCCCTGATCCGGGCCATTGATTCCGGCAAGCAAAACTGGCGGTTGCAGGAGCTGGCTCCCGCCGCAGGTATTTCTGTCTCTGCACAAGTGGTGGCGGTTGTTGTCCGGTCCTCCGCCTCGAAGCAGCTCCGCAGAAATGTGGAGCACCTGCTGGACCCGGGTGGCCAGCACGGTGCCAGTTATGCGGATAACGCGGAGCTCCTCGCACTGGGTGTCCTCCGCTCCGGGAATGCCCAGGATGAGCGGCAAAAGATTGTGGACGGCCTGCAGTCGTTGGACGTACCGGAGGGAACGGTGAGCGCCGTCGGGCCCATTGCCTCGGGCATATCCTTCGCTCCGTGGTCGCTCGCGGAGGCGAGGCTCACGCTGGAACTTGCTGCCGACGTCGGACGCGTCAGCTCAGGGGGAACCGCACCCGGGGCAAGCGGGCACGGGAAGGTCCTGGATGCCCAGGCTTTCGCTGTGGAACGGTTTGCAGTTCATTCCGTTGACGAGGCCCTGCGCCGGGAGTTCGTCGGCCAGCAGCTCGCCGCCGTCCTTGAACACGACGCCCAGCGCCAGTCCAAGCTGGTGGAGACGCTGCGGGTCTGGCTGGACTCCGGCTGCAATACGGCCCAGGCTGCGCGGGAGCTGCATGTGGAGCGGCAGTCCATGCACCAGCGGCTCCAGCGCATTTTCTCCCTCTGTGGCGGCGACCCCCGCGGAACCGGCCGTCTGCCCGCCCTGCACCTGGCCACCCGGCTCGCCGCCCTCCAAACCCAAATAACCCCGGCACGCTCTCTCACTTAACGTGGGTTTTCCGGCGATCCTCTCTCACTTAACGTGGGTTTCCCGGCGATCCTCTCTCGTTCACAGACGCCAACGGCAGGCCTGTGGATAACTTCTGCAGCGTCCTGCCGCGCCGAGGCACAATGCCAGCATGCGAAAGCAACATTTCCTGCCCCCGCCGTTGGCAGAGGCTCCTTTCACCTTCGGTTCGGCCAGGGCTTCCGGCGTCACTCTGGACAGGCTTCGACGCAAGGATGTCGTCAATGTGGGCCGCGGTCTCTATCGCCCGGCGGGTTGGGACTTCGATCTGGAAGGTGCCGCCAGGGCGTTGTCCGCTGCGTCGCCCGGCGCCTGGATTTCACACGTGACCGCGGCCCGTCTCCGGTGTCAAGTGCTGCCACCGTGGCTGGCCGATTCCACGGAACTGCATCTCAGTAAGCCGCGTGCGCTGCCGTCGGTCCGCCGGAAGGGCATATTCGGGCACACCGTCCTGGCCCTTGAAAATGAGATTGAAGTGGTTGACGGCATCAGCCTGAGCACCCGCTCCCGCACTTGGCTCGACCTGGCACGGGTCCTGCCGCTCAATGATCTGGTGAGCATGGGTGACGAACTGATTCGCATCCCTCGGGTACATTTTGAGGGAAGGACACAGCCCTACGACACCTTGGCGGGGCTTCGCATCCTGGTGGGCCGCCACCCGAATCTCCAAGGCATCGTCAGGGCACGCGAAGCGCTGGATCTGATGCGGGTGGGTGCGGACTCCGCGCCCGAATCGCTGCTCCGCCTGGCTATCGTCAGCGCGGGCCTGCCCGAGCCTGAACTTCAGGTGCCTTTGCGCGCGGGAGACGCGAGGTCGCCGTCGGCCGACTTGGGTTACCGTCATCGCCGCCTTGCCATCCAGTACGACGGCGGGCATCACCTTGGCGACGCACAGATCTTTAGCGACAGGCGACGGGACAACGCCTTCGAATCAGCCGGCTGGACAATCCTCGTGCTTGGCAAGGATGACTCTGCTGACGGTTTCGAAGGTGCAGTGCAACGCATCAAACGGGCACTTCGGAGGGGCCGGCTTGACCACCCGCAGGCGGCAGGGTTTGCCAACGGCGACTGAGCGTCGCGGGAAACCCCACATCAAGTGAGAGAGCGCCGCGGGAAACCCCACATCAAGTGAGAGAGCGTCGCGGGGGCTAGCGGAGCACCACCGTCCGGTTACCCTGCAGGATGACCCGGCCTTCACAGTGCCAGCGGACTGCATTGGACAGGGCCTTGCATTCGGTGTCGCGGCCGGCGGCCACCAGGTCCTCGGGCCCGTACGTATGGTCCACGTCCACGGTCTGCTGGGAGATGATCGGCCCCTCATCCAGCTCGCTGTTGACGTAGTGCGCAGTGGCGCCCACAGTCTTCACGCCGCGGGCGTACGCCTGGTGGTACGGCTTGGCGCCCTTGAAGCTCGGCAGGAACGAGTGGTGGATGTTGATGGCCTTCCCGTCCAGCTTCCGGGTCAGGTTGTCGCTGAGCACCTGCATGTACCGGGCCAGGACAACGAGTTCCACATCGAACTCGTCCACCAGTTCAAGCAGGCGTGCTTCGGCCGCGGGCTTGGTTGCGGCAGTGACCGGCACATGGAAGAACGGGATCCCGTGCCATTCCACCAGGGCCTGGTGGTCGGTGTGGTTGGAGACCACCGCCACCACGTCCACGGGGAGCTCGCCAATGCGTGCCCGGAACAGCAGGTCGTTCAGGCAGTGCCCGAACTTGGATACCATGATCAGCACCCGCCGCTTGGAACCGTGCGGCTCTAGCCGCCAGCGCATCCCGAAGCGTTCGGCAACGGGACCAAAATCGGCCCGCAGCGTGTCCGTGGTGGAGGCGTCGCCGGAGGACGCAAAATGCACCCGCATAAAGAAGTGCTTCTCGGAACGCTCGCCGAACTGCTGGTTGTCGATGATGTCGCAACCATGCTCCAGTAGGAAGCCGGAGACGGCGTGGACAATGCCGGGCGATTCGGAGCAGTCCAGCGTGAGGACGTGCTCCACCGTGGTGGGGGGATTTGCAGCAACAGTTTCAGTCTGGATGGCAGTCATGGCTCAGCACTCGATTACGTTGACGGCAAGGCCTCCGCGGGAGGTTTCCTTGTACTTGGTTTTCATGTCGGCTCCTGTTTCGCGCATCGTTTTGATGGCTTTGTCGAGGGATACCTTGTGGCTGCCGTCGCCGTGCAGGGCAAGGCGGGCGGCGTTGATGGCCTTCACGCTGGCGATGGCGTTCCGCTCGATGCAGGGGATCTGCACCAGCCCGCCCACCGGGTCGCAGGTAAGGCCAAGGTTGTGTTCAATGCCCACCTCGGCGGCGTTTTCCACCTGGGCAGGCGTGCCGCCCAGCACTTCGCAGAGCCCGGCGGCGGCCATGGAGCAGGCCGAGCCCACTTCACCCTGGCAGCCCACCTCGGCCCCGGAAATGGAGGCGTTGATCTTGAACAGGATTCCGACGGCGGCCGCGGCCAGCAGGAAGCGGACCACGCCGTCGTCGTTGGCGCCGGGGACGAACTTCACGTAGTAGTGCAGCACGGCCGGGACAATGCCGGCCGCACCGTTGGTGGGTGCCGTGACGATGCGCCCGCCGGCGGCGTTTTCCTCGTTCACGGCCAGCGCGAACAGGTTCACCCATTCCATGGCCCGGAGCGGGTCGGTCACCCCGGTGTCCGCCGCCAGGGTCTGGAATAACGACGGCGCGCGGCGGCGGACATTGAGCCCGCCCGGAAGGATCCCTTCCGCAGCGCAGCCGTTGTCCACGCATTCGCGCATGACCGCCCACAGCCCCAGCAGCTTTTCCCGAAGTTCCTCTTCGGTCCGCCAGACCAGCTCGTTAGCGAGCATAACGTCCGAGATGGACATGCCTTCACGTGCGCAGATCTCCAGGAGCTCGTCCGCGCTGGTAAACGGGTAGGGAAGGACGGTGGAGTCGGCCACCACTCTGTCGCCGGCATCGACGTCCCCGTCAACAACGAAGCCGCCCCCAACCGAATAGAAGCTCCGTTCGCTGAGGACTGCCCCGGTGTGGTCCAGCGCGCGGAAGGTCATGCCGTTGGGGTGGGCCGGGAGGGACTTGCGACGGTGCAACACCACGTCTTCGTCCCAGTTGAAGTCCACCCGGTGGTCGCCGCCGATCCACAGTTCGGCGTCGAGGGCGGCGGCCGCCACCTGGTCATCGGCGGTGAAGGTGTCAACTGTTTCCGGGTCCAGCCCCTTGAAGCCCAGGACCACGGCCTTGTCCGAGCCGTGGCCCCGGCCGGTGGCGCCCAGCGAGCCGAACAGTTCGGCCTGCACCCGCCTGGTGGAGCTCAGGTGTCCGTCGCCTTTGAGTCCGTCTGCGAACAGCTTCGCTGCCCGCATCGGGCCGACCGTGTGTGAGGACGACGGCCCGATGCCAACGGAGAACAGGTCCAGGACGCTGAGGGCCATTTAGGGGACCTCGGGGGAGGCGTATTCCCGCATGGCGTCGAGGAGCCAGCGGCCCAAAAAATCGGCGAATGACGCGCGGGGGAAGATCCGGAAGGTGTCCTCGCCGGTTTTCCACAGGACCACGGGGATGTTGCCGATCTCCGTGGACAGTGCGGTGCCGGCTTTCAGCACGCGGGGGTGCAGGTCCAGCGAGCAGCCCTTTTCGAGGACGGCGCGGGACCGGGGTCCGGTGAGTTCGAAGGTGGTGCGGTTGGCGGAGAGGTCCACCACCTGGCCTTCGCCGTCGCCGAGTGCTTCGCGGAGTGCCTGGATCAGGTCGCCGCCAAGGGACTCATGGGCTTCGGTGGGTGCCACCACCAGGAACTCTTCGGGCCCGAGCCACAGCACCGACGTGTCCCTGGTGCCGCTCACGGCGCCACATGCCGCAGGCAGGCCGCCCGTGACGGTGGCTACGCGCTGTCCGGCGTCGCTGTTCCGGTTGACCCGAAGGCCCACCATGGTCAGGAAGGCCACTTCGGACAGCTCCACAACGCCCCGGACGGAGCCGGTTTCAAATGCTGCCCGGAGCTGGGCCGCGGGGCTGATGCGGAGGGAGAGGTTCTTCTCGTAGGAGATTGCGGGTGCTGTTGTCTCAGCCATCTTTGCGGGTTCCTTCGGGGTCAAAAAGTACGGTTTCGGCGACGACGACGTCCACGAGCTGGTCACCGGCGGCAGCCACCAGGGTTTCGCCGATGCGGTTGCGGCCGTTCTTGATCAGTGCCAGGCCGAACGACCTGCCCAGGGCTGCGCTGTGGTAGCTGGAGGTGACGAAGCCTTCCATCGGCACGGGCCCGTAGGCCGGGTTGGTGGAGCGGCCCTTTTCCACAAGCTGGGTGCCTTCCGGCAGACGCAGCGTGCCGTCCACCGGCAGGACGCTCACCAGGTGCTTGCGGTCCTCGCGCTGTGCATCAGTGCGGGAGTAGGAGCGCTTGCCGATGAATTCCTTGGCCTTGGAGACGATCCAGTCCATGCCGGCGTCCTGGGGGGTGACCGTGCCGTCCGTATCCTGACCGACGATGGGGTAGCCCTTTTCGGCGCGGAGCACGTGCATGGTTTCGGTGCCGTAGGGGGTGATGTTGAATTCCGCCCCGGCGGCTGCCACGGCTTCCCAGGTGTTCAGGCCGTACCAGGACGGTACGTTGATTTCGTATGCCAGTTCGCCGGAGAAGGAGATTCGGCAGACGCGGGCGCGGACGCCGGAGGCGAGGGTGGTTTCGCGGAAGGTCATGAACGGGAAGGCTTCGGCTTCCAGCCCGCCGTTGGCAGCCAGTTCCGGTGCCACCTTGGCGAGGACCTCGCGGGACTTGGGCCCGACGACGGCTATGGTGCTCCACTGCTCGGTCACCGAGGTGCAGTGCACGTCCAGGTCCGGCCACTCGGTCTGCAGCCATTCCTCCAGCCAGTCCAGTACCTTGGCAGCGCCGCCGGTGGTGGTGGTCATGAAGTAGGTTTCCTCGTCCAGACGCAAGGTCACGCCGTCGTCAAAGATCATGCCGTCAGCCGTGCACATTACGCCGTAGCGGGCGGAGCCCGGCGCGAGCTTCTTGAACGCGTTGGTGTAGATCCGGTTGAGGAACTCACCGGCGTCCTTGCCGCGGATCTCGATTTTCCCCAGAGTGGTGGCGTCCATAAAGCCCACGGAGTCGCGGACGGCGGCGCATTCCCGCAGTACGGCCGCGTCCATGTCCTCCCCGTCCTGCGGGTAGTACCAGGGCCGCTTCCACTGCCCGACGTCCTCGAACAGGGCGCCCTTGGCGACGTGCCACGGGTGGATCGACGTGACGCGTGCGGGGTCGAACAGCTCGCGGCGCTGGCGTCCGGCGAGGGCCGCGAAGGCAACGGGGGTGAAGGGTGCGCGGTAGGTCGTGGTGCCGATGTCGCCGATGCCGCGGGACGCTTCGCCTGCGGTGCGCAGCGCGGCGGCGATGACGCCGATTGCGTTGACGCCGGAGGTTTTGCCCTGGTCATTGGCGGTGCTAATGGAGGTGTAGCGCTTGATGTGTTCCACGGACCGCATGCCCGCGCCAGTGGAGCGCAGCACGTCGGCCACCGACTGGTCGCGCTGGAAGTCCACGAAGTGGTGGTGCCAGTCTTCCGGGGTCCCCTGCTCGCCGGGCACAAGCCACAGCTGGCGGGTGGGAGCGGAGGCCTTCGGCTCGCTGAGCGGCGCGGGTTCGGAGGCGGACGCGAACCCCGCGGCGATGGCCGCCTTCGCGCCGGCCGAGGTTCCTTCGGCGAGGCAGTCTGCGAGGTCGAAGCTGCCGCGGCCCGAGCCGATGATCTGCTGGTTGGGGACGACGGTGCTTGGCACGAAGGCGGCCAGCTCGTCGTCCCAGCGCAGCTTGCCCTGCCGTTGGGAGTGCAGGTGGACCAGCGGGCTCCAGCCGCCGGAGACGGCCAGCAGATCGCAGGCGATCTGTTCGATCCCAGAGGTGAGTTCGCCGTCGTCGTTAATGCTGCGGACGGTGACGCCGTTCAGGCGGCCGTCTGCTGACTCGGCACCGGAGGTGTTGGCCACCGCGCTGCCGATCAGCACCCGGGTGCCTGCTTCGACGGCGGCAGCGGCCACCTCGGAGAGCTGCGGCCGGGCGTCCACCACGGCGGCGACCTTGACGCCGGCGGTGCGCAAATCAGCGGCCAGGGCGTAGGCGCTGTCGTTCGTGGTGCTGATGACCACGCGCTGGCCGGCGGCGACTGCATAGCGGTTGAGGTAGCTACGGACGGCCGAGGCGAGCATGATGCCGGGCCGGTCGTTGTTCTCGAACACCAGCGGGCGTTCGTGGGCGCCGGGGGCAAGCACCACCTGGCTGGCACGAATGTGCCAAATACGCTGCCTGGACACACCGGACGCGGCGGGCGAGGACAGGTGGTCGGTGCGGTTCTGGACGGCGATGACGTAGTTGGCGTCATAGGCGCCGAAGGCGGTGGTGCGGTTCAGGACGGTGGATTCGGTACCGGAGACGAGTTCGGCTTCGACGTCAGCCACCCACTCCAAAGCAGGCTTTCCCTCGATGGTCTCAGCCAGTTCGGGTGCCGTGGACCCGGACAGGAGTGATCCGCCCAGTTCCGGCTGGTCATCCAGGAGCATCACGCGGGCACCGGTGCGGACGGCTTCGCGGGCGGTGGCGAGGCCGGCAGGGCCGCCGCCGATGACCAGGACGTCGGTGTGGACGTACTTCTTGTCGTATTCGGCGCGGTCTTCCTCGGGGTCCAGCTTGCCCAGGCCGTTGAGGAGTTCAGCCTGCAGGCCGTCCACCAGGGTGACGGTGGTGGCGGGGAGCATGGACTCGGCTACGTGACCGGGGAAGCGCGGCTGCACCTTGACCAGGGCGTTTGATTCTTCCACCCCGGCGGACATGATGCCGCGGGGGCGGTCCTCGTAAAGCGAGTTGCCGGCGGCGATGCGGCCGTTGGCGAGCAGGGCGGAGGCGAGGGTGTCACCCGGGTGGCCGGTGAACTCTTCGCCGTCCACGGTGAAACGCCAGGAGATGGTGCGGTCGATGCGTCCGCCGGCGGCGAGGCGGGCGTTACGGGAAGTCACTTGGTTGCTCCTTCCGGGGCGGTGGTGCTGGTTGCAGAAGTACTGGTACCGGAAATGTCCGGCGCGGCAGTCCCCGTGGTGGTGCTGTCAGCGGCGGTGCTGGCAGTGCCGGCGTCGGGGGTGAGCTGGCCGGCGGCGTCCGGCCGGGGGGCACCCATGGGGTAGACGGCCTGGATGTCGTAGGTGACGGTGTCGCGGAGCATGTTGAACCACTGGCGGCAGCCGGTGCTGTGGAGCCAGCGTTCAGCGAAGGCACCCTTGGTGTTGTCCCGGTAGAACAGGTACTCGGCCCATTCGCGGTCGGTCAGCCCGTTCGGGTTTTCCGGGTAGGCTACGTGGGCCTGGCCGCCGTAATGGAATTCGGTCTCGTCGCGCGAGCCGCAGTTGGGGCAGGAGATGAGCAGCATGTGCGTCTTCTTTCTAAAGTGCAGGTTCGCTGGCGGCTAGTGGGCGACGGCGGCAGCGCCGTGTTCGTCGATCAGCGCACCGGTCTCGAACCGCTCCAGCGCGAACGGCTTGTTCAGCCTGTGCGGGGCACCCGTGGCGATATTGTGGGCGAAGGTCATGCCGGCAGCCGGAGTGCCCTTGAACCCGCCGGTACCCCAGCCGCAGTTCACGAACATGTTCTCCACCGGCGTGTTGCCCACGATCGGGGACGCATCCAGCGTCGTATCCACAATGCCGCCCCAGGTCCGGAGCACGTGGGCCCGGGCAAAGATGGGGAAGAGCTCGACGGCGGCCGCCATCTGGTGCTCGATCACGTGGAAGGAACCGCGCTGGCCATAACCGTTGTAGGAGTCAACGCCGGCACCCATCACCAGTTCGCCCTTGTGCGCCTGGGAAACGTAGACGTGTACGTGGTTGGACATGACCACCGTGGGGTGGACGGGCTCGTGCAGTTCGGAAACCAGGGCCTGGAGCGGGTGGGACTGGATGGGGAGCCGGAAACCGGCCATTTCGGCCAGGACCGAGCTGTGCCCGGCAGCGCAGAGGCCCACCTTTTCGGTGTTGATGGTGCCCTGGTTGGTCTTGACGCCCACCACGCGGTTACCGTCCTTGACGAAGCCAGTGACTTCGCAGTTCTGGATGATGTCCACGCCCAGCTCGTCGCACTTGCGGGCGAAAGCCCACGCCACGTGGTCGTGCTTGGCGATACCGGCGCGGGGCTGGTATGTGGCGCCCATGACGGGGTAGCGGATGTTGTCACTAATGTTCAGGATGGGGCAAAGTTCCTTGACCTGCTGGGGATCAAGCCACTCCGCGTCCACGCCGTTGAGCTTGTTCGCTCCGACGCGCCGAATGCTTTCGCGGACATCGCCCAGGGTGTGGGCAAGGTTCATCACGCCGCGCTGGCTGAAGAGGAAGTCGTACTCGAGCTCCTCCGGCAGGATCTCCCAAAGCTTGAGGGCGTGCTCGTAGATGGCAGCGCTCTCGTCCCAGAGGTAGTTCGAACGGATGATGGTGGTGTTGCGGGCCATGTTGCCGCCGGCCAGCCAGCCCTTTTCCAGGACGGCGATGTTGGTCATCCCATGGTTCTTTGCAAGGAAGTAGGCAGTGGCCAGTCCGTGCCCGCCGCCGCCAACAATCACGGCGTCGTACGAGGACTTGGGCTCCGGATTGCGCCAAAGGAAATCCGGGTGCTCGGGGAGCTGTTGGGTGCTCACTGGGCTGCTCCAATCATGTCTGTTTCAAAGGCGGCAATATCGGTGCCGCTGTCATCCTGCGAAAGGTGGGGGTAGAGGGGGAACCGGTCGGCAAGGGCGGCCACGCGGGCGCCGAGTTCGACGACGGCGTCCCCGGCCAAGGTGCCGTTGCCGGCCGAGGCGATCAGCGCCGTCGCGATGATGTCCGCAACTTCTGCGAATTCCTCGGCGCCGAAGCCGCGGGTGGCGAGGGCCGGGGTGCCGATCCGGAGTCCGGAGGAGACCATCGGAGGGCGGGGGTCGAAGGGAACGGCGTTGCGGTTGACGGTGATGCCGATGCGATGCAGGGCGTCTTCGGCCTGCTGTCCGTCCAGCTCAGAGTTGCGGAGGTCCACGAGGACCAGGTGGACGTCCGTGCCGCCGTTGACCACGGAAATTCCTGCTGCGGCAACGTCGTCGCGAAGGAGCCGTTCGGCGAGAAGCTTTGATCCCTGCAGGACGCGTTCCTGGCGTTCCTTGAATTCGGGGGTGGCGGCCAGCTTGAAGGCTACGGCCTTCGCGGCGATAACGTGCTCCAGCGGGCCGCCCTGCTGGCCGGGGAATACGGCACTGTTGATCTTCTTGCCGTACTGCTCTTTGGCGAGGATGACGCCGCCGCGCGGGCCGCCGAGGGTCTTGTGCGTAGTGGTGGTGACGACGTCGGCGTACGGCACCGGGTTCGGGTGCAGGCCGGCGGCCACCAGGCCGGCGAAGTGGGCCATGTCCACCATGAGGTAAGCGCCAACGAGGTCGGCGATACGGCGGAACTCCGCGAAATCCAGCTGACGGGAGTAGGCGGACCAGCCGGCAACGATTAGCTTGGGCTTGTGTTCAAGGGCCAGTGCCTCGACTTCAGCCATATCGATGCGGAGGTCTGATTCGCTCACGTGGTAAGGGACCACGTTGTAGAGCTTGCCGGAGAAGTTGATCTTCATGCCGTGAGTCAGGTGTCCGCCGTGGGCCAGGCTCAGGCCCATGATGGTGTCGCCCGGGTTCAGCAGGGCGAACATGGCAGCGGCGTTGGCCTGGGCGCCGGAGTGTGGCTGGACGTTGGCGAATTCGGCGCCGAACAGGGCCTTGACACGGTCAATGGCCAGCTGCTCCACTACATCCACGTGCTCGCAGCCGCCGTAGTAGCGCTTGCCGGGGTAGCCTTCCGCGTACTTGTTGGTGAGGACCGAACCCTGTGCCTCCATGACTGCGGACGGGGCGAAGTTCTCCGAAGCGATCATTTCCAGCGTGGACTGCTGGCGGCCCAGCTCATGGGTGATGGCTTGCTGGACCTCGGGATCGACGACGGAAAGTCGCTCGTTCAACTGCTCAACCACGGATGCTCCTTTTGAAATACCATTTGCTTGATAACTGATATATCAGTCTGAGGTCAATGGTATGATCGGGATCACAGCAGAGTCAATAGCTGGACCGAAAGCGGCAAAAAGCTACCGCGTCCGGTTCGGCCGTCATCGAAGAACGGAGCGGCGCCTTGAATGCACTTCTTGCTCTGACCCCTGTGGAGGAGGACGCTCCGTCCCAGGCGGAGGCCGCGTACCGGCAGCTGCGGGACAAGCTGATCATGCTGGAGATCCGCCCGGGGGAGCCGATCAATGACGGGCAGTTGGCGGGTGAGCTTGGCTTCGGACGTACTCCCGTGCGTGAGGCGATCAAGCGGCTTGAGGTGGATCACCTGGTGATTTCCTATCCTCGCCGCGGAACGTTTGCCACCAATGTTGACTTCACTGAGTTGGCCGACGTCTCGGAAATCCGGGAACTGCTGGAGCCCCTTGCCGCCCGCCGTGCTGCAGTCCGGGCGAGCGAGAGCATGCGCCGCGAACTGCTGCGGGTGGCCGATGCCATTGCGGGGATTGAGCCCACGTCCGGGCAGTCGCGGGACCTCATGCGCTATGACCTGATGGTGCACCGGCTGATTTACAAGGCGGCCGCGAACGCGCACCTGGAAAGCACGCTGATCCGCTACGACAACCTGGCCACCCGCATCTGGTGCGTGGTGCTGGACAAGGTTCCCTCGGTGACTGGACACATCACTGAGCACGTCGATCTGCTCAAGGCGGTGGCAGCCGGCGACGCCGAGAGGGCCGGCGAGCTGGCCCTGCACCACGTCACCAGCTTCGAGGAGACCATCCGCAAGGTGCTGTAGGTGGTACCCCTGGAACATTGTTGAACAATCGGCAAAACTCGTGCATGCTGTTGGGGCCACCTAACGAGACGAGGATCACTGTGGCTTACATCGATCTCAACAGTGACGTTGGCAGTCTTTCGGTAATTGGACGATGGGCGATGACGCTGCCGGCGTCAGCATTCGGAGCTTCGTGTGAGCCCTGGCATCCCTGGAGAGGAAATCCGGTGGGCCGGGCCGCGCGCCCTGCTCATTGAGGTGGAGTCACTTGACGCCGTCCTCGCCCTGCACGCCCACCTGGTGGAGTATCCGCTAACCGGGCAGGTCGAGGTGATAGCAGCTGCCCGGACGGTCCTTGCCGTCTTCGACTCCCGGACCAATGCCAGGGCTGGCCGCAAAGCCTTCGCAGCCCTGGACTTCGCACCGTCCAGTGGGCCACTGGCGTCCGGCGACCCGGTCCGCATCGAGGTGGTGTACGACGGCGAAGACCTCGCCGAAGTAGGCCGGCTTACCGGCCTGGGAGCGGACGGTGTGATCAAGGCCCACAGCGGCCAGATCTGGACGGCGGCCTTCGGCGGATTTGCGCCGGGGTTCGCCTACCTGGTGGGAGAGGACGAGTCGCTCACGGTGCCCCGCCGCACCAGCCCCCGCACAGCTGTTCCGGCCGGATCCGTGGCGCTGGCCGGCAACTTTTCCGCCGTTTACCCGCGGCGTTCCCCGGGCGGCTGGCAGCTGATCGGGCGCACGGCTGAGCGGATGTGGGACCTCGGGCGGAAGCAGCCTGCCCTCCTCCGCCCCGGCATGAGGGTGCAGTATGTGCCCGTGCGGGAGCTGGTTGAGCTCCCCGATCATGCCGGGAAGTCTGCCGTCCCTGCGGAGGCCAGGGCAGGCCAATCCCTCGAAATCCTCGCGCCGGGGCCGCAGTCACTGGTCCAGGACCTTGGACGGCCCGGGCTCGGCGACCTTGGCGTTCCGGTATCCGGTGCCGCAGACACGGCAAGTGCCCGCCAGGCGAACCGGCTGGTCGGCAACAAGCCAGGCGACGCCGTCCTTGAGTCCGTCCTTGGCGGGTTGGCGGTCCGGGCCCAGGGTGAACTGACCCTCGCCCTCGCGGGTGCGCCGGTACCAGCCCTTATCGAGGGAGCACGCGGTAACCGGCCCGCTGCCATGTACGCGCCCTTTGCCCTGCACGACGGTGAAAGCCTGCGCCTCGGGTTGCCCGACGCTGGACTTCGCACCTACCTCGCCGCCCGTGGCGGAATCGCATGTAAACCCGTGCTCGGCAGCCGCGCCACCGACCTTTTGTCCGGCATCGGTCCGGACATCCTGAAGCAAGGCACCGTGTTACCCGTCGGCGAGGTGGAACGGGACCGTATCGTCGGAGTCGCCGAGCCTTCCACGCTGCCCCCCGGCATCAGGGAAGGCGCATCGGTCACGGCCCTCCGGGTTACCGCCGGTCCACGCCAGGACTGGTTTACGCCGGAATCGCGCGCAGCACTGACGGAACAGGCCTGGACCGTGACTGCCGAGTCCAACCGCATCGGGGTCAGGCTTGCCGCCCCCGGAGGTGGCGGCGCCCTGGAACGCGCGCGTCCCGAGGAACTTCCCAGCGAAGGCGTGGTGGCCGGCTCACTGCAGGTGCCGCCGTCGGGCCTTCCGGTGCTGTTCCTGGCCGACCACCCGGTGACCGGTGGGTATCCGGTGATTGGCGTCGTCGTACCGGAGGACCTGCCCGTGGCCGCGCAGCTTCCCCCGGGTACCGCCATCCGCTTCATCGAGGTGGATCCCGAAACGCTCCGGCCCATCGCCAGCCAAAAACCGTGAAGGAAGCCGCCATGAAAAAGGTCCTGATAGCGAACCGCGGCGAGATCGCCGTCCGGATTGCCCGCGCCTGCGCCGATGCCGAGCTGGCATCTGTGGCGGTGTACTCCGATCCCGACGCCGACGCGCTGCACGTTCGCATCAGCGATGAGGCCTACGCCCTGGCTGGCTCCGCCGGTTCCGAAACGTACCTGAACATCCAAAAGCTGCTCGAGGTCGCTGCCCGCGCCGGAGCCGACGCAGTGCATCCCGGCTACGGCTTCCTGTCGGAAAACGCCGATTTCGCGCAGGCCGTGCTCGACGCCGGCCTCACCTGGATCGGTCCTTCGCCGGAGGCGATCAGCAGCCTGGGGAACAAGGTTACCGCCCGGGAGATCGCGGTCCGGGCAGGCGCTCCGCTGGTGCCGGGCTCTGATGGGCCTGTTGCCGACGCCGAGGAAGCCCGGGCGTTTGCGGAGCAGCACGGGGTGCCGGTAGCCATCAAAGCAGCCTTCGGTGGTGGCGGACGCGGGCTCAAGATTGCCCACCGGCTGGAGGACATCGAGGATGCCTTCGATTCCGCGGTACGGGAGGCGACCGTTGCCTTCGGACGCGGCGAGTGCTTTGTGGAACGCTTCCTGGACCGTCCGCGGCATGTCGAGGCGCAGGTGCTGGCGGACACGCATGGAAACATCGTCGTGGTTGGAACGCGTGACTGCTCGCTGCAGCGGCGCCACCAGAAGCTCGTCGAGGAAGCGCCCGCGCCGTTCCTGACCGATGAGCAGCGGCACCGCATCCATGAGTCGGCGCGGGCCATCTGCCGCGAGGCCGGCTACACCGGCGCCGGCACAGTGGAATACCTCGTTGCACCGGATGGGGTAATCTCTTTCCTCGAGGTCAATACCCGGCTGCAGGTAGAACATCCGGTCACCGAAGAAACATCCGGCCTTGACCTTGTCCGAGAGCAGTTCCGCATCGCCGCAGGCCTGCCCCTGTCCGTCACGGAGGACCCGGTTCCGCACGGCCACGCCATCGAGTTCCGCCTCAATGCGGAAGACGCGGGGCGCGGATTCCTGCCCGCGCCGGGGCGGATCGAGGTCTTCGAGGCGCCCACGGGTGCCGGGATCCGCGTGGACACGGGCGTCCGGTCAGGGTCCACCATCCCCGCCGAATATGACTCCCTCATGGCCAAGCTGATTGTGTACGGCGAGGACCGGGCACAGGCGTTGCGCCGCGCCCGCACCGCCCTGGACGAACTCCGGATCGAGGGCGTGCCCACCGTCGTCCCGTTCCACCGGGCCGTGGTGCGGGACCAGGACTTCACCCAGCCGGACCGGCTCAGGGTGTACACCACCTGGATCGAATCCGAATTTTCTGAGCGGCTCGCTGCCTCCCTTGAGACCGGCCTTGCCGGTCCCGTCGCACGGCGGGAGACCCTCACCGTGGAGATCGATGGCAAGGCAGTCCAACTCGGGTTGCCCGCGCAGGTTTTCGCTACCCTGATGGGTGGCGGGGGTGCTGCCGCGGCACCTGCTTCCACCGGCGACCCCACGGCGGACCGCCCTGCAGCGGATGGCAGGGTCACCGCCCCGATGGGCGGAAACCTGGTGAAGTGGCTGGTTGAGGATGGTGCCTGGGTGACTCCCGACCAGCCTGTTGCAGTGCTGGAGGCGATGAAGATGGAGACCGTGGTGTCCGCGTTGTCCTGCGGTTCTTTCCGCCGGGGCAGCCAGGAGCCGGGCGCCGCCGTCGAGCGCGGAGACGTGCTGGGCGAGGTCATCAGTACTGCCGGCTAGCATCGAAGGCGATGATTACGGCATTGAAGGATGAAGCGGGGACTGCTGAACACGCGCATACTACGGCGTGGATTGCGTCCGTGCTGCGTGCGCGGATTGCGGCGGGACAGCTGGCGCCGGGATCAAAGTTGTCGGAGCAGGCGCTGTCGGCCTCCCTTGGGGTTTCGCGGAACACGCTCCGGCAGGCGTTCACGACACTTGCCGGTGAGTCCATCGTGACGCGGATTCCGAACCGCGGTGTTTTCGTGGCCTCGCCCGGAGTTGAGGAGGTGCGCGAAATCTACCGGATCCGGCGCACCATCGAACCTGCAGCCGTTTTGTGGTCGGAACCTACGGCCGGGGAACTTGACATGATGGAGGCCATCGTCCGGCGGGCCCAGGCCGCGCGCGACGCCGGGTCGGTCGCCGAGATGGCCGACGCGAACCAGGCGTTCCACGAAGCGGTGGTAGGACTCACCAGGAGCGGATCGCTGCGGAAGATGATGGAGTGGGTGCTCGCCGAAATGCGGCTGGTTTTCCACACCATGGCTTCAGCGCCGGATTTCCATGCGCACTACGTGGACCGCAACGCGCAGCTGGTTAAGCGGCTGCGCGCAGGCGAGAACGAAAAGGCCGCGGCGGAACTGCGTGCCTACCTCGACGCGGCCGAGGCGGAGCTGCTGGGGCACCTTGGCGGCGAAGCTCCTGGAAGTTCCTTGGCGTAAGCTACGGCACCAGGTAATCGGTGTCGCGGGCAGATGCCCGGTGGGAATCCTGATAGCTTCGCCGAAATCGGGGTGCCGAGATCGGCTATTCCCAGCTCCTTGTTGGACAATCACGTTCGCGCTCGCGCGTCAGGCGGCGCTGATGACCCGGTTCCGCCCGGCAAGGACACCGGTTACCACGACAGCCACCATGATGCCTGCAGTTACAACGAGGGGAAGCGTCCAGTCCCCGCTGAGGTCGCGCAAAGCTCCGAACATCACCGGCCCGGCCGCGCCCAGTCCGTAGCCAACAGACTGGGCCATGCCGGACAACGATGCTGCCTGCGGGTAATTTACGGTGCGGAGGCTGAACAGGGACAGGGCGATGACGATGAGGCTTCCGCAGCCGACTGCCCCGAGAAGGACCCAGAGCAGTACCAGGTCCGGGGCGATGGCCAGCCCGAGGAACGTCGCCACCATGAGGCCGCCACTCATGAAGGATACAAGCCGCTGGTCCGGGCCCCGGTGCAGGAGGGCCCCGGTGGCCAGGCTGGCGAACACGCTGATGAGGAGGAAGACGGACAGATGCATGCCGGCAGTAGTGGCGGGGATGCCGCGGCTTTGTTCGATGGTGGGCAGCCAGGCCATCAGGACGTAGAAGGCAATTGATTGCAGTCCCATGAAGATCGTCACCTGCCAGCCCAGCGCTGAAGCCCAGGGTGAGCGATAGGGGAGATGCGGGGTGCTGGGGTGTGCGGTTCCTGCCCTGCGCTGCAGCAGCCATGGCAGGAGTGCTGCCAGTGCGATGAGGGCCAGTCCCGCCCAGATGCCGAGGGCAAGCCGCCATCCTGCCGGGGACGTTTGTGAGACGGGGACGACGACGGCGGCCCCGACCGCAGCGAAGGCGGCCTGCGTGGCGGTGTAGCTTCCGGTGATCTGGCTGACCTTCGTGGGGAAGTTCCGCTTGACGAGGGAAGGCAACAGGACGTTGAGGAACGCGATGGCCAGGCCGATCAGTGCGGTGCCGGCCCAGATGAAGCCGGGTACGGGCAGGGAGCGAAGCACGATGCCTGCGGCGAGGATCAGCAGTGACATCCACAGTGCCCGGTCCAGGCCCAGGCGGGAGGCAAAGCCGGGCGCCACGGGTGAGAAAACCGCGAAGGCAATAAGCGGAAGGCCGGTAAGGAAACCTGCTGCAGCGCTGGAAAGGCCAAGGTCATCACTGATGTTCTCGAGCACAGGACCCACGCTGACAAAGGACACCCGGAGGTTAACCGCGATGAGCAGTACGCCGATGAAAGCGAGACTGAACCTCGCGATCCGGTCCGGCGCGGTCCGGGAGCCAGCGGCCATGCGTTCCTCCATCCTTCAGCAGATGCGGAGCACCTGCTGCTCCCATGCACTGGCATCCTCTCAGATCAGGAAGGTGCTGACAGGGCTTGGCCGTTTATGACTACTGGATAGAACTGTCAGGATGACACCTATGGCTGCATGGGAGGAATGCCTGGTAACGCGATCTGGAACCTATTCTGACGCTCCCTGCCGCTGCTGCCTGACGTCAGGTTTGGGTGTGCCCTAAGGAGACGAACTGCCTCTGCCTTTTGGTTCGACAGATATGGGAAGAGGCACGCCTAGGCCACGAGGTTGTCGGCCGCGGTGTCCATGTGTTCGCGGATGGTTTTGCGTACCAGGGACGCGTCTCCGGTTTCGATGGCGGCCACGATGTCACGATGCCGGTCAACGCTCATGTTCTTAACGCCCTTTTCCCGGCCGGCGAACATGATGGACATCCTGATGGAGCCCTCCAGCGAAGTCCATGAGTGAAGCAGGGTTTCGTTGCCGGTTAGCCGGCACAGTGTGCGGTGGAATTCCATGTCGGATTCGATCCGCTCGGCCAGCGACTTATCTTGAGCCGCCTCCATGACGTCTATGGTCTGGTGCAGGGACTCGATGGCATGAACCCGGTCCGGGAGCTCGCACAGCGTCCGTGCCGCTAGTGTTTCAAGGGCCGCTCGCACGGCGAAGATGTCGCGAATTTCCTTCGCGTCGAGGTTACGGACGGAGAGGCGGCCCCGAGGCCCTGCAGACAGCAGGCCTTCCTGTGCCAACTGGCGGAGTGCTTCACGGAGTGTTCCGCGGCTGATCTGGAGCATTTCGGACAGTTCGGTTTCGACGAGATGCCGCCCCGGTTCCAGTTCCCCACTGGTGATGGCGGTTCTCAGCGCCGCTAACGCCTGCTCGCGCAGGCTTTGCTTTTCCAGTCCCAGCAGCGGGGCTGTCAGTCCGGCCATGGTTCTGTCCTC
>NZ_JBNHFF010000015.1:0-41592 GCF_059089965.1 Arthrobacter sp. SPT-J7
GCGATACGCTCTCCGGCATCGCCGCCAAGCACGGGATGAGCCTGAGCGCGGTCCTCTCGGCCAACAACCTCAAGATCAACTCGGTCATCTACCCCGGGCAAAAGATCAAGGTCAACGGCGCAGCGTCCTCCGTTTCCAGCGCCTCGGTCAGGACCACCGCTAAAGCCTCCCCCAGGGTCGGCCAAGCCTCCAGTTCCGGCAACTACACGGTTAAGTCCGGCGATACGCTCTCCGGCATCGCCGCCAAGCACGGGATGAGCCTGAGCGCGGTCCTCTCGGCCAACAACCTCAAGATCAACTCGGTCATCTACCCCGGCCAAAAGATCAAGGTCATGGGCGGAGCGGCTTCCGTAGCCAGCAGTTCGCCCAAGACCAGGTCGAAAGCTTCCACCAAGACCGGCAGCACCTCCGCCAGCGGCAACTACACGGTCAAGCCGGGCGACACGCTCTCCGGCATCGCCGCCCGCCACGGCATGAGCCTGGCCGCCGTCCTCTCCGCCAACAACCTCAAGGTCACGTCGGTGATCTATCCCGGGCAGAAGATCAAGGTGACCGGCGCCTCCGTATCCAGCGCATCGACGTCGTCCAAGGCACCGGTCCAGAGCAGCACCGCCACCGGCTCCGGCAGCTACACGGTCAAGTCCGGCGACACGCTCTCCGGGATCGCCGGCAAGCTCAATGTGACGCTCTCCAGTCTGCTGCAGGCCAGCGGCCTGAAATCGACGTCAATCATCTACCCGGGCCAGAAGATCAGCGTCCCCGGCAACTCGACGGCCTCGCAAACCACGACGTCGAACGTCGGCACTGCTTCCACCGCCCCGCTGGTGCCGAGCACCTTCCTGCACTACACCTACCCCGAGGCAGTGGTGTCCAGGGCGAACGAGAACAAGCGGTTGTTGCTCTCCACGCCGCAGCCCAGCCAGGCGCAGATGAAGGACATCATCGCCGAGACCGCCCGCAAGATGGGCGTCGATCCCAAGCTGGCGCTGGCGCATGCCTATCAGGAATCCGGCTTCCAGCAGACCGCCGTATCGCCGGCGAACGCGATCGGCGCCATGCAGGTCATCCCCTCCTCGGGCGAATGGGCCTCGGGTTTGGTGGGCCGCAAGCTCAACCTGCTGGATCCCTATGACAACGCAGCCGCCGGGGTAGCGATTATTCGGTCCCTGGTCAGCACCAGCCGGTCCTTGGACATCGCCATCGCGTCGTACTACCAGGGCCAGTACGGCGTGCTGACCTACGGCATGTACGAGGACACCAAGGCCTACGTGGCTGCGGTGAAGTCGCACATGAAGAAGTTCTAGCCGGCCACCGGCCCACGGCGAAAAGGACCCGAATTACACAGTTGATTCGGGTCCTTTCGCACATCGGACTAGGATCGTAGAGTGCAGCAACCGGCAACTGATTCACTGGTCGGCGCCCTGATCGACGGGCGCTACCGCGTTGTCTCGCGCCTGGCGCGCGGCGGCATGTCCACCGTCTATCTGGCGTCCGACACCCGGCTTGACCGCAATGTTGCGCTCAAAGTCCTCTATCCATATCTGGCAGAAGACCGAAGCTTCCTTGAGCGGTTTGAGCGCGAAGCCAAATCGGCTGCCCGGCTTTCACACCCGCATGTGGTGGGCGTTTACGACCAAGGGATTGACGGCAACGTCGCCTATCTGGCGATGGAGTACGTACGCGGGCACACGCTCCGCGACTTGCTGAACGAGTCTGCGCCGCTGACGCCCCGGCACGCGCTGGCCGTGCTGGATCCTGTCGTCGAGGGGCTCTCCGCCGCGCACGCCGCCAACCTGGTCCACCGGGACATCAAGCCGGAGAACGTTTTGATGTCCGACGACGGGCGGATCAAGCTGGGGGATTTCGGCTTGGCGCGCGCCATCACCACCAGCACCAGCACCGGCACCCTGATCGGGACGGTGGCCTATCTGCCGCCCGAATTAGTCACCGGCACGGCGGCCGATGAACGCAGCGATGTCTACTCCGTAGGGATCATGCTGTTCGAGATGCTGACCGGACGCCAGCCCTTCACTGGCGAGGTGCCCATCCAGGTGGCCTTCCAGCACGTCAATTCCACCGTTCCGGCGCCCTCCACCCTGGTGCCCGGGCTCGCTGCCGATTTGGACGAACTGGTGCTCTGGTGCACGGGGTCGGACCCGGAACAGCGGCCGGTGGATGCAGCGGCCCTGCTCGGCGAACTGCGGCACGTGCACAAGTCGCTCAGCGACGCACAGCTGGATCTCCAGGCCGGACCGGCCAAACCGGCGGGGGCATCGGCCACCGAGGTGATTGCCTCCGATCCACACCGCACCACCGTGATCTCCCGTCCCACCCAGCACACACAGATTTTCAGCGCTGGCGAGGCCGCCGCGCCGCCGGCGGACGAGCAGCGGCCGCTGTCCACTCGGGAGGCGAAAAAGCGCCAGCGGGAACTCACCCGCAACGCCCGGCGTCCCGAACAGAACCTGCGTCCCGGCAACCCGCGGCGCCGCGGCGTGATCTGGATTGTGGTGCTGGCGATCCTGGCCGCACTGGTTGCCGCCGCGGGGTGGTTCTTTGGCATGGGTCCCGGCGCGCTCGTTTCCGTCCCCGACGTCGCCGGAAAACCAGTGGCGGAAGCCCAGAGCATGCTCCAAGAGCAAGGGCTGGAGTACAGGCTCCAGGAAGTCTTCGATGAGAAGGTGGCCAAGGGGATCGCCGTGGGCACGGAGCCGGATGCGCCCATCGAAGTGCGCCGGTTCGAGCATCTGGCGCTCGTCGTGTCGAAGGGGCCGCAGCTGTTCCCGGTCCCGCCGCTGGCCGGAATGACCCTAGACAAGGCCACCGCCGCCCTGGAAGAGGCCAATCTGAGCGCCGGCAAGGTCAAGAAGGCCTACGACGAGGACGTGGCCGCGGGCACGGTGCTCGGCCAGAAACCTGCCGAAGGCGAACAGCTCAGGCGGGGCACCGCCGTCGAGCTGACCGTTTCGAAGGGGCCCAAGCCTTTTGACGTCCCGCAGGTAATAGGCCAGTCCCAGGGCGACGCCGTCGCCGCACTGGAAGGAGCCGGGCTGAAGGTCGAGATAGCACCTGAGGCCGTCTTCGACCGCAATGTCCCGGAGGGATCGGTCGCCTCGCAGGCTCCCGCCGGGGGCCAGGTGGTCCGCGGCGACACGGTCACCCTGACCCTCTCCAAAGGACCGCGGATGGTCGACGTTCCGGACATGGTGGGCAAGCAGCTAGACGATGCAAAGCGCCAGCTGAGGGAACTGGGCTTCGAGGTGGAAGTCAACAAAATCCTCGGCGGCTTCTTCGGCACCGTCCGGGCCCAGGATCCGGTCAATGAGTCGGTGCCCGAAGGCTCCGTCATCACGCTGACCGTGGTGTGATTCCGGCAGCCCGGGCCGTGCGCCGGCCGGGCGGACCGTCGACCCCGCGGCACGTCAGGACGCCAGAAGGCCCGGAACCTGTTCGATGGTTCCGGGCCTTCTGCGGTTTGTTCGGCGCAGCTGCGGCAGCTACCGCTGGCGGGACAGTGCTCCGGCCACCAGGAACGCCATCTCCAGCGACTGCATGTGGTTGAGCCGCGGGTCGCAGACGGACTCGTAGCGGTCCAAGAAGGCGTTCTGGTCGATTGGATCGGCGCCGCCGAGGCACTCGGCCACGTCGTCTCCGGTCATTTCCACGTGCAGGCCGCCCGGGAAGGTGCCGAGTTCGTGGTGCACGTCGAAGAAGCCGCGGACTTCGTCGATCACGTCGTCGAAGTTCCGGGTTTTGTAGCCGTTCGGCGAGGTGACGGTGTTCCCGTGCATGGGGTCGGTCACCCACAGCACCTTGGCGCCGCTGTCCGTCACCCGCTTGACCAGTTCCGGCAGCTTCTGGCGGATATTGCCGGCGCCCATCCGGGTGATGAACGTGAGCCGCCCGGGCTCGCGTTCCGGGTCCAGCTTGTCGATCAGCCGGAGGGCTTCGTCGGCCGAGCTGGTCGGTCCCAACTTGACCCCGATCGGGTTGCGGACCTTGGACAGGAATTCCACGTGCGCGCCGTCCAACTGCCGGGTGCGTTCGCCGATCCAGAGGAAATGCCCCGAGGTGTTGTAGGGCAGGCCGGTGCGCGAATCGATGCGCGTCAGGGCCCGCTCGTAGTCCAGCACCAGCGCTTCGTGGCTGGCGAAGAACTCCACCCGCTTGAGCGCATCGAAGTCGGCTCCGCAGGCGTCCATGAATTTCACCGCGCGGTCGATTTCGCGCGCGAGCGATTCGTAGCGGGAATGTGCCGGGTTGGCGGTGAAGCCCTTGTTCCAGTGGTGCACCAGCCGCAGGTCGGCGAATCCGCCTTGGGTGAAAGCGCGGATCAGGTTCAGCGTGGAGGCGGAGGTGTGATACGCCTGCACCATTCGGCTGGCATCGTGCGCGCGGGACTCGGGGGTGAAGTCGAACCCGTTGACCATGTCGCCGCGGTAGGCCGGCAACGTCACGCCTTCGCGGGTCTCGTCGTTGGACGAACGGGGCTTGGCGAACTGGCCGGCCATCCGGCCCATTTTGATCACGGGCAGCGAGGCGCCGTACGTGAGCACCACGGCCATTTGCAGAATGGTCTTGACCCGGGCGCTGATCTTGTCGGCAGTGGCTGCGCCGAACGTCTCGGCGCAATCCCCGCCCTGCAGCAGGAAGGCCTTGCCATCTGCTGCCTGGGCCAGACGTTCCCGCAGGACGTCGACTTCGCCGGCGAAGACCAGCGGCGGCAGAGTGTTCAGTTCGGCAACGGCGGAGGCGTGGACCGAGGCGTCGTGCCAGCTCGGCTGCTGCACCACCGGCAAATCGCGCCAGTCATCCAAACCGGGGTAGTTCGCCGCCGTGGGCAGCTGGTCGGGAACGGAAGCAGTGAAGGTTGTATCGGTCACGCCTCAATCGTAGACCGCGGCTCTGCCCGGATTCATGTGGGGAAGTCATGCTCCGCCAGCCTGCCGTCACATTGCGGCTGGATTAGCGCGGGAGGTCCTGACCTGATCCCCTGGGTGTTCCGCCGTCCGGGAGCCCGCTTGCATCGGGTTGCTGGGCGGCGGTTTGGCCAGCTGCTTCATTCCGCCCGGCCGCGCCCTCTGCGGCGGGTGAAGGGGCTACGGAGGGTGCGGCGGCGGCAGGGGCGGCAGGTGTGGCGCCGTCAGCGTCGCCGGAAGCCGCCACGGCCGGTCCGGGCTGCTTCGCTGCCCCGGGAGGGACGGGCACCTCGGCGGCAGGGGTCGCTGCGCCGATCACCGTGATGCTACCGGGCGCTTTCGTCTTCGGCGGTTCCGGTTGCTCCGCGGGCAGTCCGACGGCGGTGTGGCGCTGGCCTTCGCCGCGGGCCGGTTTGCGGGCCGATTGCCGCGCCTTGACCGTGCTGGCGTAGGAATCGACGTATTCCTGCCCGGAGAGCCGCATGATCTCGTACATGATCTCGTCGGTGACCGAGCGCTGGATGAACCGGTCGTCTTCCAGTCCCTTGTAGCGGGAGAAATCCAGCGGCTTGCCCATGATGATGCCGACCCGGCGGATGTTGGGGAGGCGCCGGCCGATCGGCTGGACTTTGTCCGTGCCGATCATCGCCACCGGAATGACGGGCACTCCGGTGCTCAACACCAGCTTGGCCACGCCGGTCTTGCCACGGTACAGCTTGCCGTCCGGCGACCGGGTGCCTTCCGGGTAGATCCCCAGCAGTCCGCCCTCCTGCAGCGCGTCCCGTCCGGCCAGCAGGGACGTGGCCGAAGCTGCCCCGCCGGAGCGGTCCATCGGCAGCTGGTTGGTCATCTTGAAGAACGCTGCCGTGAGCTTGCCCTTGATGCCCTTGCCGGTGAAGTATTCGCTCTTGGCCAGGAATACCACGGGCCTGGAGACCGCCAACGGCAGGAAAATCGAATCGGAGAAAGAAAGGTGGTTACTGGCCAGCACGGCGGGCCCGTTATCCGGAATGTTGTCCAGGCCCTTGACCCACGGCCGGAAGAGCAGGCGAACCACCGGCCCCACGACAATGGTCTTCATAAACCAGTAGAACACGTGTGCCTTTCCATTCCGCCGCCGCAGGCCGCATAACAATTCCGTTTGAGACTCTACTCCAGCTTGGCGTCCGTGTGGCGGCGCCGCGTGCAACGCGGGCAAGGAAGAGGACGGCAATCAATGGCCGAACGGCTCCCATAATGACACGATAGTGCCATGACTTCTGCTCTCGACGGGGCCTTTTCCAGTTCCGGGCACGGCCCCAATTCCCGTGTGGGCGTGGTGCTGCTGCATGGCTTTACCGGTTCCCCGCGCAGCATGCGGGGCTGGGCGGAGAGCTTGGCCGCTGCCGGCTTCGCGGTGCGGCTGCCGTTGCTGCCCGGCCACGGCACCACATGGCAGGAGCTGGGAACGTCACGCTGGCAAAGCTGGTACGGAGCGGCCGAGCAGGCTTTCTCCGAACTCGCCCGCGAGCGCAGCCAGGTCTTCGTCGCCGGCCTGTCCATGGGCGGCGCGCTCGCGCTGCGGCTGGCTGCGCACCGCCCGGTCTCCGGCGTACTGCTGGTGAACCCGGGACTGACCATCGCCGATCCCCGCGCACCGTTCAGCGGAGTGATGAAGTACGTCCTGAAATCGGTGCCGGCCATTGGCAATGACATCAACATGCCAGGCATCGACGAGGGCGCCTACGACCGCACCCCGGTGGCAGCAGCCCACCAACTGGGCCAGCTCTTCAAGACGGTGGTGGCAGACCTGCCCCGGGTCACCGCTCCGACGCTGGTCTTCCGTTCCGCCGTGGACCATATTGTGCCGGAATCATCCATGCGGGTGCTGCAGCGCCGCATCGGCACTGCCCGGCTGGAAGTGGTGCCGCTCGCGGACAGCTACCACGTGGCCACCATGGACCACGACGCCGAACTGATCTACCGCCGATCGGCGGAATTCATTCAGGCCGTTGCGGCCACGTCACCAATGCACACAGGAGCCACCCGTGCCGGGACATGATCAGGACCGGGACGACGCCGTCTGGCAGGATCTGGTAGCCCGGCTGGAAGAAACCGACTCCGGGAGCCCGGACGGCCCCTTGCCGGAGCAGCCGGCCGCGGACAGCGGTACGGATCCGCAGCGTCTGCGCGCTATCTTTGAGCACCGCCTGCCCGAGGTCCCCGCGCCGGGGGGCGCCGGGCCGCGGGATTACTTCGTCGAGGAACCGGATGAGGACGAGGGCTACGTACCGCCTGAACCCGAGCCGCTGGGAGCCGGTGAGCCGCTGCTGGTGCTGGCCTGGATCGGCGCCGTAGGAGCTCCGCTGGGCCTGCTGCTGACCGCCATGCTGTGGCGCGGCGCACCGTTCGCTGCGGTGCTGGGAATGGTGGTCCTCTTCGTGGCTTCCGCCGTCTACCTGCTTTTCCGGCTGCCGAAGGAGCGCGACGGGTACGACGACGGGGCGCGCGTCTGACGCGACCGGCAGCAGGATCAGCCGGCGGCAGCCCGCGCGAGGTCTGCTGCCCCGATCATCCCGGCCTTCGGCCCCAGGGCTGCCAGCCGGACGTCCGCCAGCGGGCGGAACCCGCGGCCGGTCAGGTTCCGCTCCAGCGCATGGCGGGCCGGCCGCAGCAGCAGATCGCCGGCTTCGCACAGTCCCCCGCCGATCACAAACATGCCCGGATCCAGCGCCGCGGCCAGATTGGCCAGCCCCAGCCCCAGCCATTCGCCGGTCTCCTCCAGCAGCCGCACACTGGCGGGGTCGGCTTGCTTGGCCTGTTCCGTCACCACCGCGCCGGTAATGTCGTCCACGACGCCGCCCGCGGCCTGCAGCCACCGCTGCGCCACCGGCGAATTGGCGGCGGCCAGCTCCCGCGCTTCGCGGCCCAGGGCATTGCCGGAGGCATACTGCTCCCAGCAGCCGCGGTTTCCGCACGCACAGCGGTGTCCCCCGGGCATGATCACCTGATGGCCGAATTCCCCCGCGACTCCCCAGCGGCCCCGCTCCAGACGGCCATCCATCACCATGGCGCCGCCGATGCCGGTGCCCAGCGTGATACACACCAGTCGCGGCTCTCCCCTGCCCGCACCGAACCGAAATTCACCCCAGGCGGCGGCATCGGCGTCGTTGACTACAGTGACGGGCCGGCGCAGCAGCCGTTCCAGATTGTCTCGCAGCGGTTCGTTCCGCCAGGCCAGGTGCGGGCTGAACAACACGGTGCCGCCGGTCAGGTCCATCCAGCCGGCCGCACCGATGCCCACGGCCACCACAGGGTGCTCCGACGCCACCTCGCGCACGAGCGCCGCGATAAGATTTTCCACGTCCCGCGGATCGTGACCCGGAGTAGGACGGACCAGCTCCGCGATCACGTTCCCGGAACCGTCGACGGCGCCGGCCGCCACTTTGGTGCCGCCGATATCGATGCCCACGGCCAGTCCGCTGTTCTCCACTTCACCATGGTAGGCAAGCCGAACGCGCGCACCGGGCAACTGGAGCGGGAAGGACCGTTACCGTTTCGTGGGTTACCTGCCGGTAAGCGCTGTGATTTAGGTTATAGGCTAAAGGCAACCTCCGTCAGGGAGGCTGAGCAGAGCTGGCCACAGCTGAAGTAGTGAGGAGCTAACGTGCGCGAATACAGCGTGCCCGTCTTGGTTGACGTTCCGCGGGATGCCAACATCGCCGACTTGGTCGTTGAGCAGGCGCAGAAGGCATCAAACCCGGCATTGTTCTCCCGCAAGGATGCGTCCGGGGCATGGCAGGACGTCCGTGCCACCGACTTCCTCGCCGACGTGACACGGCTGGCCAAGGGGCTCATCTCCAGCGGCGTCCAGCCGGGCCAACGCGTGGGCATCATGGCCCGCACGCGCTACGAATGGTCCCTGGTGGACTTCGCGGTCTGGTTCGCCGGCGCTGTGTCGGTCCCAATCTATGAGACCTCCTCCCCCAGCCAGATCGCGTGGATCCTGGGCGATTCAGGCGCAGTGGCAGTGTTCGCCGAAAGCGCCGCGCACGAAGCCAAGGTGCGCCGGGCCGCCCTCGACGAGGGCTTGGAAGACCTGAAGCACGTATGGCAGCTGGACGAAGAATCGCTGGATGCGCTCCGCACCGCCGGAAACGATGTACCGGACGCTGACGTGGAGGAACGCCGCCGCATTGCCGGCCTCGACGACTTGGCCACCATTATCTACACCTCCGGCACCACCGGACGGCCCAAGGGCTGCGAGCTTACCCACGGAAATTTCGTGGAGCTGTCCAAGAACGCCGCTGCAGCACTGCCGGATGTTGCCCACGAGGGCGCCCAGACCATTATGTTCCTGCCGCTGGCCCACGTCTTCGCGCGGTTCATCTCCGTGCTCTGCGTTGCTGCAGGGGCGACAGTGGCGCATACCCCGGACATCAAGAATCTGCTGCCGGATCTGCAGAGCTACCGGCCCACGTTCATCCTGGCCGTTCCGCGCGTCTTCGAGAAGGTCTACAACAGTTCCATGCTCAAGGCGGAGGATGGCGGCAAGGGCAAGATCTTCCACGCCGCCGCGGACACTGCCGTCGCCTGGTCGCGGGCCGACGCGGCCGGCAAGGTACCGCTGACCCTCAAGCTCAAGCACAAGCTCTTCGACAAGCTGGTGTACCACAAGATCCGCGAAGCCATGGGCGGCCGGGTTGAGCACGCCGTCTCCGGCGGCGGTCCGCTGGGTGAACGGCTGGGGCACTTCTTCCACGGCATCGGCCTGCTTGTCCTGGAGGGCTACGGACTCACCGAGACAACGGCGCCGGTCTCCGTCAACACGCCCCAACTGATCAAGATCGGCTCGGTCGGGGCACCGCTGCCCGGCAATGCCGTCAGGATTGCGGACGACGGCGAGATCCTCGCCAAGGGCGTCTGCGTGCTCCGCGGCTACTACAACCGCCCGGATCTCACCGCGGAGGCGTTCACCGACGGCTGGTTCCGCACCGGCGACATCGGCGAACTGGATGCGGACGGCTTCCTGAGTATCACCGGCCGGAAGAAGGAAATCATCGTGACGGCCAGCGGCAAGAACGTTGTCCCGGCACAGCTTGAAGACCAGATCCGTGCGGACGCGCTGGTGTCCCAATGCGTGGTGATCGGCGACAACCGCCCGTTCATCTCCGCACTCATCACGCTGGACGAGGAAGCGCTGCCCGGCTGGCTGGAACGCCACGGGCTGCCGGCCAGCACCACGATGGAGCAGGCGGCCGAGCATGAAGCCGTGAGGACCGCAATCCAGTCGCTGATCGACCAGGCCAACCAGTCGGTCTCCCAGGCGGAGGGGATCAAGGCCTTCCGGGTTATCCCGTCCGACTTCACCGAAGCGTCCGGACACTTGACGCCGTCACTGAAGATCAAGCGGTCACAGGTTCTGGCCGATTTCGACGAGTATGTGGAGCAGATCTACACCAGCGTCCGGCAATAACCACTCCGGCGCGACGGAAGGGCTGCCGCTTCACAGCGGCAGCCCTTCCGTTGTTTGACTGGCCGTTCTGCGGACCGGCCTTTCGGCTACGCCGGGTCGATGACCAGCAGCAGGTCGCCACCCTGGACCTGTTCGACGGCGGAGACCGCCAGCCGCGCCACGGTGCCGCCGGTCGGGGCAGTGATACCGGCTTCCATCTTCATCGCCTCGATGGTTGCCACCGTGTCGCCGGCCTTGATGGTGTCCCCGGCCTTGACGATGACCGTGACCGCGCCGGCGAACGGAGCCGCCACGTGTCCGGGCTGCCCGGGGTCGGCCTTTTCCGCGACCTTGACCTCTGATTCGACGCTGCGGTCGCGCACCATCACGTTGCGCTGCTGGCCGTTGAGCGTGCAGTGCACGGTGCGCATGCCCTTTTCATCCGGCTCGGAAATAGCCCCGAGCATGGCGATCAGGCGGACGCCTTTCTCCAGCGCGATCACATGTTCGGACCCCGGCTGCAGCCCGTAGAGGTAGTCCAGCGTGTCCAGGACGGAAACGTCCCCGTAGGTCTCGCGGGTCTTCTCGAATTCCTTGGCCGGGCCGGCAAAGAGCAGCCGGTTCAGCGTGGCCCGCCGGGTGGCCGGATCCGCGGCCAGCGCTGCCGAGTCCTCCTCGGACAGCACCTCGTTGCGGGGCTTGGGGTTGCGGCCCTCCAGGGCTTTCGTCCGGAACGGCTCGGGCCATCCGCCGGGCGGATCACCCAGTTCGCCGGAAAGGAAGCCAATGACGGAGTCCGGAATGTCATACTTCCGCGGGTCGGCTGCGAAATCCTCGGGGTCAACATTGGCACCGACCAGCTGCAGGGCCAGGTCGCCCACCACCTTGGACGACGGAGTCACCTTGACCAGCCGGCCCAGGATCTTGTCGGCAGCCGAGTACATGTCCTCGATCGCCTCGAACCGTTCGCCGAGTCCCAGCGCGATGGCTTGCTGCCGCAGGTTGGACAGCTGGCCGCCCGGAATTTCGTGGGCATACACTCGGCCGGTCGGCCCCGGCAACCCCGACTCAAACGGAGCGTAGACGCGGCGGACCGCTTCCCAGTACGGCTCCAGCGAACCCACCGCGGCCAGGTCCAGGCCGGTGTCGCGTTCGGTGTGGGCCAGGGCAGCGACCAGCGCCGACATTGACGGCTGGCTGGTGGTGCCGGCCATCGCGGCGCTGGCAGCGTCAACGGCGTCCACTCCGGCTTCGACGGCAGCCAGCAGCGTGGCCAGCTGACCGCCGGCCGTGTCGTGGGTGTGCAGGTGCACCGGGAGATCGAACCGTTCACGCAGCGCCGAGACCAGCTTCGCTGCTGCCGCCGGACGCAGCAGGCCGGCCATGTCCTTGATCGCCAGGATGTGGGCCCCGGCGTCGACAATCCGGTCGGCCAGGTTGAGGTAGTAGTCCAGCGTGTAGAGGTCCTCAGCGGGGTCCAGCAGGTCGCCGGTGTAGCAGAGCGCAACTTCCGCCACGGCCGTTCCGGTCTCCCGCACGGCGCGGATGGCCGGTTCCATCTGCGAAACATCGTTGAGCGCATCGAAAATCCGGAAAATATCGATGCCGGTGGCTGCCGCTTCCCGGACGAACGCCGTGGTGACCTCCTCCGGGTACGGTGTGTAGCCCACCGTGTTCCGGCCACGCAGCAACATCTGCAGGCAGATATTCGGCATCGCCTGACGCAGCGCCGCCAAGCGCTCCCACGGGTCTTCGCCCAGGAACCGCAGTGCCACGTCGTAGGTCGCTCCGCCCCACGCCTCTACCGAAAGCAACTGCGGGGTCAGGGCCGACACGGCAGGTGCCGCATTAAGCAGGTCCTTGGTGCGCACGCGGGTGGCCAGCAGCGACTGGTGCGCGTCGCGGAAGGTGGTGTCCGTGACCGCCACGGCAGTTTGCGCCCGCAGCTCGGCGGCAAACTTCTCCGGGCCCAGCTGCTGAAGCCGCTGCCGCGAGCCAGCCGCCGGCACCGCGGTCAGGGCGCCGGTTGCCTCGAGCGCCTGCCGCGCCGGTTCCGGCAGCTTCTCCACCGGTGCGGTGGTCACCGGGAGCTCCCCGTTCGGCTTGTTGACGGTGACGTCCGCCAGCCAGGTCAACAGCTTGGTGCCGCGGTCGGCGGAGACACGGGCCTTGAGCAACTCAGGCCGTTCGTCAATGAAGGATGTGGCCACGTTGCCGGCCAGGAAATCCGGGTCCTCCAGCACAGCCTGCAGGAACGGGATGTTGGTGGAGACGCCGCGGATGCGGAACTCGGCCAACGCACGCTTGGCGCGGGCGGCCGCCGTCGCAAAGTCCCGGCCACGGCAGGTGAGCTTGACCAACATCGAGTCGAAGTGCGGGCTGATCTCGGCGCCGGTGTAGATGGTTCCGCCGTCCAACCGGACGCCCGCGCCGCCGGCAGAGCGGTAGGCGGTGATTTTGCCGACGTCGGGCCGGAAGCCGTTGGACGGATCCTCGGTGGTGATCCGGGACTGCATGGCTGCGCCCTTGATGGACACGGTCTGCTGGGACAGTCCCAGATCCGCCAGGCTCTCACCGGCGGCAATGCGCATCTGCGACTGCACCAGGTCGACGTCGGTGATCTCCTCCGTCACCGTATGCTCCACCTGGATCCGCGGGTTCATTTCAATGAAGACATGCTGCCCGGCCCGTTCGCCCACGGTATCCACGAGGAACTCAACCGTACCCGCATTGGTGTAGCCGAGTGCCTCGGCGAATTTCACCGCATCCTGGTACAGTGCCTGGCGGATGTTCTCGTCCAGATTGGGTGCGGGGGCAATTTCGATGACCTTCTGGTGCCGGCGCTGGAGCGAGCAATCGCGTTCGAAGAGGTGCATGACGTTGCCCTGGCCGTCGGCCAGGATCTGCACTTCGATGTGGCGCGGCCGCAGCACAGCCTGCTCCAGGAAAACGGTAGGGTCGCCGAAGGCGGTGTCGGCTTCGCGCATGGCAGCCGCCAGCGCGTCCGGCAGGTCCTTCCGGTCATCGACCCGGCGCATGCCGCGCCCGCCGCCCCCGGCCACAGCCTTGACGAAGATCGGGAAGCCGATGTCCTCGGCCTCGGCCAGCAGTTTCTCCGCATCTGAGCTGGGGTCGGTGGACTTCAGCACAGGAATGCCGGCCTTGCGCGCCGCCTGCAAGGCGTGGACCTTGTGCCCGGCCAACTCCAGCACGTCTGCCTGAGGGCCGACGAAGGCTATGCCCGCCCCGGCAGCCGCACGTGCCAGATCGGGATTCTCCGACAAGAACCCGTAGCCAGGGTAGATGGCGTCTGCGCCGGACTCCTTGGCTACCCGAATGATCTCGTTGATGTCGAGATACGCCCGCACCGGGTGCCCGGGCTCGCCAATTAAATACGCTTCGTCGGCCTTTTGCCGGTGGATCGAGTTTCGGTCCTCATGGGGGAACACGGCCACGGTCTTCGCGCCCAGTTCGTAGGCCGCGCGGAAAGCCCTGATGGCGATTTCGCCACGATTGGCTACCAGGATCTTTGAGAACATTTCACTCCTGCATCATTGCCGGGTCCGGACTGAGGATTTAAGACATGCCCGTCCGGCGCCGGCGCCGGCGGACTCGGTGAGCCAAGTCTCACGGACGGCCCGCTTAACTGGCAAGCCAGTGTTGCACAGATCACCCTCCTGCTGTTGTTCGCGGTCGGCATGTTACGGGACCGCGGCAGTCGCCGGAGAGAAACACCACCGGGCCGCGCCGATGGCACAGTCTCCTGCGGTGCTCCACCTATGATGGATAGGGTGCCGTGGACAAGTCCGGCGCAGAAGCCCCACGACTCGATACGTTAGGTTTTGGTTTTTACGTGCAAGTAGTGAGCATCAGCAGCCTCAAGGGCGGGGTTGGCAAGACCTCGGTCACGCTGGGTCTGGCCTCTGCGGCGCTGGCAGCGGGAATTCCTACTCTGGTCATCGATCTGGATCCGCACGCTGATGCCACCACAGGGCTTGGCGTCAAGCCGTCCCACCAGACGGACATCGGGCGACTGCTCAAGAATGCACGCAAAGCCGATCTGGCCGGGAACGTCGCTCCGAGCGGCTGGGTGGGTGCTGCAGAATCCGAACCGGCCACGTCGTCGGGCCGGAACGTCTTGGATGTGGCCGTCGGCTCGGCCTACTCCGGCATCTACGACCGCCCCGACCTGAGCCGCCGGGACCTGCGCAGGCTTTCCACCATGCTCTCGCGCGTGAATGGCTACTCACTGGTGCTCATCGACTGCCCGCCGTCCCTCAACGGCCTGACGCGCATGGCGTGGACTGCCAGCAACCGGGTGTTGCTGGTGGCGGAGCCCAGCCTCTTCTCGGTTGCCGGCACCGAGCGCACCATGCGGGCGATCGACCTGTTCCGCGAAGAATTCGCGCCAGACCTCAAAACCGCAGGTGTGGTGGCCAACCGCGTCCGGCCCAGCTCCAACGAGCATAATTACCGGCTGGCGGAAATGAAGACCATGTTCGGCGACCTGTTGCTCTCCCCCACCATCGTGGAGCAGGCAAACTGGCAGCAAATCCAGGGCGCAGCGCATTCCGTCCATCAGTGGCCGGGTGAATCGGCCAGGCAAGCCGCCTCGCTCTTCGACGACCTGCTCAAGAACATCACTGATTCGGGGCGCATGCGCAGCCGTGCGCTGCGCCGCCAGCCCGTTTGACCGCACGGCTGGACGCCACCCGGCGGCAACCGCCCAAAACAGGTCTAAACAGCGGGAGGGGCTCCGAAACCGGAGCCCCTCCCGCTGTGATTAAGCGGTAGCAGGTCAGCTGATCTTGCGCGCTGCGCGCCGACGGCTCAGTTCGTCGTCGGGGAACTCGTGCTGCTCGGCTGCGTGTTCGCTGGGGAGTTGCGCGAGGCTGCCCTCGACCTCCCGCCACACTCGGCCAACTGCGATGCCGAAGACGCCCTGTCCGCCCTGGACCAGGTCAATGACCTCGTCCGCGGAGGTGCACTCGTAAACGCTGGCGCCGTCGCTCATGAGGGTGATCTGGGCCAAGTCCTCCACACCGCGTTCACGCAGGTGTTCAACGGCGGTGCGGATCTGCTGTAGTGAGACACCAGTGTCGAGCAGGCGCTTGACCACCTTCAGGACCAGAATGTCCCGAAAGCTGTAGAGACGCTGCGAGCCCGAGCCCGATGCGCCGCGGACGGCGGGTTCCACCAGTCCGGTACGTGCCCAGTAGTCCAACTGCCGGTAGGTGATGCCGGCGGCCTTGCAGGCTGTGGGGCCGCGGTAACCGGCGTCCTCGTCAAGCACGGGCAAGTCTTCGGTGAACAGCAGGCCCTGGGCGCTTGCGGGTATGGCAGCACCGGTCGTTCGAGCGTGCGGCATCTCGCCTGCATCACCTTTAGGACTCACGTGAACCCTCCTTGTCGAAGTTCCCTGTGGGGAAGTGAGCATCGCAGTCAGCCCAGAGGTCTGGTTTCAGTCTCCCCTGAGTTGGCCTGCGGTGCAATGGGAACTGTATGCTTCGACGTTAGAACGGCGGGGGCCGCCGGTCAAAGACGCTGGCATTTTTGCTGCGGCGTGTCGGAACCGGCCCCTGTGGTTCGGCCGGTTGGAACCCGGGAAGCCAGTCCCCACTGCGCCTATTTTTCGAAGTCCTCGGGCTCGACATCGGCGAGGAATTCGCGGAACTGGCGCAGTTGGCTTTCCGCGTTGTCCTGCGCCTCGCCGCCGGATTCCTCATCGTCGGAGGCTTCGGCGATCTTGACCCCTGCTTCCTCCATCACTTCGTCCGCGCAGTAGATGGGGCACGGCACGCGCAATGCCAGCGCAATGGCGTCCGAGGCACGGGAACTGACTGTAGCGCCGCCGTCGAAAACCAGCTCAGCGAAGAATACGGTGTCTTGGACAGTGACCAGGCGGACTTCGGTGATGCGCCGGCCCAACGCCTCCACCACGTCGTTCAGCAGGTCGTGCGTCATAGGGCGCGGCGGCTTAATCCCTTGCTGGGCGAATGCAATCGCGCTGGCTTCCGGAGCGCCTATCCAGATGGGAATATGACGTTCCCCGTCGGTTTCTTTAAGCAGCACCAGCGGCTGGTTTGACGGAAGCTCGATGCGGACTCCGACTACCTCTAGTTCGAGCATTGTTCCTCCGTTCAGCGCTCCATCTGCGCCAAATGCCCATGGACCAGGGCAGTGTGCAGATTCAGGCACAGATCGCTGATTTCCTTGGCGGTTTCCGCAGCACGCGCCCGCGAGGCGACGTCGCGGCGGGAGGCCAACGGCGCCACGGCGCGCTCCACCAGCCCCACCTCGCGGTCCGCCGCGGCCCGGAAGGACCGCAGGTGGCGCGGTTCGATTCCGTGGCTGCCCAACTGCATGCAGGCGCGAACGACTTTAAGCGCATGTTCGTCGAAACGGGAGTCCTGCTCGTGGATCAGTCCGTAGGCGAGCAGGTCGTCCACCAATTCCGCCGATGCTTCACTGACCTGCAGGAGCTCCCCCCTGGTCAATGCCCGGCCGCGGCCATTGAGTTCAGCGGCCAGCGGATCCGAGACCATCCGAGGTGCCAACGTCATGCCGCCGGGCAGCGCATCCGGCCGCTCGCCGCGGTCGATCGCGTCCAGGTAGTCCTTGATCACCTTGAGCGGCAAGTACTGGTCCCGCTGCAGCGCCAGCACGAAACGGAGCCGTTCAACGTCTTGGCCGGTGTATTTCCGGTAACCGGCCGGCGTGCGCTGGGGGCTGATCAGTCCCTTTTCCTCCAGGAACCGGATCTTGGAGGCGCTGATCTGCGGGAACTCGTCCGTCAGCTGCTGCAACACCTCGCCGATATTGAGGACGCTGCTGCGGTAGCCCTCCCGGGACGACCCGAGGGTGCGCCGCGCTGGCTGGGACACCGGCACCGGTTAGCCCTGCCCCTTTGCCGCCGTGCCTGCGTAGAAGGTCAGGCGGAACTTGCCGATCTGCACTTCATTGCCGGTCCGCAACTGCAGGCTGTCCACCCGGTCGTTGTTGACGTAGGTGCCGTTGAGGCTGCCCGAGTCCACGACCATAAAGCCGTCGCCCGACCGGCGGAATTCGACGTGTTTGCGGGAGACCGTGACATCGTCCAAAAAGATGTCCGCATCCGGGTGCCGGCCTGCCGTGGTGATGTCCTGGTCCAGCAGGAACCGGGCACCGGCATTAGGGCCGCCGTGGGCTATCAGCAGCGCCGACCCTGCCGGCAACGCTGCCACCGACGCTTCCTCCTCGGAGCTGAGGTTCGGCTTGGCTGCGTGGATCAGCGTCTGCGGCGGCAAAAAGATGGATGTGGTTTCCGCATTCGCCTCCGGGTTCCGGCCGTCGCCGTTCCCGTTGTTTGCGGCGTTGCGAGCATCGCCCACCATCAATAGATCCTCCGTAAAAATGTAGCGGCCAACCGGTCCAAGACCGGCTGGCCGTTGTTTGGTTCCGGTAGCTCTAGCCTACCTGCTGTTCATACTCCGGGGCACTGAGCAGGGTCTCCAGGGCCCCCGGATCCGAAAGCTTGACCTCCAGCAGCCAGCCCTCCCCGTACGGATCGGAGTTGATCAGTGCCGGGTCGGACTCCAGCGCGTCGTTCACGGCCACGACTTCGCCGCTCACCGGGGCGTAGATATCGCTGACGCTCTTGGTCGATTCCACTTCGCCAACCACGTCGTTGGCGGTGATGGAGGAGCCGGCTTCCGGCATCTGCACATAGACCACGTCACCGAGAGCGTCTTGGGCAAAGTCGGTGATGCCGAGGCGCACAGTGCCCTCAGCATCTGCGGCAGCGACCCACTCGTGCTCAGCGGTGTACTTCAGGTCGGCGGGAATATTGCTCATCGGTTGCCTTTCTCGCACCATGAAACGTCCAATTGCTGCAGGCGAGGAACCGAGTTCCCGCCATCGCTGAAAGTATAGGCACACAAGTCCCTGCACAAGCTAATGGGAAGGCGACTGGCGACCTCTGGGGCGCCAAACCGAAAGCCGTCGGAGGCTCTCACCGGACTGCCTCCGCGTCGTCTCTCGGAGCGCCGGCAGCAGGACAGCGGCTAACCGGGGAGAGGGACAAGCGCGGGGCTCGGTCCGCGGGACTCGCACCATCCCCCGGACACGACAAAGCCCTGATGAGACTTACCGTCCATCAGGGCTTATTCTGTCGGGTTGACAGGATTTGAACCTGCGACCCCTTGACCCCCAGTCAAGTGCGCTACCAAGCTGCGCCACAACCCGAAGTTCCGCCTTCATGCATCCGGCGGAACCACCTCAAATACTGTACAGCATTTTTGCGCGCCCGATGACCACAGAGCGTGGCACGGAGGCCGTGGCCGCCGGCACGGTGTCCGGCAGCCACAGCCAGGTCAGCGCTTGCGTGCCCGCTTCTCGCGGACCCGCATGCTGACTTCGATCGGGGTGCCTTCGAAACCGAAGGTTTCACGCAGCCTGCGGGTGATGAACCGGCGGTAGCCCGGATCCAGGAAGCCGGTGGTGAACAGCACGAACTTGGGCGGCCGGGACGACGCCTGCGTGCCGAACAGGATGCGAGGCTGCTTGCCGCCGCGCACCGGGTGCGGATGGGCGGCTACCAGTTCGCCCAGGAACGCGTTGAGGCGCCCGGTGGGGATGCGCTTGTCCCAGGACTCAAGCGCACGGTCCAGCGCCGGGACCAGCCGGTCCTTGTGCCAGCCGGTCTTGGCAGAAATATTCACCCGAGGCGCCCACTCCACGTGGGCCAGGTCCTGTTCGATCTCGCGTTCGAGGTACCGGCGGCGGTCGTCGTCCAGCAGGTCCCACTTGTTGAAGGCGAGCACCAGCGCCCGGCCTGAATCGATAGCCAACTGCAGGATGCGCACGTCCTGCTCGCTGAGCACTTCATCCACGGCCAGCAGCACGACGGCGACCTCCGCCTTTTCGAGGGCGGCCTGCGTGCGCAGCGAGGCGTAGAAATCGGCGCCCTGCTGCATGTGCACGCGGCGGCGGATGCCGGCTGTATCGACGAACCGCCAGGTGCGTCCGCCGAGCTCGATCATTTCGTCGACGGGATCGCGTGTGGTGCCGGCGATGGAGTCGACCACCACCCGCTCGCTGCCCGCCAGCTTGTTGAGCAACGACGATTTGCCCACGTTCGGGCGGCCAATCAGTGCGACCCTGCGCGGACCGCCGGTGCGCTCCAGTCCCCCATAGGCGGAAAATTCGGGCAGCACGTCCATCACGGCGTCGAGCATGTCGGCCGCGCCCCGTCCGTGCAGTGCCGACACGGGATAGGGCTCGCCGAACCCGAGGCCCCACAAGGTGGTGGCCTCAGCTTCCTGAGCGATGTCGTCCACCTTGTTGGCCACCAGGATGACCGGCTTCTTCTTCCGGCGCAGCATCTTCACCACTGCCTCGTCCGTGGCCGTGGCGCCCACGTTAGCGTCGACCACCAGCAGAACGGCGTCGGCCATGTCCACGGCGATCTCGGCTTGATCGGCCACTCGGGCGTGAATTCCCCTGGCGTCGTGTTCCCAGCCGCCGGTGTCCACCAGCGTGAAGGGGCGTCCGTTCCAGTGGGCCGAGTAGGAGACGCGGTCGCGGGTTACACCGGGGGTGTCCTCGACCACGGCCTCGCGCCGGCCCAGGATCCTGTTGACCAGGGTCGATTTGCCCACGTTGGGCCGGCCCACGATCGCCAGCACCGGTGCGACGTGCAGCGGTTCTTCCTCGGAGATGGGCTCGTCCGCGGCGGCCAGCAGTGCGGCGTCTTCGTCGTCCAGTTCGTAGTCCGCCAGGCCGGCGCGCAGCGATGCCGCCCGCAGTTCGGCGTCGTCGTCGTCGAGCGCAAGCATGTGCTCAGCGATCTGGTCTTCGCCCGCCGGACGGTATTCCTCGTCGGCCGTCCGTTCCGCCGGGGACGGTCCGGGCTGGGTCTCACTCATCGTCTGTTCCTTCTGGGTAGGCTGCAAGCCGTTTATCGTCGCGGGTGTGGGTGGGCCGGAAGCCGCTGCCCGGTGAACGCCTCGCTGCGCCGGACATGGCCGGACAACTGCCGGCGGATCGCTTCGGCTGCAGTGTCCATTGAAACACGCCAGGAGGCCAAGGGCAGCCGTCTTCCGGCCCGGGTGGGCTCAGTGCGCGGCATGCCGAACGACGGCGAGCACCGCTTCCACGGTCTGGTCGAAGTCCAGGTCGGACGAATCGACGGTGAAAACGCCGTCGGCGGCCTCGGAGAAATTCACCACCGTCGAATCCTTGGCGTCACGGGCCAGCACCTGCTCGTGCAGGTCGGCGTCGCTCTGCGTTCCGCCCAGCTGGAGGCCGCGCCGGCGCAGCCGTGCCTCTTCGCTCGCGGTCAGCAGCAACCGCACCTCCGCGTCGGGGGCGACTACGGTGGTGATGTCGCGGCCCTCGGCAACAATCCTGCGGCCCGAATCCGCGATGATCTGCTGCTGACGCCGGACCAGTTCAGCCCGGGCACCCAGCGTGGTGGCCACGGCACTGACCGAGGCGGAGATGGACGGCTCGCGGATCTCGTCGGTGACGTCGGTCGAGCCGATGCGCACAAATTCATCGTCCGGGTTGGTGCTGATCTGCAGGTCCACCTCCTTGCAGGCTTGCTCGACCGCTGCCGCATCAGCCAAGTCCACACCGGTGTTGACGCAGAACCACGTCACGGCGCGGTACATGGCGCCCGTGTCCAGATAGGACGCGTGCAGCCGGCGCGCGGTTTCCTTGCTCACCGACGACTTGCCGGAGCCCGACGGCCCGTCGATGGCAACCACCAGCGCCTTGCCCTGCCGGTAACGAGCCATGTCCACTTCCGCCGCGCTCATTGCACAACCTTCCATCCATGTGAGGTGAGATATTCGATCAATTCGTGCCGCTTGCTGGGCAGCACCGCGATCTCCGCCAGCCCCACCGGCTGTCCTGCCGAGTGCCCCAGGCGGAAATCTTCCAGGTTGATACCCTCCTCACCGATTTCGGTCAGCAAGCGGGCGATCTGGCCAGGGGTATCGTCGACCAGCACGGTCAGCCACGCGAACGCCTGCGGAGGTGCGCCGTGCTTGCCCGGAATCCGAGCCTGGCCGGCGTTGCCCTCGCTGATCAACTGGGCCATATCCAGCCGTGCGCCATCGGCCTCCGGCTGTTCCAGAGTCCTGATCAGCCGCTCCAGGTCTTCGCGCACGCCGTACAAAAGGTCCACCAGCCGGGCCGCATTGGCGCCGAGGATCTGCACCCACAGTGCGGGATCGCTGGCAGCGATCCTGGTCACGTCGCGCAGGCCTTGGCCGGAGAGCGACAAGGCATGCGCCGGCGTGTCCTGCAGCCGGCTGGCCAGCAGCGAGGACATCACCTGGGGCAGGTGCGAGATCATCGCCACGGACGTGTCATGTTCGTCCGCGGACATCCGCGAAACCACCGCGCCCAGATCGATCGCCAGCGCCTGCGCGGTCTTCACGGCGCCCGGCAGCGACAGTTCAGACGGGCACAGAACCCACGGCATCGACGTGAAGATCTCGCCGCGGGCGGCGACCGGACCGGATTTCTCGCGGCCGGCCATCGGGTGGGTGCCCACGTAGCGGCCAAGGTCGGCCTCGGTCAGATCCGGGTCCTTGGTCAAGGCCTCGTAAACGGCCGTCTTGACGCTGGCAATGTCCACCACGACGGCGTCCGGGTAATCGCGCAGGGCCTGGGACACGACGACGGCGGTGACGTCCGGCGGCGCCGCGACGACCACCAACTGTGGCTCCACGCGCTCGCCCTGCGCCAGGACGCGTCCGGCGCCGATGTCCTGTGCCACGGCCTGGGCCGACGGCGACGGATCCGACAGCAGGACGTCAATGCCGCGGGCACGCAGGCCGAGGCCAATGCTGGCTCCCAGCAGCCCGGTACCGATCACCAGGACCGGCCCGGACAGATGGGTAGCCTGCACATGTGCTGGATTCACCTGCTACATCCCCACCAATGCCAGCAAATGCCCGGCCTCCTGGCGGCCCAGCGCGCGAACGCTGCCCTGGCGCTGATCGCCCAGCCGGATGGGTCCTACTTGGGTCCGGACCAGCCGTTCCACCGGGTGCCCGACGGCGTCGAACAAGCGCCGCACCACCCGGTTTTTGCCCGAGTGCAGCACGACTTCCACCAGGACGTGGCCCGGCGTGGAGTCCACCAGCTTGAACGAATCAACCGAGGAAACGCCGTCTTCCAGCTCGATGCCGGCTTTCATCTGCGCGCCTACACCGTGAGCCATCGGCCCCCGGACCTGCACCAGGTACGTCTTGGGGACCTCGTAGGACGGATGCGTGAGGCGGTTGGCCAGTTCGCCGTCGTTGGTCAGCAGCAGCAGCCCTTCGGTGGCCTGGTCCAGCCGGCCGACGTGGAAAAGACGCTGGCCCTGCTGGGGCTTGAGGTAGTCGCTGATGCAGGGGCGCCCTTCGGGGTCCTCCATCGTGGAGACAACCCCCTTGGGCTTGTTGAAGACCAGGTAGGTCAGCGTCTCGTCCATCTGCACCCGGATACCGTCCACGTGGATGACCGCGTGGGCGGGATCCACCCGCACGCCGAGCTCGCGCACCACAACGCCGTCCACTTCAACCCGGCCGGCCTGGATCAGCTCTTCGCACACCCGGCGCGAGGCGACACCGGCCCCGGCGAGGACCTTCTGCAGGCGCACTCCCTCGGGATCGTGCAGGTCGGAAACTGCTCCGGTGCCGCGCGAAGGACGCTCAGCTCGGCTCACCGGGCCCAGATTCTGGCCGAAGCGCTCCCGGCCGAAGGCCTTGGGCCCGGCGGGGCGCTGCGGCTTCGCGCCGCGGGCCTTGCCCGCGCCGGCCTTGCCGGCTGCCTTGCTGCCGTACGGTTTGCCGGTGCCCGGCTTGCCTGCGCCGGGCTTACCGGCACCGGGTTTACCTGCAGCGGCACCGGCCGACGACGGCTTGCGGCTCCCCTGCTTGCCCGCAGCCGGTTCGGCCGGTCCCCTGCGGCCACCCGGCCCGGCGCTCTTGCCGTATTCGTTGCGGTCCTGGTCCCGCCCGGCACCGGGGCGGCCGCCACCCGGCCTGCCGGCACCGGTCCGGTCTGCGCCGGTCCGGCCTGCGCCGGTCCGGCCTGCGCCGCCGGAACCGCTGGCCTGACCGGCCCGGCCGCGTCCCTGGGCAGAGCCGCCTTCCGGCCGGCGCTGGGCGTCGTCCGAACGGCGGGCGTCGCCGGGATGCTTTCCGCCGCGGGGATTATTCCGTCCGGAACCGGAACGAGGCGGTTGTGTCATGGTGGATCCTTACCCGTGGGAACTACGTCATTGGTCTGGCGCTGCCGGGTGCCGGCAGTCTAGAGCGAAGCGTCGTCGTACTCGGACAGGTTTTCCAGCCCCGGCAGATGCGGGGCGATCTCCGGCAGTTCGCCGATGCTTCCTATACCCAATCTTTCCAGAAAATACGAGGTGGTCCGGTACAGGATGGCTCCGGTCTCCGGATCGGTGCCGGAATCCTCGATCAGCCCGCGTTGCGTCAGCGTCCGAACCACCGAGTCAACGTTGACTCCGCGGATGGCTGAAACCCGGGCTCGCGAGACCGGCTGGCGGTAGGCGATGACCGCCAGCGTCTCCAAGGCAGCCTGGGTCAGTCGGGCGGTCTGGCCTTCCAGCACGAAGCTGGACACCAGCGGAGCGAAATCGCTGCGCGAGAAGATGCGCCAGCCACCGGCGATGTTGCGCAGTTCGAAACCCCGAGGCGCGGTGGCCGGCTGGCCGTCAAAGGAGGCACCGCCGTCGTAATCCCGCTGCAGATCCAGCAGCAGGGACTGGACGGTCTCCACTGGCAGGGAAAGCGCGGTGGCCAATTCGATCTCCGAGGCCGGTTCATCGATGACCATCAGCACCGCCTCCAAGGCAGCGCGGGCGCCGCCGGGCAACTGGTCCACGTCGATCGCCGGCCCGCCCGCTGCATCCGTCACAGGATCAGTCATGGGTCTCCTCCGTTCCGTCCGCGGCCGTTTCCGGCACCGGGGTGTCTTCGTACTCCTCGCTCAGGTTCTCGCCGGTCCATTCCGAGTCCGGGCCGGTCCAACGGACCGTCAGTTCGCCCAGCGGCGCGGCCTGGTCGAACGCGATGACCGCGTCGCGGAACATCTCCAGCAGCGCCAGGAAGCGCGCGACCACCACCAACGTGCTGTCTGCGTCAGCGGTCAGCGAGCGGAAGGACAGCGGGCCGCCGGCCTGCAGCCGGGCGCCCAGAATGGCGGCTTGCTCCTTCACACTGACCGGCGGCGCATGCAGGTGGGAGAGCCCCACCCGGGTGGGGGCAGGTTCCTTGGGCTCCAGCGCCTTGGCCGCGAGGGCGGCGAATTCGGCCAACGGCGTGCGCCAGATCAGCTCCGGCAACAACGCCGCGAAGTGCGGTTCCAACGAGACCTGGCGCGGAAAGCGGTCAGCTTCGCGGACCAGTCGCTGTCCCAAGAGCGCCGCGATTTCCTTGAAGGCCTTGTACTGCAGCAGCCGGGCAAAGAGCAGGTCGCGGGCCTCCAGCAGGGCGATGTCTTCGTCGTCTTCGACCTCACCGGTCGGCAGCAGCCGGGCGGCCTTGAGATCCAGCAGGGTGGCTGCGATGACCAGGAACTCGCTGGCTTCGTCCAGGGCTTTGTCGTCGCCGGCGGCCTGCAGTCCACGGATATAGGAAATGAATTCGTCGGTGACGCGGGAGAGCGCCACTTCCGTGATGTCCATTTCGTGCTTGGAAATCAGTCCCAGCAGCAGATCGAAGGGCCCGCTGAAGTTGTCCAACGTCACAGCGAATCCGGCCGTCTTGTGGCCGTCTTCCGGGCCGGCCGGTACCGTTTCCGGAACTGCCGGAGGACGGCCAGCAGGCTGGTCGTCCGCCGGCGCCAGCGTCATCAGGGGGCGCCGCCGCGCGAAATGAGCTCCCTGGCCAACTGGCGGTAGGCAGTTGCACCGGCGTGGTTCCCGGCATAGCTGGTGATCGGCTCAGCGGCGACGGTGGCATCGGCGAACTTGATCGTGCGCTTGATGACGGTTTCGAAGACTTTGTCTCCGAACGCCTCAAGCAGGCGGCCGATCACCTCGCGGCTGTGCAACGTGCGCGGGTCGTACATGGTGGCCAGCACGCCGTCGATCTGCAGGCGCGGATTCAGCCGGTCCTGGACCTTCTCAATGGTTTCCACCAGCAGCGCCACCGCCCGCAGCGCAAAAAACTCGCAGATCAGCGGAATGATCACGCCGTGGGCCGCGGTCAGCGCGTTGACGGTCAGCAAGCCCAAGGAGGGTTGGCAGTCGATCAAGATGATGTCGTAGTCGTCTTCGACTTTGCGCAGCGCATGCGCCAGAACCTGCTCGCGTGCCACCTCGTTGACCAACTGCACTTCCGCGGCGGATAGGTCAATGTTGGCCGGCAGCAGATCGATGTTCTCCACCTCGGTGGGCTGGATCGCCTCGCGGATGTCCGTTTTGCGGTCCATCAGCACGTTGTAGACGGTCAGGTCCAGCTCATGCGGATTGGTGCCGAGCCCGGCGGACAGCGCACCCTGCGGGTCAAAATCGACCAGCAGCACCTTGCGGCCGACCTCGGCCAAGGCGGCGCCCAGGTTGATGGTGGAAGTGGTCTTACCCACCCCGCCCTTTTGGTTGACCATTGCGACGATCCGCGCGGGGCCGTGCGATGTTAGGACGGGCGGTTCAGGGAACTCGGTCAGCGGCCGGCCGGTGGGGCCCAGGACATCCTCGTCCGCTGGCCGCAGAGTGGTTGTCGAACCTTGTTCGCTGTTCACGTATCAAACCCAGCTTCCATCGTTTCGCTGCCGTACTTCTTCCTGACAAGGTTACAGCGACGGTCCTGCCATCGATCGACAGGACGCTGACGATCGGCGAGCCTTTAGCTTCAAGTAGAGGTATAAGGTTCGGCCCGTCATCCCGCAGCGGGGTCGGTCTGCCACAGGCCCATCACGTTCCCCTCACTGTCCCGGAAGTAGGCGAAGTACCCCATCTGCGGTACTGCGTCCTTGGCCTTGACCGTCGATCCGCCATGACTGCCGATTTTTTCCAATGCGGCGTCGATATCATCGACGTCGACCGTGATAATCGGGCCGGTCAGTTCGCCCTCGCGGCGGAACATGCCGCCGTTGATGGCTCCAGGCTCGGTTGGCATGCCTTGGTCGTCGGTCGGGGTTGTCCCCAGCGAGGTGTAGTCGATCTCCGGCATCGTGCCGATATTCCAGCCAAAGGCCGAAGCGTAAAACTCTCTCGCGCGGTCCAGGTCCTCCGCTGGAATTTCGAAATGCACCACACGTCCGGCCATTGCTCTCACCTGCATTCTGCGTGAAGGGATGGCGTGGTGATCCACACCACATCGACAAAGTGTAGGGCGACAACCGCTCGGCCACTAGTGGCCGGGAACTGCCTTCGGGAAGCGATGGGAACAACGCTTCTGCCTGCGCGCGCTGCACCCAACCCTGCACCGCCGACGGGTTTGGTTCCGGCCCGGCGGCGGAGCGCCAGCGGGGCTGGCAGGCGGACCGGCCAACCTCGCTTCTGTATACATAAACAAACGAATTTGGTGTCCCACGCGCCTCCTCTAGCGAAAACAGGCCCGCCGTGTATACAGTAGGACGGTGAGCATCGTGGAACGGCAAGCGCCAGCGACAGCAGGTGGTCCGCCCCTCAGGGCCAGCGAGCGGGCGTACTGGGCGCTGCGCGAGGACATCGTCGAATGGCGGCTGCCTCCGGGTACCGTCTTGGGCGAGGTTGAACAGGCGGCGCGGCTGGGCATCTCCCGCACTCCCCTGCGCGAGGCACTGGGCCGGCTGAATGCAGAAGGGTTGACCGCGCCTCATGCTGGACGCGGCGTCGTCGTCGCCGCTATCTCGCTGGAGAACGTCACCGAGCTTTTCGAATTGCGTACAGCACTGGAATGCCAAGCGGCGGCCTTGGCCGCCCAGCGCGGCGAGCCGGCCGTTTTCCGCCAGCTGCAGCAGGAATTCTTGGCCGCCGCGGACGCCATGCGCGGCTCTGCGCCGGATCCGCAGGACTACTACGAGCTGGTCGGCCGGCTGGACACCGCCGTGGACCGCGCGGCAGGAAACACGTACCTGCACCAGGCGATGACCAACCTCCGCGTCCATCTGGTGCGGATCCGACGGCTCGCCCGGGACAATCCAACCAGGCTGCTGGCTTCCGCCGCAGAACACGCCAACATCGCCGGCGCCATTGCCGACGGCGACAGCCAGGTGGCGGCGGCGGCGACCCGGATCCATCTGCACCAGAGCCTGAAACACTTCAAGTCCACCAATCCACACCATCGACCCGATTTGCCAGCCGAGAGGACAGTTTAATGACCGTCGAGAACCATGTGCGTGTCTACCGCAGCGAAGAGAACCTGCCGCGCGAAGACCAGCTTGCCTACAAGATCGCCCGGGTGGCCACGGACCCGGTGGAGGTGTCCGCCGACGTGGCCGAAATGGTGATCAACCGGATCATCGACAACGCTTCGGTGGCCATCGCGTCGTTGAACCGCGGCCCGATCGTCGCGGCGCGGGCCCAGGCGCTGAGCCACCCGGTCTCCGCTGGCGGCCAGGGCGCCGGTATCTTCGGCATCGCGGAGAAGACTTCGCCGGAGTGGGCGGCGTGGGCCAACGGCGTGGCCGTGCGAGAACTGGACTACCACGACACGTTCCTGGCCGCGGACTACTCGCACCCGGGCGATAACATCCCGCCGATCCTGGCGGTGGCCCAGCACGTTGGTTCGAACGGCCGCGACCTGCTCCGCGGCATCGCCACGGGCTATGAAATCCAGGTAAACCTGGTCAAGGCCATCTGCCTGCACAAGCACAAGATCGACCACGTGGCCCACCTGGGTCCGTCGGCTGCCGCGGGCATCGGCACGCTGCTGGGCCTGGACGTGGAAACCATCTTCCAGGCTGTGGGCCAGGCGCTGCATACGACGACGGCGACCCGCCAGTCGCGCAAGGGCGAGATCTCCACCTGGAAGGCCCATGCACCGGCCTTCGCGGGCAAGATGGCGGTGGAAGCAGTGGACCGGGCGATGCGCGGGCAGACTTCGCCGGTGCCGATCTACGAAGGCGAAGACGGCGTGATCGCATGGCTGCTGGACGGGCCGGACGCCTCCTACACCGTCCCGCTGCCGGCCCCGGGCGAGGCGAAGCGCGCCATCCTGGACACCTACACCAAGGAACACTCCGCCGAATACCAGGCCCAGGCCTGGATCGACCTGGCCCGCAAGCTGCACCGCGAGCATCCGGAAGCCACCGACGCGGACAAGGTGAAGTCCGTGCTGATCAAGACCAGCCACCACACGCACTACGTGATCGGCTCCGGCGCCAACGATCCGCAAAAGTACAGCCCGACGGCTTCGCGCGAAACCCTGGACCATTCGATCCCGTACATCTTTACCGTGGCGCTGCAGGACGGCGCCTGGCACCACGTTGACTCCTACGCCCCGGAGCGGGCCGCCCGGCCGGACACCGTGGCGCTCTGGAACAAGGTCAGCACCGAGGAAGACCCGGAGTGGACCCGCCGCTACCACTCGCTGAACATCGCCGAAAAGGCGTTCGGCGGCTCGGTGGAGATCACGCTCACCGACGGGACCGTCATCACCGACGACATCGCGGTAGCCGATGCCCACCCGCTGGGCGCCCGCCCGTTCACCAGGGAACACTACGTCAACAAGCTGCGCACCCTGTCCGCCGGGATCGTCGACGATGCCGAAATCGACCGGTTCCTCGCCGCCGTCGAGCGGTTGCCCGAACTGGCCGCCGGAGAGCTGGACCAGCTGAACATCCAGGCCGCCGACGGGGTCATCGACCTCTCCGCCGGCCCGAAGGGACTGTTCTAAATGCTCTACCCGGCAACAACACCCGAGCAGAAACGCCGGACACTGCGCGAGGGACTGGCCTCGGGTGCGCTGCAGCAGTTTCCCGGCGCGTTCAACCCGCTCTCGGCCCGGCTGATCCAGGAGAAGGGTTTCGACGGCGTCTACATTTCCGGCGCCGTGCTGGCCAATGACCTGGGCTTGCCGGACATCGGCCTGACCACGCTGACCGAAGTCGCCACCCGGGCCGGGCAGATCGCGCGGATGACCGACCTGCCCGCCCTGGTCGACGCCGACACCGGCTTCGGCGAGCCGATGAACGTGGCCCGCACGGTGCAGGAACTGGAAAACGCCGGCCTGGCCGGCTGCCACATCGAAGACCAGTTCAACCCCAAACGCTGCGGCCACCTGGACGGCAAGAACGTGGTGGACCTGGAAACTGCCAGCAAGCGGATCCGGGCCGCCGCGGATGCCCGCCGGGACGAGAACTTCCTGATCATGGCGCGCACCGACATCCGGGCCGTGGACGGCCTGGCCGCGGCACAGGACCGCGCCCGCGCGCTGGTTGACGCCGGGGCGGACGCCATCTTCCCCGAAGCCATGCGCACCCTGGAGGAATTCGCTGCCATCCGCGAAGCCGTTGACGTGCCGGTGCTGGCTAACATGACCGAATTCGGCAAGAGCGATCTGTTCACCGCAGAGGATCTGTCCTCGGTAGGCGTGAACATGGTCATCTACCCGGTGACCCTGCTGCGCAGCGCGATGGGGGCCGCCGAGCGTACCCTGGACGCGATCAAGGCGGAGGGAACCCAGCAATCGCAGGTCGGGAACATGTTGACCCGTGCGCGTTTGTACGAATTGGTGGATTATGAGGCGTATAACCAATTCGACACCTCTGTATTCAATTTCCAAGTGCCCGGTCAGCACTGACCACAAGACATAGGAGTCGCAATGAGCACGGATGCAACCACCGAAGCACCGCAGATCCACAAAGGGCTGGCCGGCGTCGTCGTCGACACCACGAAGATCTCCAAGGTCAACGCGGAAACCAACTCGCTGCTGTACCGCGGTTACCCGGTCCAGGACCTGGCCGCACGCTGCAGCTTCGAAGAGGTGGCGTATCTGCTGTGGAACTCGGAGCTGCCGGACGCGGACCAGTTGCGGGACTTCACCGCGTCCGAACGCGGCGGCCGCGCACTGGACCCGGTGGTGAAGTCGGTCATCGATTCGCTGCCGGTTGAGGCCCATCCCATGGACGTCTGCCGGACGGCGGCCAGCGTGATCGGAGCCCGCCACCGGCTGGCCGAGGATTCCTCACCCGAGGCGAACATGGCCAAGGCGCTGGAGCTGTTTGCGGCGTTCCCGGCGGTCGTCGCCTACGACCAGCGCCGGCGCCGCGGGCAGGACCTGGTGGAACCGCGCGACGACCTGGGCTACGCGGCGAACTTCCTCTGGATGTCCTTCGGCGAGGAGGCAGCGCCGGAGGTGGTGGAGGCGTTCAACGTCTCCATGATTCTGTACGCCGAGCACTCGTTCAACGCCTCCACCTTCACCGCCCGGGTCATCACCTCCACGCTGGCCGACCTGCACTCGGCCGTCACCGGTGCCATCGGTGCGCTGAAGGGCCCGCTGCACGGCGGGGCCAACGAAGCGGTGATGCACACCTTCGAGCAAATCGGCATCCGCACCGACGAATCCCGCGAGGACGCCGCCGCCCGGGCCCGGGCCTGGATGGAGCAGGCACTGGCGGAAAAGAAGAAGGTGATGGGCTTCGGCCACCGGGTCTACAAGCACGGCGATTCCCGGGTACCCACCATGAAGGCCGCGCTGGACAAGATGATCGACCACTACGGGCGCCCTGAAATCCTCGGACTGTACGACGGGCTGGAGCGCGCGATGGCCGAGGCGAAGGACATCAAGCCGAACCTGGACTACCCCGCCGGCCCCACCTACCACCTGATGGGCTTCGACACGGAGATGTTCACCCCGCTGTTCGTGGCCAGCCGGATCACCGGCTGGACGGCGCACATCATGGAGCAGCTGGAAGCGAACTCGCTGATCCGGCCGCTCAGCGAATACAACGGTCCCAGCCAGCGGGCGCTGGGCCGCTAGAACTGCCAGGCGACGCGGTGGCCGGTGTCGAGATTCTCGACGTCGGCCACCGTCTCGTTATCGGGCCGCATCACCACGCGGAGCCGCGGCTGCTCCCCCGACAGGGCCAGCGGCAGCCAATGCCCGGCGTCCTGCCACATCTGCCCCAGCGGCAGCTGGTCAACCCGGTGCCAGGACGGGGCAATTTCGACCGACTCGACCGGCACGCCGCTCCAGCGCCGTGCGACAAAGAGGGCGGTGTCCATGTTCCACGCCGGCCGCGCCGGGAAGTCGAAGAGAATCCGTCCGGCCGGTTCCAGGTCCTCAAGCCTGACCCGCGCCCCGGTCTCCTCGTGCATTTCCCGGCGCGCGGCCTCGGCGTCGGACTCCCCTGCTTCCAGTTTCCCGCCGACCCCCACGACTTTCCCGGTGCCGAAGCCGGTCTTCTTCCGGCCGAGCAGCACATAACTCTGCCCGGATTCTTCCCACAGCAGGAAGCACAAGGCGACGGCAACGGTCATGGCAGCGAGTCTAGCCCGGAACCGCTGCCCGGCCGCTCCGCTCCGCCGGCTTAGCCCAGCGCGCGCGGATGAGCCGCGGCATAAACCTCGCGGAGCGTATCGGCGGTGACCAGCGTGTAGATCTGCGTGGTGGTGACGGACGCGTGGCCCAGCATCTCCTGCACCACGCGGACATCCGCGCCGCCCTCCAGCAGGTGCGTGGCGAAGGAGTGCCGCAGGGTGTGCGGGGACACGGGCTGGGTGATGCCGGCCTTCTCCGCAGCCGCCTTCAGAATGGTCCAGGCACTTTGCCGGCTCAGCCGGCCGCCGCGCGCGTTCAGGAACAGGGCCGGTGTCCCGAGCCCCTTTGCGGCCAGTCCCGGCCGGCCACGGACCAGGTACGCGTCGGCCGCCTGCGCAGCATAGGAGCCCAGCGGCACCAGCCGCTCCTTGGACCCCTTGCCAAAGAGACGGACGACGGCGGGTCCGTCGCCTTGCGGTTCGACGCTGACATCGTCAACGTCCAGGCCGACGGCTTCGCTGATCCGGGCGCCGGTCGCGTAGAGAAACTCCAGCAGCGCCCGGTCGCGCAAGCCGGTGGGGCTGTCCGAGCCGGTGGACTCGAGGATCCGTGTCACGTCGGCCACGGAGATGGCCTTGGGCAGGCGTTTGCCGGGCATCGGCGGATGCACGTCGGTGGCCGGGTCGGTTTCCGTGATGCCTTCCAGCGTCCAGAACTTGTGCAGGCCGCGCACTGCCACGATGGTCCGGGCCGCCGATCTGACGCTCAGGGCGGCGGCGCCGTCGGACCCGTCGGAAAGTGCCTGGGCAAAGGCCGTGACATCGTGGCGGCTGACCGCGGCCGGCTCGCTGACGGAACGTTCCTGCAGGAACTTCACGTAGCGGCCCAGGTCCCGGCGGTAGGCCGCCACGGTGTTGGCCGCCAGCCCGCGTTCCACCGCCATATGCTGCAGGTAGTCGCCCGCGGCGCGACCCAGCGCCGTCGCGGTAAAGGCGTCTCCCTGGGCTGGCGCGGCCTGCACCGGCAACACCGTTGCTCAGTCCCGGCCGGAGTCAGCGGCGCCGGGACGCTGGCTGGGATGCTCCGGCCAGGGAGCATCCGCCGGACGCAGATTGTCGAAGCCCGTGGCGGCGGCCCGGGCAGCGGCGAGCAGCCCGGCCACGGCCGACGGATTATGCAGCCGGCCTGCCATCACCGCGTCCACGGCATCATCCAGGTCCACCCAGAGGTGCTCGATCTCGGCTTCCTCTTCGGTGCGCTCATGCCGCTGGTCTTCGGGGACCTCGGAGAGGTCCCTGGCCAGGTAGATCCGGATCGCCTCGCTGGAGGAACCGGGCGAATTGAAGAAATCTACCAGCACGTTCCAACGGCCGGCCACCAAATCAGCTTCTTCGGCCAGTTCCCGCGCAGCGGCATCCACGAAGTCCTCGCCGTCCATGTCCAGCAGGCCCGCGGGAATCTCCCACAGCGACATCTTGGCGGGCTGCCGGTACTGCTTCAGCAGCAGCACGCGCCCCTCCGGGTCCATCGCGAGGATGGCCACCGCACCGGGATGCGCAATGTAGTCGCGCACCAGCGTGGTGCTGTCGCCCTGGCTCAACGTGAAGGTGTCGGTGACCACGTCCCAGATCCGGCCGCGGTACACCGTTCGGCTTTCGACCAGCGGACGCGGATCCGAGACATCAGCAAAGGCGTCCGGCTGCACCTGCACCTCAGACCCTGGACTTTGCCGGTGTCTTGGCTTTGCCATGGTTCAAGGCGGCCGCGATCAGCCCGGCGAACAGCGGATGCGGCCGCGTGGGGCGTGAACTCAGCTCCGGGTGTGCCTGGGTGGAGACATAGTACGGGTGCACCTCGCGGGGCAGCTCAACGAACTCCACCAACGTGCCGTCCGGCGAGGTGCCGGAGAACACCAGGCCCGCAGCAGCGAGCTGGTCGCGGTATTCGTTGTTGACCTCGTAGCGGTGGCGGTGGCGTTCGCTGACCTTGGTGCTGCCGTAGGTTTCGGCCACCACGGACCCCGACTGCAGGGCCGCCTCGTACAGCCCCAGGCGCATCGTGCCGCCCAGGTCGCCCTTGCCGTCGACAATGTCCAACTGCTCGGCCATCGTAGCGATCACCGGGTGCTTGGTGTCCGGATCGAACTCGGTGGACGAGGCGCCTTCCAGTCCCACGATGTTGCGGGCGTACTCCATCACCATCGACTGCAGGCCCAGGCACAGGCCCAGGGTGGGGAGCTTGTGTTCGCGGGCGTACTTGAGTGCGCCGAGTTTGCCTTCCAGGCCGCGGATGCCGAAGCCGCCGGGCACGCAGATCGCGTGCACGCCCTTGAGCGCAGCGGCAGCGCCTTCCTCGGTGGCGCAGTCGTCGGAGGGAACCCAGCGGATCTTCACCCGCGTCTGGTTCGCGAAACCGCCCGCGCGGAGTGCTTCGGTCACGGAAAGGTAGGCATCAGGCAGGTCGATGTACTTGCCCACCAGCCCGACCTCAACGGTGTGCTGCGGGTTGTGGACCGCCGCCAGCAGCCGGTCCCATTTGGACCAGTCAACGTCCTTGAACTTCAAGTCCAGGTGCTGCACGATGTACGCGTCCAGGTTCTGCGAGTGCAAAGTCTTGGGGATGTCGTAGATGCTCGGCGCATCCGGGCAGCCGATGACCGCGTCGATATCCACGTCGCACATCCGGCCGATCTTTTCCCGCATTGCGGCCGGGACCTCCCGGTCGGACCGGATCACGATGGCGTCGGGCTGGATACCGATCGACCGCAGCGCTGCCACCGAGTGCTGGGTGGGCTTGGTCTTGAGTTCGTGCGACGGACCGATGTAGGGCACCAGGGACACGTGCAGGAAGAAGACGTTGTTGCGCCCGACGTCCTGGCGGACCTGGCGGGCCGATTCAAGGAACGGCTGCGACTCGATGTCGCCTACCGTGCCGCCGATCTCGGTGATGATCACGTCCGGGGACTTTTTGCCCGCGGCCGGCTCGGAAGGCAGGCGCATCCGGCGCTTGATTTCGTCCGTGATGTGAGGAATGACCTGGACGGTGTCACCGAGGTATTCGCCGCGGCGCTCCTTGGCAATCACCGTGGAGTACACCTGGCCGGTGGTGACGTTGGCCGAGCCGTCCAGGTTCTCGTCCAGGAACCGCTCGTAGTGTCCGATATCCAGATCGGTTTCGGCGCCATCATCCGTGACGAAGACTTCACCGTGCTGGAAGGGATTCATGGTGCCCGGATCCACGTTCAGATATGGATCGAGCTTCTGCATGGTCACGGAAAGGCCGCGCGCACGGAGCAGGTGGCCGAGGCTTGAAGCCGTCAGTCCCTTCCCGAGCGAGGACGCGACGCCGCCGGTGACGAAGATATGTTTGGTCGTCTTGGACGACTTGGAAAACCGGGAATTTGTTCGCTGCACCACGGAATTCGAGCCTATCACCTTTCTGGACGCCCTCGGATCTCAAGGCCGCTCCGACCGCTGTCGTGTGCGCGAACACACGTCAGCTAAGTCAACTTCTCCCCCGCCGGCGGCGGGGCTGGTTGTGCCTGCAGCTGGTGCTACAGCGCCCTGGCACCGTCAATCAGTTCCTGGGCATGTGCCCGGGCGGATTCGGATTCTTCCTGGCCGGCGAGCATGCGGGCCAATTCGGTCACCCGTCCCTCGTCGTCGAGCAGGCGGACGTCGCTGGCGGTCATCCCGCCGTCGCCGCTGCCTGCTGTCTTGATCACCCGGATGTGCTGGTCGGCGAACGCCGCCACCTGGGGCAAATGGGTCACCACGATGACCTGCACAAAGCGCCCCAGCATGGCCAGACGCCGGCCGATCTCGACCGCCGCTTTGCCGCCTACGCCGGCATCCACTTCGTCGAACACGAAGGTCGGCACCGGATCCACTTCCGCGAGCACCACTTCGATGGCCAGCATCACACGGGAGAGCTCGCCGCCGGATGCGCCCTTGCCCAGCGGGCGCGGCGGAGCGCCCCGGTGCGGTTTCAACAGGAAAGTGATGACGTCGGCCCCGTGCACTGCCAAAGCCGGCGCAGGTTCAATCTCGATCACCAATTCGGCCTCGGCCATGGCCAGCGCCGACAGTTCCGTGCCCACCCGGTGGCCCAGTTCAGCAGCAGCTTCCCGACGCAGCGCCGTGACCTCGGCGGACTGGGTGGCCAACGCCGCGTCCAGTGCCGCCACTTCCGCCTCCAGCCGCTCGATCCGGCTGGAGTCGTCGGTCAGGTCTTCCAGCCGGGCGCGGGCCTGGTCGGCCCAGTCGAGGACTTCGTCGATGCTGGGCGCGTACTTGCGCACCAACCGTGCCAAGTCGGCGCGGCGCGCTTCGACCTCCTCCAGCCGGCCCGGTCCTTCGCTGTCCAGCGATGCTCCGTAGCTGGCCAATTCGGCGGCCACGTCGGCGAGGATGATTCCCACTTCGGCCAACCGAGCGGCTGCCCGTCCCAGTTCGGCGTCTTCGTCCTGGACCTGCTCCAGCGACCGCTTCGCCGCGTCCACCAGGGTTACTGCATCCGGCGAGTCGGTGAATTCTTCGGCCACCAGCGCCTGGTGCGCTACGGTGGCAGCCGCGCGCAGTTCCTCGACGTTGGCCAGCTTGACGGCCACGGCTTTCAACGCGTCGTCTTCGCCAGGCTGCGGATCCAGCCCGTCGATCTCCTCGAGGGCCAGCTGCAGCGCTTCGGCTTCGCGCAGTCGTTCGCGTGCTTCAGTCCGCAGGGTCTCCAGCTCGGCCTTGGCTTCCCTCCAACGCACGAATGACGCGGCGTACCCGGTCAAGGCCTGCGACAGGGCGGCGCCGGCAAATTTGTCCAGTGCTTCGCGCTGTGCCTGCTGGCTTTTAAGCCGCAGCTGGTCGGTTTGGCCGTGCACCGCCACCAGATGAGCGCCGATCTCGGCCAACGTTCCCACCGGAGCTCCGCGTCCGCCTACATGCGCGCGGCTGCGGCCGTCTGCGTTCACTGTCCGGGCGAGCATCAGTTCGGCCCCGCCGTCGAACTCGTCCATGTCAGCCCCGGCTTCTCCCGCACGGGCAAGGGCGGGGCTGTCCGCGGCCAGCCGGACCACGGCCTCGGTCACTGCGCTGGCCGCCCCGCTGCGTACCGCGCCGGCGTCGGCGCGTGCTCCCAGCAGCAGGCCCAGCGCGGTGACAACCATGGTTTTGCCGGCGCCGGTTTCCCCCGTCACCACCGACAGGCCGGGCCCCAGCGGCAGGGTGGCCTCGGTGATGACGCCGAGGTTGCGGATCCTGATTTCTTCGATCACTTCAGCTCCTGCTGGGCGGGCTGGGTATAGTGCGGTTCCACGGTGCGAACCGTGGGCAGGGACGAGGTGGGCGGTTGTTCCTCTGAGGGGCTGACGGGGCCGCGCCACCCGGACGTGGGCAGCTCGAACTTGCGGACCAGCCGTTCCGAGAACGGGGTCCGCCGAGTGCGGGCCAGCCGGACCGGTTTGTCCGAGCGGGTCACCTCGATCCGTGATCCCGGCGGCAGCTCAAGACTGCGGCGCCCATCGCACCACAACACCCCATTGGCGTCGCTCCGGCTCAAGACTTCCACCGCCATGATGGAGTCCGGCGCAACCACCAGCGGCTTGGCGAACAAGGCGTGCGCGCTGATCGGCGTCATCAGCAGTGCTTCAACTTCGGGCCATACCACCGGGCCGCCGGCCGAAAACGCATAGGCCGTCGAGCCGGTGGGGGTCGCCATCACTACGCCGTCGCAGCCGAACGAGCTGATGGGCAGGGCATCGACTTCGACGACCACTTCCAGCATCCGCTGCCTATTGCCCTTTTCCACGGCGGCTTCGTTCAGCGCCCAAGTGTGCCCGATCTTGCGTTTGCCAAGCCACACTTGGACATCGATGGTCAGGCGTTCTTCCACCGTATATTCGCGGTTTACCACCCAGTGGACGGTCTGCGCCAAGTCCGCGCGTTCGCTCTCAGCCAAGAAGCCGACGTGGCCCAGGTTGACCCCGAGCAGCGGAACATCCGATTCGCGGACCAGCTCGGCTGAACGGAGGATGGTTCCGTCGCCGCCGAGGACCATGCCTAGATCCACGGAGTCAAGAGTGACGTCCTCGTCCAGCGTCTCGCAGGGAACGGCCAGTTCGCCATACTTTTCCCGTATGGGCGCTATCTCTTCACGGCGCATCACCGGAACCAGCCCGGAGGCATGCAGTTGGGCGCAGGTTTCCTGGGCCGCCGCCATGGCATCTACCCGTCCGGTGTGCGCGAGCACCAGTATCCGCCGGCTCATCGCTCCACTCCCGGTTCCTGCCCTCTCGGTTCGTCCGTCTTGTCCGGCGATTGTCTGGATCCATGCGGGAAATCGGCCATCGCTGCGTCTACTTCCCCTGCCAGCACACTACCCGTTTTGCGCTCCGGTTTGCCCGCCGGAACACTTATCCACAGGAAATATTCGACGTTTCCGTCCTGCCCGGGAAGAGGGCTGGCCGCCAATCCGCGCACCCGCAGACCCGCTTCGAGGGCCGACGAGACAACGTTTTTTACCGCCCGGAAGCGTTCGGATTCTGAATTGACGACGCCGGTGCGCGCCAGGCTTTCCCGGCCCACCTCGAACTGCGGCTTGACCATCAGCAAGAGGTTTCCGTTTGGCCGCGTGGCGTCGGCCAAGGCTTCGATGACCAGGGTCAGGGAGATGAACGACAAGTCGGCGACGGTCAGGTCCACCGGGCCGCCGATCTCCGCGGCTTGGAGATAGCGGACGTTCATCCCTTCGAACACGCTGACCCGGCTGTCCGTGCGGATCTGGTCAACGAGTTGGCCGTGTCCCACGTCCACGGCGACTACCTCACGTGCCCCGGATCGCAGCAGGACATCGGTGAAGCCGCCGGTGGAGGCTCCGGCGTCGAGGCAGCGCAGGCCGGTCGGATCCACCGCCGGGAAAGCTGCCAGTGCACCCGCCAGCTTGTGTCCGGCCCTGCTGACGTAGTCGGGGCCGGCGTCAGGGGCTACGTCCAGCGGGTCCCCCGTGCCGACGGCCGCCGATGCTTTGGTCAAAACAGTTCCGGCGCGGCTGACCCGCCCGGACGCGATGAGTTTGGCAGCATGCGTGCGGGAGCGTGCCAGTCCCCGGGATACTAGCTCCTGGTCGAGTCGCGGCATCGGGTCAATCAGCCTCGGTCTCCAAGTCGGCCAACAAACCGTCGTGGATCCGCTGGTACACCTGCTCGTGCTCGCTGACGGAGAGGTCCGGGATCTGGGTCAGTTCGCCGACGATGCTGTTCACGGACTCGTCCGCGGTCGGCTCAGCCGGGGCGGGCCATTGCGGCGGCGTTGGGGTGCCGCTTTCCCTCGATTCTGGCAGGTCCAAGCTTTCCTCCCTTGCATCGGCCGGCGTACCCAACCGCCGTGAATCAGTGTAGTAGCGGCGTTCAGTCGGCAAGCTCAGGCGTGGCCGCTGCAGTCTGGTCCGGGTGGGTATTCCACCACGCCGTGCAGGCTGCCCGCCACGTGTCCACATCATCCCGGCTGCCGGAGATGCGGAGTCGGCCGTTCTCGACGGCGGCCATCGCGCCACCGCACCGGAACCCGGCGCCGTCGCGTGTGACCGCAGGGTAGGGCAGATACAGTTCGGCTAGGCTGCCCAGCAAGTAGCGTGGCCGTTCGGCGGTGCGGGCGCCGAGGACCGCTTCGGGGCCGTCAACGCCGGTGAGCACCACCGCTGTGTCCATGCCGGCATTGTTCCCACCCAAAATGTCCGTGTCTAAACGGTCCCCCACGACCAGCGGACGATGTGCGCCCAACGCTTCCGCCGCCGTCGTAAAGATGCCCGTTTCCGGTTTCCCCGCGACGAGTGGCGCCGCCCCGGTGGCCGCCTGCACGGCGGCCACCAATGCGCCGTTTCCGGGGGCGATGCCACGCTCCCGGGGGATGGTCATATCCGTGTTGGTGGCGATCCAGAAGGCGCCAGCTGCGATTGCGAAGGACGCCTCGGCCAGTTCCTTCCACCCCAGCCCCGGGTCGAATCCCTGGATCACAGCCGAGGGTGCTTCGAGGGCAGAACTGACCGGAATATATCCCTGGGCAGCTGTTTCGTCAGCCAATGTCTGGCTGCCCGTGACCAGCACCTTGGAACCCGCGGGGACGTGCTGGGCCAGCAGCAGTGCGCCGGCTCGTGCCGATCCGAAGACCTGATCGGCGGTGGCCGGCGCGCCGAGCTCGCGCAAGTGTGCGGCTACCTGCTCGGACGACCGGGACGCGTTGTTCGTGATGTAGCCCAGAGCCGTTCCGGTGTCCGCAAGACGTTCCAACGCCTCGGTAGCTCCAGGGACAGCCTGCTGCCCGGCATAGACCACTCCGTCCAGGTCGGACAGCAAGGCATCGTAGCCGGAGATCAGCGGCTTACTCGTCATCGTCCCTGCTGTCCGGCGTGTCCACCGGAGCCGGAGCGTCCTTCTCCTCGGGCTCGATGGAAGCTGCCGCGTCGTGTTCCCCCTTTGGTTCATCCGTCGGAGAACCGGCCACGGGCGCAGCCTCCTCCTCGTTGGAGGGCCCGGCTTCGCCGGCCTCTGCGAGCTCGGAGTCGGACGCCGCGGCTTCGTCGGCGTCCCTCTCTTCTTCAACGACAGCATCAGCGCGTTCCTGGGCCGGGCTGCCGGACCCCTGACGCGGACTGCCGACAGGTTCCGTTTCCTCACCGACCAAATCGACGATCTCCGGCTCGGCGAAATCACCAACACCAAGGGCATTCTCCGCCACGGCTGCCTGGCGCCGCCATTGCTGGGCTTCATCACCGCGGTTGGCTGCGTCCAGAGCGTCTGCATAAGCGCGGAAGAGTCGCGGGCTGTATGAAAAGGCCCGGTTCCGGTCCAACTGAGGAATCTCCAGAGCTGCGACCGCCGCATCGAACTGCTGCAAATCGGACCGCGCGCCGGAGGCCACAATGGCCAGTTCCACTTTGCCTGCGGTATCAAGCGACTCTGCGTCTTCTGAACGGGTTAGCTCCAGCGCCCTGTCGGGACGTCCGAGCCCACGTTCACAGTCCGCCATGATGGGCAGGTGTTCGTTGGAACCGCTGATCCTTCGGAACGTGCGGAATTCCCTGAGGGCTTCGCCATAGTGGCCGGCCGCATAAGCAGTCAGGCCCACCGCTTCGCGCACAGGAGCCATACGTCCGCCCCTGCGGCTAGCTGCCAGCGCATGCTGGAAGGCCAGTTCCGGATCCTCGTCGAGAAGCCGGCCCGCCATGACCAAGTGCTTGGCTACCCACTCTGCGTTCTTCGATTCCAAGGTCCTCAGCTGTGCGCGAGTAACTCGGTCCAGCTCCGACCCTGACACGTCCTCGTCAATTTCCGGCGACCGCGGACGGTCAACGCGATTGGCACTGCGGAGGTCGCTGGCGCTGTGCTCACGGGGGCCGGCCGGACGGCCATGGGACCGCTCGCCGCGATCCTGACGAGGCCGATCACCCTGCGGACGCCGATCACCAAAATCGCCGCGCTCACCACGATCCTGACGAGGCCGATCACCCTGCGGACGCCGATCACCACGATCCTGACGAGGCCGATCACCCTGAGGACGCCGATCACCAAAATCGCCGCGCTCACCACGATCCTGACGAGGCCGATCACCGAAGTCACGCCGCTCACCACGGTCCTGACGAGGCCGATCACCCTGCGGACGCCGATCACCAAAATCGCCGCGCTCCTGACGGGGTCGGTCGCCGAAGTCACGCCGCTCACCACGGTCCTGACGAGGCCGATCACCAAAGTCACGCCGCTCACCACGGTCCTGACGAGGCCGATCACCAAAGTCACGCCGCTCACCACGGTCCTGACGAGGCCGATCACCAAAGTCACGCCGCT
>NZ_JBNHFF010000016.1:0-36363 GCF_059089965.1 Arthrobacter sp. SPT-J7
CTAAGCAACTCCACTGTGCAATCGGAGGTCCTCACCCATGAGTCAACGACTCCAGCGAGTCATCACATTCATCCAACCAACGTCCCTGGGCAGTACAGCTAGAACACCCCCAGCCCCCGCACTGCAGCCAGAACATCCTGCACGGTAATTGCCAACAGCGCCGGATCCGGCTGGGCCGCGAAGGTGTCCCCCCGCCGCAGCTCGGCGCGGGTCAGGACGACGTGCGGACCCGGGGGCGGACCCCAGATCTCGGGCGGAGCGGGCCCGAACAACACCACAGATGGCGTTCCGTATGCGGAAGCCAGGTGCGCAGCGCCCGTATCGGCGGAGACCACCAGGCGGGCCGCTGCAATGGTCGCGGCGAACTCCCCAAGGCCTAGCCGTCCCGCCAACACTGCATCCTCCGCAAGCCCCGACCGGAGGCACACGTCCAGCGCCCGGTCCCTTTCGCCGCTGCCACCGGTGAAGACAACGTTGTGGCCAGCCGCTTCAAGCGCGGCGGCAACAGCCGCGAAACGCTCGGCGGGCCAGAGACGGCTGCCGTAAGCGGCCCCCACGTGCAGGACGGTGGCACCCGGCACGGGGCTCGGGATATGCGGAGTATTCAAGTGGATGTCCAAAGGGTCGGCCTCGATGCCGTGCCATGCCAGGAGGTTGACCCAGCGTTCCCTCTCGTGCAGCTCGGCACGCCACGGCGGCCCGTCCCGGTACTGGCTCCGGTGGCCTATGGTGTGCCGGGCTTGCAACGCCTCAATCCTGCCCTGGCTTTCCGGTCCGCTGCCGTGCAGGTTCACTGCCACGTCCACAACGCCCGGTTCCAGGGCCAGGGGCTCATCCAGACCGTGCGTGGGCAGAAGTTCATAACCGCCCACGAGCCCGAGCGCCTCAGAGAGCCACCCTTGGGCCGCGTACCTCAGCCGGTGTTCCGGAAACTCCCGCCGAAGCGCCTTCAGGGCCGGCACTGCGACCAGCAGGTCCCCAAGCTTCAACGCTCGAAGGACCAGAAGCTCGGGCTTCCCGTCGAGCGGCTCCTTGGCTTCCCGCACTGCAGCACGTTCCGTCGCGCTCATGCCTGCTGCCTGGTCAGTTCGGTGGCCGCCAGGCTACGGACGTCCTCGTGGACGTCGCGCGCAGCAATGCCTGCCACCACTGAATCGTCGTGGGAGCAGCGCGGGGCCGTCCAACCCACTTGGGTCACATCTATGCCGCAGGTGGGGCAGGCGGTCACCCAGGAAGCGTGGATACGGTGAAGGCTCCGGCCCAGTGCGCCGGCATTGATGACGTTGCCGACCCAGAAGATGCCGACGGTCGGAACCCCCAGGGCTTGGGCGAGGTGGCGGGGTCCGCTGTCATTTCCGACAACCACCGCCGCACCCGCCAGCACTTCCACCAAACCTGCCATGTCGAGTTCACCGGCCAATGAACGTACCTGGCCGGAACCGGCCAGCTCGACGATCCGCCCGGCAAGCCCCTTCTCGCTCTCATCCCCCACCACCACCACGTGGAAACCGTCCGCGGCGCAGGCGACGGCAAGTTCAGCGAACCGCTCAGCCGGCCAACGACGCCGGGGATCCGTAGCCCCGGGGTGCATTACCACCAAAGGCTGGCCGTCGTCGTCGGCCGCGTGCGGAGAGCGGCGAAGTCCCTCCGCCGGAGCCAACCGCGCCTCCAGGTCTACAGGGAACGCACCCGCGAATCCGGCCACCTCCAGAGCCCTCAGCGGTTCATGCTGGTAATAGAGGTAGGGCACGGTACGCTCCAGGCTCGCTGCGTCAGGCGTGCGGGTTCCCACCGTGTGGCGGGCTCCGAGCCGGAGCAGGAAGGGATTTGAATACCGCCCGCCGCCATGGATCTGAACCCCCAGATCAAAGCGCCGGGCCCGCATTTCCTCGAAGAACCGCTCCAGCTCTTCCTCGTCCTCGCTCCCGGGCCGCACACCTTCGGAAAAGGGCAGGACCTGAACCTCGTCCACTGGGCTTTTTGTGGCGGCAATCAAAGCCTTGTGCGCCGGGGTGCCGAGGAGGGTTATGGAGGCCTGGGGATATGCCGCTTTTAGTGCGGCAATGGCGGGAATAGCGAAAATGAGGTCGCCGAGGCCCCCGCCGCGTAATACGACTATCCTTGATACCGACTCAAACTTTTCCAGAACCGGACCAACGCCCGTGCCGGTCCGCCCGGCGCCCCCGAACTCTGCAGTGAGCTGCTCCACATATACCCCTTCAGATAGTGCGGAGACCGCAGCGTTAGCTGCGACCTCCGCTGCCCGTACAGCCACAGTAGGGTGATGAACCTTGAGGCCGCTTCGTTAAACCTCTACCCAGACGGCGGCCAATATACTCCGGCTATTGGGGAATACCCGGATGATGCTGTACGTTTCATACGCGACAGACGAACCAAAGAAAAGAGAAGCACCTAAAGTGGCAACCGATTACGACGAACTGCGTTCCGACGTCAAGGAATCGCAGGACAACTCTCTCGAGCAGCTCCAGTCAGCTAACGCTCCCGACGCGCGCAGCGTTGTCCTGGAGCTGGACGAAGCTGACGGCCTCGACGGCGCGGGCGTACCCGGCGGCGAGTTTGTCGCTGAGGAGCTCGTGGTGCAGGTCATCCCCCAGGCCGAGGACGAATTTACCTGCTACTCCTGCTTCCTGGTCCGCCACCGCTCGCAGATTGCGCGCCAGAAGGACGGCCACAGCTACTGCACCGAGTGCGAAGGCTAAATCAGGAAGCAAGGCGGGACGGTGCGTTCAGCCGCCCTCAACTGAGCAAAAGGCACGCCCACTACCGAGTGGACGTGCCTTCCGCTTTATGCGAGCTTCTGGCGCACCAGCCGGCTGACTTCCTTACCGTCGAAGCGGCCTGCAACCTTTGCCGTAACAGGCTTCATCACTTCACCCATCTGCCGCGGCGTCAGTTCGCGCCCCTCGGCGCGGAGCCCGGCGATGACCTCGTCCACCATCGCCTCCACCTCCTGCAGGGTCAGGGGCTTCGGCAGGTAAGACTCGATCACTTCCGCTTCAGCAATTTCCGCTGCCGCCCGGTCCGGCTGTCCCGCTTCCGCGTAGATGCCGGCCGTATCCCGGCGCTTTGAAGCTTCCTTTTGAAGCAGGGACGTCACCTGCGCGTCATCGAGCTGCACGGGCGTCTTACCCGACTTCTCCCGGGTCTCAATCTCGCCCAGAACGTTCCGGACAGTGGTCAGCGCAGTCTTATTGCGCTCCTTCATATGGATGACGACGTCGGCCTGCAGCCGTTCCTTCAAAGATGACACGTTTCCTCTGTTCCTGTGTTTTTCGTTGGGACGGAGCGCCACAGGGCGCCGCGGCAGCGTCCACCCATTCCTAGTACCGTAGGTGCTTATGGCCGAAAATGACCACTCATTCTCATTCCCGGGAAGCACTCGGTGAACCTTCCCCAGGACCCCTGGAACACATTCATCAGTGCCTTCAGCCGCACTGATCTTCCCGTCATCACGTTCACTGAGCTGGTGCTGGCCGCGGGCATAGTGACTGCCTTGTCAATCCCCCGCCAGTCCTGGAAGTTCGTGGGCCTGCTTGCAACCGCCACCCACGAGCTGGGACACGCCTTTGCAGCCGTCACCAGCGGCCAGCGGTTGTCGGGCATACGGCTCCGGCTGGACCATTCAGGGACTACCACCACGTACAGCCGGAGCAAACTTGCCACCGTATGGTCCTGTTTCTGGGGATATCCCGTCCCTGCCATCGTCGGCGCAGGGTTCGTGTGGTGCGGCTTCAACGGCTGGGGACCTGCCGCCCTGGCCGTCAGCACGGTGGCCCTTGCAGCCACACTGCTCTTCCTCCGCAACCCCGCGGGATTCCTCATCACCATTGCTGCAATAGGCGTCAATATGGCCCTTATTTTTCTGGTTCCGGCCGGATTCGTGGGCCACGTGTCCGTCATTCTGGGCCTGGTACTGCTGGTGGGCGCTGTACGGGACCTCATCAAGCTCACGCATGTGCACCTGCGGCGGAGGGACCGGCTTGCCAGTTCCGACGCGTACCTCCTGTACCGTGCGACGGCGATTCCTTCCGTTGTGTGGATCCTCCTGTTTACGGTCCTCGTGGGCGGGTCCTGGCTGGCCGCCTGGCAGCCTATCTCTGCAGTCCTGCCCGCGGGCGTTTAGGGTGGTTTTATGAGCCAGGAAACGGAAAGCACCCAGCAGGTGGAAAGCGGCGGTACCACGGAGCACAGTACGCGCGGCGCCTACGTAACGGGTGGCGCGGAATTCAACCGCGACACCAACTACATCGAGGACCGGATTACCTCAGACGGCAGGCAGGGGGTTAACGGGGAACCCGGCTGGCCGGTGGAACCGGGGCGATACCGCCTCATTGCCGCCAGGGCGTGCCCCTGGGCCAACCGGGCAGTTATTGTCCGCCGGCTGCTGGGGCTGGAGGATGCCCTTTCCCTCGGGCAGCCCGGCCCCACGCATGACGCCCGATCGTGGACCTTCGACCTGGATCCCGACGGCGTTGACCCGGTCCTGGGCATCGAGCGCCTGCAGGATGCGTACTTCAAGCGGTTCCCCGACTATCCGCGGGGCATCACCGTGCCGGCGATTGTTGACGTGGCTACTGGGGCAGTAGTCACCAACAACTACCCGCAGATCACGCTCGACTTCTCAACGGAGTGGACAAAGTTCCACCGGCCCGGCGCCCCCCAGCTGTACCCCGAGCATCTTCGGGAGGAGATCGACAAGGTCAACAAGCGGGTGTTCACCGAAGTCAACAACGGAGTGTACCGCTGTGGCTTCGCGGGGTCCCAGGAGGCGTACGACGCCGCCTATGCCCGGCTTTGGTCTGCCATGGACTGGCTGGAAGACCGGCTCTCCCGGCAGCGGTACCTGGTGGGCGACACCATCACGGAAGCCGACGTGAGGCTTTTTACCACCTTGGCGCGGTTCGACGCCGTCTACCACGGCCACTTCAAGTGCAACCGCCAGAAACTAAGCGAGATGCCGGCCCTCTGGGGCTACGCACGCGACCTCTTCCAGACTCCCGGCTTCGGCGATACCACCGATTTCGTGCAGATCAAACAGCACTACTACATCGTGCATGAGGACATCAATCCCACCGGAATCGTCCCTGCCGGCCCTGCACTGGATGGCTGGCTTGAGGCCCACGGGCGTGAGTCCCTGGGCGGCCGGCCCTTCGGAGATGGAACCCCGCCGGGGCCGGTGAAGGCCGGCGAAGAAGTTGCGCCGGGACATGGAGCGCACTCCTGAAGGAAAGCGCTTTCTGGCTAAACTGGCCGGATGCAGACAACTCAATGCCACGTAGCGGCCGGCTACGAAAATGTCCTGGAGCTGTTCGAGTCATTCCTGGCTGAGGATCCTCAGTACAGCGCGCAGCTCGCCGCCTACCATCACGGGAGGCAGGTGGTGGGACTCACCGGTGGACCGGACATGGACGAAGGTACGCTAACCGGTGCCTACTCCTGTTCCAAAGGAGTGGCAGCCATGGTGGTCGCGCTCCTGGTCCAGGACGGACTGCTTGACCTCGGCGCCAGGGTTTCGCATTACTGGCCGGAGTTTGCGGTCCATGGCAAGGACCAGCTGCTGGTACGGGAAGCGCTGTCCCACCAGGCCGGAATCATGGGAGTGGAGGGCGGTTTCGCCCTGGACGAGTTCACCACCCCTGGTGCTGCCGCCCGCCTCGCCGCGGCCCGGCCGGCCTGGGAGCCTGGCCGCCAGTTCGGCTACCACGCCCTGACCATCGGGATCATCATGGAGGAGCTGTGCCGCCGCACGGCAGGAGAGTCGCTGCAGAGCATCTATGACCGCCGGATCCGGACGGCACTGGACATCGATTTTTTCCTGGGCCTGCCGGAGGAGTTGGAGCCGCGCTACCGGGACGTCCTTTACACCATCGATCCGCAACAGCCCTGGGTCGATCCGCTCAGCCTGGACGGGTTGAACAGCAACGCAGCCGTCAGCACCATCATGGAGCTCCCCAACGTCAGCACTGTGCGCCGCGCAGGCATGTCGGCGGCCGGCGGAGTGGGATCCGCTGAGGGACTGGCCCGGCTTTATGCCGCAGCCACCACCGGAGTCAACGGTGGGAAAGGTTTCCTGGCTCCTGGAACGGTGGAGCTGATGTCCCAGGAACAGGTGTGGGGCCTGGACCGTTCCTCCGGCCTGGACAACGCTTTTGCCGTGGTGTTTATGAAGCCGCATCCCTCCCGGAACTTCGGGAGCCACCGTGCTTTCGGCCACGAAGGCGCCAACGCTGCCCTCGGGTTCGCCGACCCCGCCTACGGCCTGGGGTTCGGCTACATCCCACGGCGGGCGGAGGACGGCCGTACCCCTGGAAAGGCACACCAACTGGCTGCAGCCGTGCGCCGATCGGCGGCGGCTTTGTCCTAAACGTCCCACATGGCGCTGTGCCTGCCGTCCTGACCAGTCGCTTTGTTCCCTGCCGCATAGGCCCTCTAGGGTGGATCGGATGGGCAATTCTGAAGCACGTCCGGCAGTCCGGTGGGCCAAGGGGACCCAGTTTCTGAAACAGACAGTGGAAGGACTGTCCGCGGCGTTCGTTGCGCAACGCCTGCAGTTGGCGGCCAAAGCCGCCCTCGCCGCAGGCTTGGCATTCCTTATCGCCCCGCTCATGCCCGGAGCGGCGGCGAACTATCCCTACTACGCGCCGCTGGGTGCGCTGGTGGCCATGTACCACAACGTGGCGGGCTCGGTCCGGCAAGGCTTCCAAGCCCTCGCTGGGCTCGCCGTGGGAATAGGCCTCGCAGTCATCCTGGTGAACATCGCCGATCCATCGCCCCTGACGGTGGCTTTGTTCATGGGCATAGGCGTACTGCTGGGCGGGATGCCGGGACTAGGCTCGGGCAGTGATTGGATTCCGACGGCGGCCCTGCTGGTGCTCCTCGTGGGAGGCAGCAACGCGGACGACTTTTCCTTTGGCTACCTTGTGCAGATGGGCGCCGGCGTTGCGGTGGGCATCGCGGTAAACTTCCTGGTCTTTCCCCCGCTGCACCTGAAAGCGGCCGCGGCCAGCCTCGACGATCTCCGCCTTGCCTTGGGCAGGCAACTGACGGACATGGGCGCAGCGCTGAAGGAAGAGTGGCCGCCCGAACACGAGGAATGGTCCCGCCGCTCGGATGAGCTCGCATCAGCCACCCGCACGGTACGGCACCTCGTCAACGAAGCCGATGCCAGCCGGCGCGTAAATCCCCGCCGCAAACTCCACCCCCGGGACATAGACCGTGACTACCGGAACCTTCGCCAGCTGGAGAGGGTGACCTTCCACATTCAGGACATGACGGAGGTACTCTCGGACGTCATCTGGGAAAGCGATGTGCCGTACACCGTCCCGCTGCATGACAATGGTCCGCTGGCCGAGGCCATCACCGCCACCGGCGAATTGCTGCGCTCATTCAGCAATGAAGAACCACAACAGCAGGAGGATCTTTATGAGGGCGCCAAGGCGGCGGTGGAAGCCTGCTTGTCAGCAACGGCCACCCGGGACCTGGACGAAGGCGCGGTTCCGGCGTCCGAATCCATCCTCCTGAGCCTCCACCGGATCCTGCGCGCCGTCCACTCGGGTGATTCGGGCGCGCCGCCCCGGCGGGAACCCTAGAGGGTGGCTACTGAGCCGCTGAAGTGACGGCGGCCAGAGCGGGGGTTCCACGCGACGAAATCGGAACGCTCCCAGGCTCCTCCTGCCGTGCGCTGCACGGTACTGATGTCCAGGGCGACCCGGCAGGGAAGGAAAACCGGAGCCTCAAAGTCGACTTCCCAGGTGAAGGAATCCCCGCGGACCGCACCGACGTCGGCGAGTGCCCTGGCCGCCAGGTACATGCCGTGGGCAATGGAGCGGCGCATGCCCAGTGCCTTGGCGGACAGCACGCTGAGGTGGATCGGGTTGAAGTCGCCGGACACTGCCGCGTAGGCCCTTCCGGTGTCCACGCCGAGCTGCCACAGCGCGGTGGGATCAGGTGCCGTGAACTCCGGCCGCGCCGGGGCGACTGTCGGTTTGTCGATTCCCGGCAGGAAAACGCCCTTGGCCAGATAGGTGGAGACCCCCCGCCAGGAGATTTCCTCGGTCGGGGCCCTGCGGACCTCGACCACCAGGTCCACCTGTGTGCCCGACCGGTGACCACGAAGGTTCTCCACGTGGGCGGCGATGACCAGGGCATCGGTGAAGAGGAGCGGCAACCTGTATTCCACGAAGTTGCGCAGGTGGATCATGCCGAGCAGCGGCAAGGGAAAATCGTCCCGGTTCATGACGCTCATGGCGAGCGGAAACGCCAGGGCGTGGATGAATCCTGCAGGCAGGACATCACTGGCAGTTTCGCCAATGAGGTGCTGGTAGGCCGTAAGGTTCCCGACGTCCACCGTGACGCCGCGGACTTCGTGGCTTTCGGCTGGAAGGACTGATCCGTCATGCGTCCCCAGCAGCCGGCGCCGGGCCGCTTGAGCCGCAGCATTGACGTACAGCTTGGAAAGCGACGGCATTTCGCCCAGGATAAGCGGCTGTACAGGCGTCATGCCCCCACCAGGTTCTGGCCGCAGACACGGAGCACCTCGCCGTTGATACCACCTGCCGCGTCGCTGGCCAGGAAGGCGATGGTCTCTGCGACGTCGGATGGCTGGCCACCCTGCTGCAGCGAGTTCAGGCGCCGGCCCATCTCCCGCAGTGCAAAGGGTATCCGGGCCGTCATACCGGTTTCGATAAACCCGGGCGCGACGGCGTTGATGCTGCCGCCTTGCGCGGCAAGAAGCGGAGCTGTCGCCCGGACCATGCCCATGACTCCGCCCTTGGACGCCGCATAGTTTGTCTGGCCGCGGTTGCCGGCGATGCCGCTGGTGGAGGCAACGGAGACGATCCGGGGAGAGCTGCGGAAGTGTCCTGAGGCGAGGAGGGCCTCATTGATCCGGAGCTGGGCAGCAATGTTGATGTTAATCACCGGGTTCCAGCGGGCCTCATCCATGTTGGCCAGGAGCTTGTCCCTGGTGATGCCGGCGTTGTGGATCATGATGTCCAGGCGCCCGTGCCGCTGGACGGCGTGCTCGAGGATCCGTTGCCCGGCATCCTCCCTGCTGATGTCCAGCTGGAGGGCTGTCCCCCGCACCTCATTGGCCACCAGCGCCAGCTGGTCGCCCGCCGCAGGGATGTCCACCAGCACCAAAGTGGCGCCGTCCCGGTGGAGTGTCCGGGCTATGGCCGCACCGATGCCGCGGGCTGCTCCGGTGACGACGGCGATCCGCCCGGCCAGGGGCTTCTCAGGATCCGCGGAAAGTTCTCCCGCCGTCGTGGACACCGTGACGAACTGGCCGTCCACGAAAGCGGAGCGGCCGGAGAGGAAGAACCGGACTGCCGCCAGCGCGCTTGGGCTCGTTGTGTTTACGTCCGGTGCCAGGAGAATGCCGTTGCCGGTGGCACCCGCACGCAGTTCCTTGGCCAGGGAACGCAGGAACCCGTCCACCCCCTGGCGTGCGGCTGCTGCCGCCGGCGAGGTTGCGTCCGAGGCAGGCCGGGACACCGTGATAACACGGCCACCCGGAGCGAGATCCCGCAGGGAGGCTGCAGCGGAGAGTATCGGCTTCCCGAGGTCGTCTGGCTGCGCCACTTCGTCCAGTACCAGGATGATGGCACCAAGCTTTTCCCGGGGAACGGCGTGCCGCCGGACGTCATGATCCCAGGAAAGCAGTTCGGCGGCCAGGCTGTCGGCGCCGGCAGTGCCGCCCTGGACCAGGATGGGTCCGGTCATCAAGGGCTGGCCGGGCTCGTACCGGCGCAATACTGCCGGCTGGGGCAGCCCGAGCTTTTTGGCCATGTTCCTGCCCAGGCCCTGGCTTACCAGTTGTGCGTACTTGTCTGTCATCCGTTCCCCTTACAGTGATTCAAGAATCGCGGCGACGCCAAGTCCGCCAGCTGCGCAGACCGAGACGAGGCCCCGGGCGGGACGGCCTTCGGTTCTGGCTTTTTCGTGGAGCGTCTTGGCGAGCGAAGCCACAATCCGGCCGCCGGTCGCGGCGAACGGATGGCCTGCGGCAAGCGAGGACCCGTTGACATTCAACTTTGACCGGTCGATTTTGCCAAAGGCACCGGGCAGCCCCAGCCGGGTCCGCCCGAATTCCTCGTCCTCCCAGGCTTCCAGCATGCTGAGGACAGTGGCTGCGAAGGCTTCGTGGATCTCGATGAAGTCAAAGTCGTCAAGGGTGAGCCCGTGCCGGGAGAGCAGCCTGGGCACGGCGAAGACGGGTGCCATCAGCAGGCCGTCCTTCCCGTGCACAAAATCCACCGCGGCGGCTTCGGCGTCCACCACAGCGGCCAACATGGGCAGGTCGCGGGCGTCGGCCCACTCTTCGGAGGACAGCAGCACTGTGGAGGCGCCGTCCGTCAACGGGGTGGAGTTGCCGGCTGTCATGGTGGCGTCGGCACCGAGGTTCCTGCCAAAGACCGGCTTCAGGGTTGCGAGTTTTTCCAGGGAAGTGTCTGGCCGCAGGTTGCCGTCCCTCGTCAGCCCTCGGTAGGGGGTGAGCAGGTCGTCGAAGAATCCGGCGCCGTAGGCTGCAGCGAGGTTCCGGTGGCTGTTCAGGGCCACTTCATCCTGCGCCTCCCGCGACACTTTCCACTGGGCCGTGGTGAGTGCCTGGTGCTCCCCCATGGACAACCCCGTTCTCGGCTCGGCCGTTCCGGGCGCCAGCGGTGCCAGGTCCTTGGGCCGCAGGCGGCTGAGGATCTGCAGCCGCTGTGGAAGGGTTTTGGCCCGGCTGAGGTCGAGGATCACCTCACGGAGTCCTTCGCTGACCACGACGGGTGCATCAGAGGCAGAGTCGACGCCGCCGGCGATCGCGGAGTCGATCTGGCCCAGCTTGATCTTGTTGGACAGTCCTACAACAGTTTCCAGGCCTGTGGCGCAGGCCTGCTGGAGGTCGTAGGCGGGCGTCTCGGGGGACAGTGCGGAGCCGAGGACGGCCTCACGGGTGAGATTGAAGTCCCTTGAGTGCTTCAGCACTGCACCGGCACCCACTTCCCCGATGCGTTCATCCTGCAGCCCGAAACGGGCGATCAGTCCGTCCAGGGCAGCAGTGAGCATGTCCTGGTTGGAGGACTTGGCATAGGCCCCGCCGGACCGCGCAAAGGGGATTCGGTTGCCTCCCACGATGACGGCCCTGCGGGGTGCAGGGACGGAGGTTGCGGCGGGCGTTCCGGCCGCGTCGGGTCCGGTGGTGGGCTGTCCGTCAATGGACATGGCTATCTCCTCGGGTCACGTTCGATTACCGATACCCAGCGTACCTGATACGCTGGGTATCGTGAACATCCAGGAAGCAGGGCATGTGCCCGCCGTTGCCGGCGGGCCCGGAGACGGCCGCTCGTCGCGGTGGCAGAGCCACCGGGAGGAGCGGCGCAGGGAGCTGATCAAGTCAGCCCGCCGGGCGGTGCACGCACTGGGCAGCGACGCCTCCATGGAGGACATTGCCGCCGCCGCCGGTACTTCCAAGTCTGTCTTCTACCGCTATTTCGGTGACAAGGCCGGGCTGCAGCAGGCAGTGGGCGAAGTTGTCCTCAGCCAGATGCAGCGCCGGATCAAGGAGGCTGCACAGAGCGCCGTCACCCCGCGTGAAGGTCTGCTGGCAATGGTCACCGCCTACCTTCAGATGGCCAGTACGAGCCCCAACGTCTACACCTTTGTGACACGGCATGCCGCAGCGGAACCGGACACTACCCAGGATTCCGCAGCGGGATCGGCTGCCCTGGGGCATTTTTTTGAAGCCGTCGCCGACATGATCGCCACCCCCATGCGTTCGCATTTGGGGGACGGCAAGGAGGCCGTTATCGGCTACTGGCCCAAAGCAGCGATCGGGATGGTACGGAATGCCGGTGAACAGTGGCTGAGTACGCCGGACTCCCCAACAAAACCAGGGCAGGAGGCGATGGCACGGCAGATCACCGCCTGGCTGTGCGTTGGCATCGCTCCAGAGCTGCCCAGGCTGTCCGCCCCTGACGCCTGATACCCCCTGCTTTGCCGCAGCACCACCAACCCATCTGTCAGCACCAACGAAGGACATTGACATGACTGAACTAGTGGACCGTCCCGCTGGAAACAGGCACCGCCCCGCCGCGGTGGCCGCTGCCGCACCGGGAGTAGCCTCCGCGCAGCCCGCCGTCGACGTCGACGCGCTGGGTGAGCAGCTCCTTGGCAAGTGGGCAGCAGTCCGGCTCCAGGCCCGGAACCTCGCAGCGTCACCCGAGCTGCACAAGGTCGAAGGCCTGACGCACACTGAGCACCGCGCCAGGGTGTTCGGGCAGCTGCAGTACCTCGTGGAGAACGAGGCCGTCCACCGGGCATTCCCCGAGTCCTTGGGCGGCTCGGACGACCACGGCGGGAACATCGCCGGTTTTGAGGAACTGGTGGTGGCGGACCCTTCGCTGCAGATCAAAGCCGGCGTCCAATGGGGGCTTTTTGGTTCCGCGGTGATGCACCTCGGCACTGCCGAACACCACGCCAAATGGCTTCCGGGCATCATGAACCTGGCGATCCCGGGGTGCTTCGCCATGACGGAGACAGGGCACGGCTCGGACGTGGCCAGTATCGCCACCACCGCCACATACGACCCTTCCACTGACGAATTCGTCGTGCACACCCCTTTCCGCGCTGCCTGGAAGGACTACATCGGAAACGCGGCCAATGACGGCTTGGGCGCGGTGGTCTTCGCCCAGCTGGTTACCCGGGGCGTCAATCACGGGGTCCATGCGTTCTACGTGGATCTCCGGGACCCCGCGACGAAAGAATTCCTGCCGGGCATCGGAGGCGAGGACGACGGCGTCAAGGGTGGGCTCAACGGCATCGACAACGGCAGGCTGCACTTCACGAATGTCCGGATCCCGCGGACCAACCTGCTGAACCGCTATGGGGACGTGGATGCCGACGGCCGGTACACCTCCTCCATCGCCAGCCCGGGCCGGCGCTTCTTCACCATGCTGGGCACCCTGGTACAGGGCCGAGTATCCCTCGACGGCGCCGCCGTGGCCGCATCCAAAGTGGCGTTGAAAGCAGCCATCCAGTACGCCACCGAGCGCCGCCAGTTCAACGCCTCCTCCCACACGGAAGAGGAAGTGCTCCTCGATTACCAGCGCCACCAGAAGCGCCTGTTCACGAGGCTGGCCACCACGTACGCGGCCAGTTTTGCCCACGAGCAGCTGCTGGAGAAATTCGATGGTGTCTTCTCCGGCGCCCATGACACGGACGAGGACCGCCAGGACCTCGAAACCCTCGCCGCAGCACTGAAACCGCTGAGCACCTGGCATGCTTTGGATACCCTGCAGGAATGCCGCGAAGCCTGCGGTGGCGCCGGGTTCCTGATCGAGAACCGCTTCGCGTCGCTGCGGGCCGACCTCGACGTCTACGCCACCTTCGAAGGCGACAATACCGTGCTGCTGCAGCTCGTCGCCAAACGGCTGCTGGCCGACTACGCCAAGGAATTCCGGAGTGTCGACTTCGGGGTGCTGGCCCGTTACGTGGTGGGCCAGGCTACCGGCGCGGCCCTCCACCGCACCGGCCTGCGCCAGGTGGCACAGTTCGTCGCGGACACCGGCTCAGTGCAAAAGGCAGCCATTGCGCTGCGGGACGAGGAAAGCCAGCGCGCGCTCCTCACGGACCGTGTCCAGACCATGGTCGCTGAAGCTGCCACAGCGCTCAAGGGCACGGGCAGGTTGTCGCAGGAGAAGGGTGCGGCCCTGTTCAACCGGCACCAGAATGAACTCATTGACGCAGCCCAGGCGCACGCCGAGCTGCTCCAGTGGGAGGCGTTCACGGACGCGCTCCGCGCTGTCACCGACCCTGGCACAAAAACAGTGCTTACCTGGCTGCGCGACCTGTTCGGCCTTTCCCTGATCGAGAAGAACCTGTCCTGGTACCTCATGAACGGCCGCCTTTCCATGCAGCGGGGCCGCACGGTGGGCGAGTACATCAACCGGCTGCTGGTCAAGCTCCGCCCGCACGCCGTGGACCTGGTGGACGCCTTCGGTTACGGCGAGCAGCATGTGCGGGCTACGATCGCCACCGGTGCCGAGAAGAAGCGGCAGGAGGAGGCCCGGGCCTACTTCCGGAGCCAACGCGCCAGCGGCCAGGCTCCGGTGGACGAAAAGGTGCTGATCGCACGTACCGCTGCAGGCAAGCGCAATTGACCGTCCCCTGACGGCATGAACGACGACGGCGCCGCTCCCCTTGCGAAGGGGCGGCGCCGCTGTCATTTACCTATAAAGGCTAGCCCTGTGCCGGAAGCACTGAGCGGTACACCTCAAGCGTCGTCTCGGTGATGGATTCCCACGAGAAGTGCTGTTCGGCACGCAGCCGCCCTGCCTGTCCCATGGCGCGGGCGCGCTCAGGGTCCGAGACAACCTCGGTGAGGGCGGCGGCGAACTCGGTGACGAATTTTTCCGGGTCAAGGGGAGTTCCGGTACCGTCCGTCACCTGCTCCAGGTCCACCAGCAGGCCGGTCCGGCCGTGATCAACCACCTCAGGGATACCGCCGGTGGCGCTCGCCACAACTGCTGCCCCACACGCCATGGCTTCCAGGTTTACGATGCCGAGCGGCTCGTAGATGGAGGGGCAGGCGAAGGCAGTGGCGTGGCTGAGGACCTGGATGAGCTCGTTGCGGGGCAGCATGCGCTCGATCAGGACAACGCCGGTGCGCTCCCGCTGCAGGTCCTCGATCAGGCGGGCAGTCTCCGCTGCCAGCTCCGGCGTGTCAGCGGCACCCAGGCAGAGGACCAGCTGGACGTCGGCAGGAAGCTTCGCAGCGGCCCGCAGGAGGTAGGGAACACCCTTCTGGCGGGTGTTTCTCCCCACAAAAACCACGCTTGGCTTGTCCGGATCGATACCCAGGGCGCGGACGGCGTCGCTGTTCTCGTCACGGTTCCATAGCTCGACGTCGATGCCGTTGTGGACCACCCGCACCTTGGCCGGATCCACGTTGGGGTAGCTGCGCAGGATGTCCTGCCGCATGCCTTCGGACACAGCGATGATGGCTGCTGCGGCCTCGTAGGCGGTCTTTTCCACCCAGGAGGACAGTGCATAGCCTCCGCCAAGCTGCTCTGCCTTCCACGGGCGGAGCGGTTCCAGGCTGTGCGCGCTGAGCACATGCGGAATCCCATGGAGCAGGGACGCGAGATGCCCGGCCATGTTGGCGTACCAGGTATGCGAATGGACCAGGTCCGCACCTTCAACGTCCGGGACGATCCGCAGGTCGACGCCCAGCGTCTGCACCGCGGCGTTGGCCGAGCCGAGATCCTCCGGCACGGCGTAAGACGTCACCGCCGCGCCATGATAGTCAGCGTCGCGGGGAGCCCCAAATGCACGAACCTGCAGGTCAACATGCTTACTAAGCACCCTGCTCAATTCGGCCACGTGGACACCCGCGCCACCATAGATCTCCGGCGGAAACTCTTTAGTCACAATGTCTATTCGCACAAGACCCAAGGTAGTCCTTCACGCATAACTGTTCTAGTGTGAAGGAGTCCGGACATGCCGGACTGTCTTGGGGAGTTACGAAGGCGTACAGGAGCGACCATTATGCCGTTGAACAAAAGAGTCCTGGCCATTGTCCTCGCAGGCGGCGAGGGAAACAGGCTGATGCCGCTGACGGCAGACCGCGCGAAACCGGCGGTGCCCTTTGCAGGAAGCTACCGCCTCATCGACTTCGCGTTGTCCAACCTGGTGAATTCCCGCTACCTGCAGATCGTTGTGCTCACCCAGTACAAATCGCACAGCCTGGACCGGCATATCTCCGAGACCTGGCGCATGTCCACGCAGCTGGGCAACTACGTTGCCTCCGTCCCGGCGCAGCAGCGCGTTGGCAAGAGTTGGTTCCTCGGCAGCGCCAACGCCATCTACCAGTCGCTGAACCTCATCCATGACGCGAACCCGGACATCGTGGTAGTGGTCGGCGCCGACCACGTTTACCGCATGGACTTCGCGCAGATGGTGGCACAGCACGTCCACAGCGGCGCCAAGGCAACCGTAGCCGCAGTGCGGCAGCCCCTGCACATGGCGGACCAGTTCGGCGTGATCGAAGTGGACCAGAACGATCCCCAGAAAATCGCCGCTTTTGTGGAAAAGCCCGCCAGTACCCCCGGACTCGCAGCGGACCCCTCGCAGTTCCTGGCCTCCATGGGCAACTACGTCTTCGACGCCGACGCCCTGGTCGCGGCGCTGCACGTGGACGCCGAGCGGCTCGACACCAAGCACGACATGGGCGGGGACATCATCCCCTACTTCGTGAACCAGGGCGAAGCCGGCGTCTACGACTTCACCCTCAACGACATCCCCGGCTCCACCGAGCGGGACCGCACCTACTGGCGTGACGTCGGCACCATCGATTCCTTCTACGATGCCCACATGGACCTCATCTCTCCGCTCCCGGTCTTCAACCTGTACAACTCCGAATGGCCCATCTACACCCGGCAGAGCATTTCGCCGCCGGCCAAATTCGTCCGCGGCCAGAACAACACGGTTGGCACTGCCCTGGACTCGATCGTTTCCAGCGGCGTGGTGATCTCCGGCGGTGTTGTGGAGGGCTCGGTCCTCTCCAACGATGTCTATGTGGCAACCAGCAGCCGCATTATCGATTCAGTGCTGATGGACAAGGTACAGATCGGCGAGGGCGCCGTTATCAACCGGACGATCATCGACAAAAACGTTAAGGTGCCGGCCGGGGCAGCGATCGGACTGGACCCGGAACTGGACCGCGCGCGCGGCTTCAAAGTCACGGATTCCGGGATTACTGTGCTGTCCAAGGGCCAGGAGGTTCCGGAGCCCGGCGAAGAAGAGCGCAAGCTCGCGGCCGCCAACCTCCATGTTGTGCCGAACGCCGTCAAGGCCGCAGCCGCGCAGTACCCGGACGTCCGCGAGTCCGTTGACAAGGTCGCCAAGACACACGCCGCGGCAGCGGCCGAAATGGCGCCCGGCGCGAGTATCTCCTGATTGTCTGCCGGGAGTGCTCGTGCCGGGCGCTCCCCCGCTGCCGGCCGTGTTGATGGTGGGGCCGGCAGGGGGTCCCAGGCTGTAAAATCGCTACAATGAGCTCCCCCGATCTGACGCCTGAGGAAATTCAGGCCTGCCTCAAGGTCCTCAACACGATCCACGCCTATGACGAGGAGCATCCGGACTACGTTTCGGTGCGCCGTGCCACCGGCAAAATGTTCAAGGCCGTCAAGAGGCACCGCCGCGTCACGAAGCGGGACCTGATTTCCGAGGCCGACCGGGCAGTGATCGCCCAGACGGCTACCGCAGCCCCGGACCGGATCGACGACGAAACCCGCGGGAACAAACTCGCTCCTTCCGCCACCGGCAAGGTGGCCGGCCACCTTATCCGGTCCCGCCCGTGCTACATCTGCAAGCAGCACTACACCCAGGTTGACGCTTTTTACCACCAGCTCTGCCCGGAATGCGCCGCCTTCAACCACGGCAAGCGCGACGCCCGCACGGACCTGACGGGCCGCCGGGCGCTGCTCACCGGCGGGCGGGCCAAAATCGGTATGTACATCGCGCTCCGACTGCTCCGCGACGGCGCTCATACCACCATCACCACACGCTTCCCCAAGGACGCCGCCCGCCGCTTCGCTGCCATGGAGGACAGCGGAGAGTGGCTGCACCGGCTCCGCATCGTGGGCATCGACCTGAGGGACCCCGCCCAGGTCATGGCCTTGACGGACTCACTCAATGAAGCCGGCCCACTGGACATCATCATCAATAACGCAGCCCAGACGGTGCGGCGGTCCGGCAACGCCTACAAGCCGCTGGTGGACGCTGAGGACGAACCGCTGCCCGCAGCCCTGGAGCAGGCCAATGGCGGTCCCGAGCTGGTGACCTTCGGCCACGCCCACGACAAGCACCCCCTGGCCTTGGCCAGCAGCGTTACGGAGCACCCGGTCCTCGCCGGCGACGCCATCACCTCGCTGGCACTTTCCACTGGTTCCGCGTCGCTGGAACGTATCGCCTCGGGAACAGCGATCGACGCCGGCGGGCTGGTGCCGGACCTCGCGACGATCAACAGTTGGACGCAGGTGGTGGACGAGGTGGACCCGCTCGAGATGCTCGAGGTCCAGCTCTGCAACGTCACCGCTCCCTTCCTTTTGGTCAGCCGACTGCGTTCGGCCATGAAGCAGTCCACAGCACGGCGGAAGTACATCGTGAACGTCTCTGCCATGGAGGGCCAGTTCTCCCGTGCCTACAAGGGCCCCGGGCACCCGCACACGAACATGGCCAAGGCTGCGCTGAACATGATGACCCGCACCAGCGCACAGGAGATGCTGGAAAGCGACGGCATCCTGATGACCGCGGTCGACACCGGCTGGATCACTGACGAGCGGCCGCACTTCACCAAGGTCCGGCTGATGGAGGAAGGCTTCCACGCGCCCCTTGACCTGGTGGACGGGGCTGCACGGGTCTACGATCCGATCGTGATGGGTGAGAACGGCGAGGACCAGTACGGCGTGTTCCTCAAGGACTACAAGCCAAGCCCCTGGTAGGCGGATGCCCGCACGTTCCGGCTACTGCCACACCAGGGGCGTCCACAGATGTGGACGCCCCTGGTTCACGCCAACGATCGGTTCCCGGCCTGCCGGTCAGGCCAGCTGGGTGATCTCAACGCTGACGTTCAGCGCCGACCCGCCGCCACCGGACAAGATGCCTTTCAGCGGGGCCACATCGCGGTAGTCCCGCCCACGCGCCACTGTGACGTGGAAGTCGCCGGCGGGCTTGTGGTTGGTGGGGTCCCAGCTGCGCCAGTCACCGTCCCAGAATTCCAGCCACGCGTGTGACTGCCCCGCGACCGTTTCGCCGATGCCGGCGCTGGAACGCGGGTGCAGGTAACCCGAGACGTACCGGGCCGGGATTCCGCAGCTCCGCAGCGCGCCGATGGCGAGGTGGGCGAGGTCCTGGCACACGCCCTGGCGCTGGCCCCATGCCTCCTCGGCGTTGGTGGTGACGGCGGTGGAGCCGGACATGTACGTCATCTCACCGCGCATCCACTCGAAGACTGCCATGGCGGCGTCGTGCGGGTTCTTCCCGGCCACCACCTCGGGGATGAGGCCAAGGACCTCGTCCCCGGGACCGCTCAGCCGGGACTGGGGGAGCCAGTCGCTGAACGTATTGACCGTCTCGGGCGAGGCGAGGACATCCCAGCCCACAATGTCGGACTCGGAGGGGATCTTACCGGCACGGTGTACTTCCACCGTGATGTTGGTGACCACCTCGAGGTGTTCGTGCGGCATCTGCATGTCGAATGCCGTGACCCTGGTCCCCCAGTAGTCTCGGTAGGTGCTCACAGCAGCCTGCGACGGCGAAACCTTGACCACCGATTCCAGCACCACCTGCTGGGAATCCGTGAGGGGCGTCATGCGGGCCTCGTTATAGGACAACGTGACCCGCTTGTTGTACTTGTAGGCCGTCTTGTGCACGATGCTCAGCCGGGTCATGAAACTTCTCCCACCCAGGCCAGTTCGTCGGCCTGATTGAAGTACTTACGGGAAATGGCGTCCGAGGCCTGGGACACTGCCTTCTGCACGCGTTCCATGTGTTCGGGCAGCTCGGACATGAGGTCGTCCGTGCGGTGGAACTCAAGGAACGTGCGGGCCTGGCCCACAATCCTGCGGGCGTCGTTGATGAAGCCCACGCGCTGGGCCGACGGATCGAGCTTGGCGAGGCACTCGTCAGCGTCCCGCAGCGCGTACACGATGGACCGCGGGAACAACCGGTCCAGGAGCAGGAATTCGGCGGCGTGCTGATCACCGAAGGCCGCGCGCCGGGTACGCAGGAAGGATTCGTACGCACCGGCGCACCGAAGCATGTTGACCCAGGACATGCCGGCGGACAGGACGTCCCGGGTGGAAAGCATGCGGGCCGTCATGTCGGCCCGTTCCAGGGAGCGTCCCAGCACCAGGAAGAGCCAGCTTTCGTCATGGCTCACTGTGGTGTCCGCCAGGCCGCTCACCATGGCGGTGCGCTCCAGCGTCCAGTTGCAGAAGCGGTAGGTACCCACCACGTCCTTGCGGTGCTGGCTTAGCCCGTAGTACGTGGTGTTCAGGCTCTCCCAGAGGCCGGAGGAAACCGTTTCGCGGGCACGGCGGGCGTTCTCGCGTGCGGCTCCCAGCGACCCGGCAATGGAGGTGGCGCTGGTCTTGTCGTAAGCCAGGGCATGGAGCAGTTCCGGCAGGCCGAAGTCCTCGCTCTGCGGACGGGCGCCCATCACGGCCAGGAGTTCCTGTGCCACGCTTTTGCGTTCGTCCATGGGCAGGTGGTTCAGCCGCTCCAGGTGCACATCGAGGATGCGTGCCGTGCCATCGGCACGCTCCACATAACGGCCAATCCAAAAAAGGGACTCGGCAATACGGCTAAGCATTCGCGGCTACCTCCTGCAGGCCCGACACTGAAAGAAACATTGGCGCGGTAGTGGGGCGGTTCACTGCTGCTGCTCCGACTGGCGGTCGCGCCAGTTGCTTTCGACCGGCCAGACGGAAACACGCTCGCGGACGGAGATGGACTGCCGCGGCACGGTTTCCACCGGCAGGTGGGGCGAATCGGCAAGGACCCAGGTGTCCTTGGAACCGCCACCCTGGCTGGAGTTCACGATCAGCGACCCTTCCTTGAGTGCCACGCGGGTAAGCCCTCCGGGGAGCACCCAGACGTTGTCGCCGTCGTTCACGGCAAAAGGCCGCAGGTCCACGTGGCGGGGGCCGAACTTGTCCCCGCTCAGCGTGGGCACGGTGGAGAGCTGCAGCACCGGCTGCGCTATCCAGCCGCGGGGGTCTGCGATGACCCGCTGGCGGAGGGCGTCGAGCTCGTCCTTGGATGCGTCAGGGCCAATGACCAGGCCCTTGCCGCCGGAGCCGTCCACCGGCTTGACTACGAGCTCTGACAGGTGGTCCAGGGTGTATTCGCGGGCTTCCTTCTCCTCCAGGCGGAAGGTATCCACGTTCGCGATGATGGGTTCCTCATTGAGGTAGTAGCGGATGAGGTCAGGAACGTAACTGTAGACCAGTTTGTCATCCGCGACGCCGTTGCCCACTGCGTTGGCGATGGTCACTCCGCCTGCCCGGGCAGCGTTGACGAGCCCGGGGCAGCCGAGCATGGAATCGGCCCGGAACTGCAGCGGGTCCAGGAAGTCGTCGTCGATCCGCTTGTAAATGACGTCCACGCGCTGCTCGCCGGCGGTGGTACGCATGTACACGCGGTTTCCGCGGCAAATAAGGTCGCGGCCCTCCACGAGTTCCACACCCATGAGGCCCGCGAGCAGGGTGTGCTCAAAGTAGGCGCTGTTGAACACCCCGGGGGTCAGGACGACGACGGTGGGATCGTCCACGCCGGCGGGCGCGGTTTTGCGCAGGGCCGAGAGGAGCCGGCGGGGGTACTCCTCCACCGGGCGGATGAGCTGCTGGCCGAACGCCTCGGGCAGGCCCTTGGCCATGGCGCGTCGGTTCTCCAAAACATAGCTGACGCCGGAGGGGACGCGCACGTTGTCCTCCAGCACCCGGAAGGTGCCCGCTGCATCACGGACAACGTCGATGCCGGAGATGTGCACCCGGACGCCGCCGGCCGGTTCGAAGCCGTGGACCTGGCGGTGGAAGTGCGCGCTGGTGGTCACCAGCTGCCGGGGTATCACGCCGTCGGACACCACGTTCATCTTGTCGTACACGTCGTTGAGGAAGGCCTCAAGTGCGTGCACGCGCTGGGCGACGCCGCGTTCAAGCACGTCCCATTCCGCTGCGGGGATGACCCGGGGGACGATATCGAGCGGGAAGGGGCGTTCCTCACCGGCGAAGTCAAAGGTGACACCACGGTCCAGGAAGGTGCGCGCCATGGAATCCGCCCGCGCGCTGACGTCGGCGAGGGAGAGCTTGCGAAGGGCGTCCGCCACCTGCTCATATGAGCCCCGTGCCTCTTGCCCGGGGGCGAACATCTCGTCGTAGGCTCCGGTCCGGCCGGTGGCCACGGAGTAATCCTGGAATAGGTCTGACATGTGCAATAGCCAACCATCTTTTTGTTTCGAACTCATTACTGCCATCCATTCTGGCGTGTTGGCGCCGGTGCTGTGGTTCGTGGATTCCGTGTCCTTTCCGGCACAGTAGGTGAGTGCCAGTCAGCAGAAGCCTCCCCACCCCCGGCCCGGGCATCCCCCGTGGCGCTGACCGGTTACTCCCAGGCCTGGCCACGGCGGCGGTTGCCTTGGCCGCTGCCTTCCTGGTCCACTGGCTCGTTCCCGTTCTCCCGGCCATGACCCTGGCGGTGGTCCTGGGCGTCCTGGCCGCCAACCTCCCGGCCGCCGGAGTCTGGACTGCCGGCAGGGCTCGCCCGGGGCTGGACTTCGCGGGTAAGCACCTGATGCGCGGTGGAATTGTCCTGCTGGGCCTGAAGGTGAGCGTTATGGACGTCCTGGGACTGGGGTGGCTGGCCCTGGTGCTGATTGTGGGGGTGGTGGCCGTGAGCTTCGGCGGAACCTACCTGATCTCCCGGCTGTTCAGGCTGCCCCCGGTGACCTCGCTGCTGGTGGCCACAGGGTTCTCGATCTGCGGTGCCTCCGCCATCGGTGCCATGGCGGCCGTCCGCCGCATCCGGCACGTGGACACCGTCCTGCCGGTGGCGCTGGTGACGCTCTGCGGGACCCTGGCCATTGGGGTCATGCCCCTCCTGGTCCACCCCCTGCAGCTCAGCGCGCCGGTTTTTGGCGCCTGGACGGGGGCTTCGGTGCATGACGTCGGCCAGGTGGTGGCAACGGCGCAAACGGCCGGGACGGCGGCGCTGGGCATCGCCGTCATCGTCAAGCTCACCCGGGTGCTGCTGCTGGCACCCGTGGCGGCATTGGCGGGTGCCCACCAGCGGCTTCATGCCAAACCCGGCCCGGGCCCGGAGGGAAGAGACGCGAAACTGCCGCCGGTGGTTCCCCTGTTTGTCCTGGGCTTCATTGCCATGGTGGGCCTCCGCTCCACCGGGTGGCTCCAGGAAGGCTGGCTGGAGGCCGGATCAGCACTGCAGGACATCCTGCTCGGCGCCGCGCTGTTCGGGTTGGGCTCCGCCGTACGTGTGCGCACGTTGCTCCACACCGGAGGCCGTGCGCTCCTGGCCGCCCTCGTATCCTGGCTCCTGATCGCCCTCCTGGGACTCGCTGCCGCCCTGCTGATCGCAGCATAAGCCGTGATTAGATAACTGGGTGTCGAATGAGAATCTGCAGCGCGACGAAGCCGCCGAACGTTCAGCCCTGATCAGCACCACCAGCTACGACATTTCGCTGGACGTGCGCCGGGCCGGGGACCCGGGCGTGGCAGGCTATCCGAGCCGCAGCGTCATCACCTTCTCGGTGGCACAGCCCGGCACCTCGACTTTCCTGGACTTCATCGGCGACGTCCACAGCGTGTTCCTGAACGGCCGGGAACTCTGTGTGGAGGACGTGGTGGACGGCGCCAGGATCAGGCTGGACAACCTGCAGGTCCGCAACGAGGTGACGGTCACCGGAACCGCGCTCTACAGCCGCTCCGGCGAGGGCATGCACCGCTTCGTGGATCCCGCCGACGGCCAGTGCTACCTCTACACCCAGTACGAGCCCGCAGACGCCCGCCGCGTCTTCGCCAACTTTGAACAGCCCGACCTCAAGGCCACCTACACCTTCCACGTGGCGGCTCCTGCCGGCTGGCAGGTCGTATCCAACGGCGCGGAGGTGGGCCGGGCCCTGCTTGCCGAGGACCCGTCCACTGCGTACTGGGACTTCGCCACCACCAAACCCATGTCCACCTACATCACCACCGTGCTTGCCGGACCCTACTTCAAGGCGGAGGACCGCTGGCAGGCAACGCTCGACGACGGCACCTCACTGGACGTACCGCTCGCCCTGTACTGCCGGGCCTCCATGGCGGACTCTTTCGACACGGACGAGCTGTTCCGGCTCACGAAGAACGGTCTGGACTTCTTCAACCGGCTCTTCGACTACCCCTACCCCTGGGGCAAGTACGACCAGGCCTTCGTCCCCGAATACAACCTCGGCGCCATGGAAAACCCGGGCCTGGTGACGTTCACGGAGAGCTACGTCTTTACCTCCCGCGCAACTGATGCCCAGTACCAGGGACGGGCCAATACCCTGATGCACGAGATGGCGCACATGTGGTTCGGCGACCTGGTGACCATGCACTGGTGGGATGACCTGTGGCTCAAGGAGTCATTCGCGGACTACATGGGAACGCTGGGCGTGGACCGTGCCACGGACTGGGACACCGCGTGGGTGAACTTCGCCAATAAGCGCAAGGCCTGGGCCTACGTCCAGGACCAGCTGCCCACCACGCACCCGATTGTGGCGGACATCGCGGACCTGGAGGCCGCCAAGCAGAACTTCGACGGCATCACCTACGCCAAGGGCGCGGCGGTGCTGAAGCAGCTCGTGGCCTATGTGGGGTTCGAGGCGTTCATCGCCGGCTCCCGTGAGTACTTCCGTAAGCACGCCTACGGAAACACTTCCCTGGCGGACCTGCTGGCGGCGCTTAGCTCCTCCTCCGGGCGGGACCTTGCCGGATGGGCCGAGCAGTGGCTGCAGACCTCCGGCATCTCCAGGCTGTCCCTTGACATCGCTGCAGACGCAGCGGACGACGACGGCGTGCTGGGCGGGGTGGCGATCGTGCAGGAGGCAACCGATCCCGTCACCGGACGCGAGGAATTACGCCCGCACCGGCTGCGCGTGGGCTCCTACAATTTTGATGCCGGCGGCGCCCTGGTGCGCACCGGAAGTATCGAAACCGATGTGGCAGGTGCCCGGACCGAGCTCCCCCAGCTCTCCGGTGTGCCGTGGCCCGCACTCCTGCTCGTGAACGACGATGACCTGACCTATGCCAAAGTCCGGCTGGATCCCGTCTCCGAGGCGAGGGCCTTGGCCTCCCTGGACCGTATTGTGGACCCCATGGCCCGTGCCCTGTGCTGGACGGCGCTCTGGAACTCCGCCCGGGACGGCGAAAGCCCTGCGGCCCGGTACGTGGAAGCAGTGGCCGCTTTCGGACCGGCCGAGCCCGGCATGGGCGTCCTGTTGAACATCCTCGATAACGCAAGCACCGCCGTCGAACGCTACACTCCGGCAGCAGGACGCGAAGCCGTCCGGGCTCCGTTCCTGGCAGCCGCTGCCGCAGAACTGGACCGCGCCCAGCCCGGCTCGGACCAGCAGTTGGCCTGGGCCAGGACCCTTGCGACGCTCAGCAGGAACGACGACGCTATGCTGCCCCGGCTGAAGGGCCTGCTGGACGGTACTGCCCCGGTGATCGGCCTGGCCGTGGATGCGGAGCTGCGCTGGCACCTCTGGCATGCCCTGGCGGCGAACGGCCAGGCGACGGCGGCGCAGCTGGACGCCGAGCTGGCCCGGGACACCACGGCCTCAGGACGCGCCGGGCATGCCACAGCACTGGCTGCCCGGCCGGCTCCGGACGTCAAAGCAGCAGCCTGGAACAAGACCGTTCAGGGAAACGAACTGTCCAACCAGCTGCTGACCGCCACCATCACCGGGTTCATGACCGCCCCGGCGGAGCTGCTGGAACCTTACGTGGAGCCGTACTTTGAGTGCCTGCGGGCAGTCTGGGACGGGCGGAGCATCGAGATCGCGAGCCGGATCGTCCGTGGCCTGTACCCCCTGGCGCAGGACCTGGCCGAGGGGGCGGACCCTTCGGACCATCCCGTCATTCGGCGCACGGACCAGTGGCTGGCCGAGAACGCAGAGGCGCCCCGTGCACTGCGCCGCATCATCGTGGAGCAGCGCAGCCACCTGCTGCGGGCGCTGACGGCTCAGGCCGCCGTCGTCAAAGCCCCATCCTCGAGCCTTCCTGCGCAGTGAAGCCCGGCTTGGTGCGCAGGGGCAGTCCCTGCGCACCGAACGCGACCGTCAACGGCAGCTACGGACCAGTCATAGCTCAGGGAACCCGGTGGAGCCATTCGTCGGTGCCAAACTTCGTTCCTACCCGCTCCCGCGCCGTAGCCAGGTCGTTCTCGGTCAGCTCTGAGGGCGTAGCGCCATAGCGCTCCGTGAAGACTTCCATCATGGCCGCAATAATGTCGGCGCGTGCCAGGCCCGTCTGGCGGCGGAGCGGGTCCACCCGTTTCTTGGCGCTGCGGGTGCCCTTGTCCGAAAGCTTTTCCTTGCCGATGCGGAGCACTTCCACCATCTTGTCGGCGTCGATGTCGTAGCTCATGGTGACGTGGTGCAGCATGCCGCCGTTGGCGAGGCGCTTCTGCGCCGCGCCGCCGATCTTGCCCTGGTCGGTGGCGATGTCGTTCAGCGGCACGTAAAACGCGGTGATACCCAGCTTCTCCAGCGCAGCCATGACCCAGGCGTCCAGGAAGGGGTAGGAGTCGGTGAAGCTAAGGCCGTCCACCAGGGTCTGGGGCAGGTACAGCGAGTAGGTGATGCAGTTGCCCGCCTCCATAAACATCGCTCCTCCGCCACTGATGCGGCGGACGACGTTGATGCCATGCTTCGCCACGCCGTCGGGGTCCACCTCGTTGCGGTAGGACTGGAAGCTGCCGATCACCGTTGAGGGCTCCTGCCAGTCCCAGAACCGGAGCGTGGGGTTGCGGCGGCCCGCGCCCACCTCCTCGGTAAGGACCTCGTCGAGAGCGACATTGATTTCGGTTGGCAGCACGCTGGGTGGGATGAGGTTCCACTGGTGGTCTGCCCAAGAGGTGGCTTTCGCCAGGGCCCGGCGGACCGCGATGGCCACGGCGTCTGCGGAGAAGCCGAAGAGGGCTGCGCCTTCCGGCAGCGAAGCGGTGACGGCGGCAGCAAGCTCGGACGCCGTCGTCGTATCCGGCAGTCCCGTCAGCCCGCGGTTGATGTCCAGGAGTGCTTCGTCGGGTTCGAGGAAGAAGTCGCCACTGACGGAGACGTCGGCGAGCCGGCCGTCCGCGACGTCCAGGTCGACCACTACAAGCTTGCCGCCAGGGACTTTGTACTCGCCGTGCCGGCGGGGAGTGGAATCAGCAGCTGGAGCGGGCGTGGCAGTCATGCCTTCCATCCTGCCCCAGAATGGCGCGGCCCCTGAAACGACAATGCCGGCCGTTAACGCGAAAAGCCCGCACCAATGCGGTGCGGGCTTTCCCTTTGAAGCTTGGAGGGAAGTGAATTACTTCTTGCCGCCGAAGCCCTTGAAGCGAGCGTTGAAGCGCTCGACGCGGCCTGCGGAGTCCATGATGCGCTGCTTGCCCGTGTAGAACGGGTGGGACTCAGAGGAGATTTCGACGTCGATGACCGGGTAGGTATTGCCGTCTTCCCACTCGATGGTCTTCGAGGAAGAAACGGTGGACTTGGTCAGGAACTTGACGCCGGAAGCCAGGTCGTTGAAAACAACAGCTTCGTACTTCGGGTGGGTATCAGACTTCATAATGGGACCTTTGTTCGCGCAACTGGATTTTGCCAGCTGCCAGGTATGAATGGGATGGCCGCATTCCGTGCCGGAAGACGCAGGGCAGCCAGCTATCAATAATAGCGGAAAACCAGGGTGCCCGCGAACCGGCTCCGGGCCTAAACCCCCGGGGCGCAGCTCCCAGAAGGACGTCCATTCAGGAAGGATCGTCGAGTACTCGATGGACTGCGGATGAAGTCCTCACTGGCCGTAGCCACGCTGAAGAGTACAGTACGGGCACGCCGTCCGGCGAGGACGATGGTGCATTTAGATCGCGGATACCAATTCCGGTCGCACTCACGCCCATCGAAGTGTGAGGCGCCTACGCTGGCCACCATCGGGGCCGCGACTGCCAGGCAGCAGGTATTCACGGGGCGTGGATACAGGTACTCGAAGTGGTTGCGGCTGCCCACGGAACCTGTCTACTGTCGAAGCAGAGGTACGAAGCCTCAACTGCATCTCGGAGTATCCGCGGTGGGGAAGCCAGGTATTCGCTGCTGGCGAAACAGCGGCAGCCGCAGTGTTCCGTTAGTGCCGCTCTGCGCGGCTTTACTTGAAAAGTATACCGGTCCGGACGCAGATGTCCGCCACCCTTCACACACAAGCTGGCAGGAACATCCCCAACCCTGACCAAGTTCGTGGCAGGGAACGAGGGAGAACATGCCGATTATCAAGGATCCGCACCTGTTCAACGAGCAGAGCCTGTTCGTCGACCTGGAAGGGGTGCTGGACTGCCACCTCTATCTGAAGATTGAGGGGCTCAATTTCGCCGGCTCAATTAAGCTCAAGCCCGCGCGGGAGATGGTCGAGCGCGCCGAGCGGGAGGGGTTGATCGGCCCCGGTTCCATCCTCGTAGAGTCCTCCTCGGGCAACCTCGGCGTCGCGCTCAGCATGATCGCCGCCAGCAAGGGATACCGCTTCGTGTGTGTGATCGATCCGCGCTGCAACCCGCCAACCCGGCAACTTATGGAGTCGCTCGGGGCACAGGTGGACCTGGTCACCGAACCGGATCCCGTCGGCGGCTTCCTCGGAGCCCGGCTCAACCACGTGCTGGACCTGTGCGCGTCCGACGAGCGGTATATCTGGCTCAACCAGTACACCAATCCCGGCAACTGGGGAGCGCACTACCGCTGGACTGCCCCCGAGATCTCCAATCAGTTCCCCGAACTGGACGTGCTGTTCGTGGGAGCCGGGACAACGGGGACCTTGATGGGTTGCGCGCGGTACTTCCATGAGCACCGGCCCGATGTCCGGATTGTCGCGGTCGATGCCGCAGGATCGGTCTCGTTCGGCGGCCAGCCGGCAACCCGCCTGATCCCGGGACTCGGCATGAGCGTGCGGCCGCCGCAACTCGACGAGTCCTTGGTCGATGACGTGGTGATGGTCGAAGAGCTGGACACGGTGCGAGCCTGCCACCGCCTCGCGGCCGCCGGCTTAACGCTCGGTGGCTCCACCGGGACCGTGGTCCACGGCGCCACGTCTTGGCTCGCCGACCACAACGCCCAGGGCTTGACGGCGGTGGCCATCTCCCCGGACATGGGCCGGCCCTACCTGGACACTGTCTACAACCCTGACTGGGTGCACGATCATTTCGGCGCCGAAGCGCTGGCAACCGCCGATTTGAGAGGGGCTCCGGGGCGGCGGTCCGACCCGGTGTCGGAGCCACAGCACCCAACACGAGTACCCGTGGCCGATTACGTCACCACCGCCGCACTAGGGAATTTCCTGCAGTGAAAATGCGTCTCGAAAACCTGCAGGGCCCTCTGCATTCCACATCTCCCATCAATCCCCCCATTCCTGAGACAACCCCTGCTCCGGGCGGGAACGGCTCCCCAGCCCAGCCGGTCACGGGTGCGGACGTTGCCCTGGAGCGCCGACTGGCGGATCTTCTCGCATCTGTGGTGAAGAAGGACGACATCCCCGTGGATGCCAACTTCTTCTACGACTTAGGCGCGGACTCGCTGGTCATGGCGCAGTTCTGCGCCCGCGTGCGCAAGCAGCCGGACCTGCCGTCGGTGTCGATCAAGGACATCTACCAGAACCCAACGATCTCGGCGCTGGCCGCGGCCCTGGCACCGGCGGAAAAGGCGACGGCACAGGTGCAGGTGCAGAACCGGTTGGCGGAGGTGCTGTCCGGCGTGCTGGATGTCAAGCATGTGCCGGTGGACGCAAACTTCTTCCACGACCTGGGCGCGGACTCGCTGGTCATGGCGCGCTTCTGCGCCCGGATGCGCAAGCAGACGGATCTGCCGTCGGTGTCGATCAAGGACATCTACCGGAACCCAACGATCTCGGCACTGGCCGCGGCCCTGGCACCCGCGGAAAAGGCGACAGTGCAGGTGCAGGAACGGCTGGCCGAGGTGCTCGCCGACGTACTCGGCATCCAGCAGGTCCCGATGGACGCTGACTTCTTCCAGGACCTGGGCGCCGACTCGCTGGTCATGGCACGCTTCTGCGCCCGCATGCGTAAGCAGCCGGACCTGCCGGCGGTATCGATGAAGGACGTCTACGGTAACCCGAGCGTCTCCGCCCTCGCTGCGGCCCTGCAGGTTCCCACGCAGCAGGACCGGTTGCAGGAGCACTCACCGGCCGTGGCTTCGGTGCCGGAAACACCGCCGCCCATGGACGCCAAGACGTGGGAGTACGTCACCTGCGGCGCCCTGCAGGTGCTTGTCTATCTCGGCTACTGCGTGGCCGCCGGACTGCTCACGGTCGGTTGGTACCAGTGGGTGTTCCCGGAGGCTGGGTCGGGCAACCACCACTGGTTGACCCACGGGACAGGATTCTGGGAGATCTACCTCCGGTCGACCGCCTATGCCGCGGCAGTGTTCGTGCTGATGTGCATCCTTCCCGTGGCGGCAAAGTGGATCATCCTTGGGCGTTTCCGTCCAGGGGAAATCCGGCTGTGGAGCCTGGCCTATTTCCGGTTCTGGCTGGTAAAGACCCTGATGCGTACCTCCCCGCTGGTGTTACTGAGGGGGTCACCGCTGACCACCTTCTACCTGCGGGCCATGGGCGCCAAGGTGGGCCGCAACGTGACGATCATGACCAACCGCCTGCCGGTCTCCACCGACCTCCTCACGATCGGGGAAGGGACAGTGGTCCGCAAGGACGCGGCCTTGAACGGCTACCGCGCCCACGGCGGCGTCATCCAGCTGGGCGCGCTGACCCTCGGCCGGGACGTAATCGTCGGCGAGGGGAGCGTTTTGGACATCGGCACCGCAATGGGGGACGGGTCGCAGTTGGGCCACCGGTCCACCCTGTACACCGGCCAGTCCGTGCCCGCCGGCGAGCGGTGGCACGGTTCTCCCGGCAGGCGCACGGACGTGGACTACGGCGGGGTCGAGGCCAGGCCTTACTCGCCCCGGCGCCGGGGATGGTTCGCGGCCTCCCAGCTGATCAGCATGATTGGCCTGGGCCGTATTCTGCTGAGTCAGGTGGTCATGCTGGCCGTCTTGGCGAATCCCAACGTGGCCGCACTCCTGGAGACGCAGGCGTTCGCGTTCGCCGACTGGGTCTTCTACGCCGACGCCATTGCCTATGCCGGTCTTGCTGTCTTCGGTGGCACGGTAGTGTCGTTGCTCATCGTCACCACCGTCCCGCGGGTGGTCCAACTCGCCCTCAAGCCGGACACGGTGTATCCGCTGTTCGGTCTGCGGCACGCGGCCGAGCGGGCGGTGTCGAGAATGACCAACAGGCCCATGCTGACGGGATTGTTCGGCGACAGCTCGTACATCGTGAACTACGTGCGGGCAATCGGGTACAAGCAGCCGCAGGTCGAGCAGACCGGCTCGAACCTGGGAACGGCGTTCAAGCACGACAACCCGTACCTTTCGACGATAGGCACCGGCACAATGATCGCCGACGGGTTGTCCATCATGAACACCGATTTCTCAGCGACATCATTCAAGGTCAGTGAGGCGGCGATCGGCGCGCACAACTTCCTTGGAAACGTCGTGCTCTACCCTGCCGGGGCCAGGGCCGGGGACAACTGCCTGCTCGCGACCAAGGTGATGGTTCCCCTCGACGGACCGGTGCGCCACGACGTAGGTCTGCTCGGGTCCCCGCCGTTCGAGATCCCCCGCTCGGTCCTCCGGGACGCCCTCCCCGAGGAACATAGGAACCGTGCGCACTTCCGTCGGCAGCTGGCAGCCAAAAACAGGCACAACCTCCGCACGATGGCCCTCTTGATGCTGGTGCGGTGGCTCAACGTCTCGCTGGCCATGATCATCATGTTCGCCGCCCTCGAGTTATCCGACCAGTTCAGTTTCCTTGCCATCAGCGCGGCCTTCGTGGTGATGCTCGTGGTTGGCCTGTTGGTCCCCATCGGCATCGAGCGTCTTGCAAGGGGACTGAAACCGCTTCAGCCCCGGCTCTGCTCTATCTACAACCCCTACTGGTGGTGGCACGAGCGGTACTGGAAGTTGTCACTGCAGAGCCGATACGCAGGCTTCCTCAACGGGACGCCGTTCAAGCCCCTCGTCTGGCGTCTGCTCGGCGCACGGTTCGGAAGCCGGGTCTTCGACGACGGTTGCGCCATGCCCGAGCGGACCCTGGTCACAGTCGGCTCCCGTTGCACCTTGAACGCCGGCACCGCCCTCCAATCCCATTCCCAAGAGGACGGTATGTTCAAATCGGACCACATCATTATTGGCGACGATGTCACCCTCGGCGTCTCCGCGTTCGTCCACTACGGCGTGACCGTCGAAGACGGCGCGGTCGTCGCCGCCGACTCCTTCGTTATGAAGGGAACGACTCTCACGCGCGGATCCCTGTGGGCCGGTAACCCGGCGGACGAGGCCCGCGCTGCCACCACATCGGCGGACGGGGCCCGCGCCGCCGCCGTATCGGCGGACGTGCTGGAAAGGGCACTGTCATGACCTCCAGCCCCGCGCTCAGCTGCCGCACCGCCGGCCACTCGTCCAATCCGGCCCACGGCGGGCCCTCCCTCCCCGCTGCCGCAGCGACAATGATCCCCAGGTGGAGACAGGATCCTCAACCGGGCCAGGAGCGGGTCGAGCTGCCGGTTCCTGAGGCTCTGGGCACGGCCGTGCGGACGCTGGCCCAGAGCCTGCAGGTGGCTCCCGGCTCGATCTGGCTGGCGGCACACGCGAGAGTGCTCCAGGCCTTGTCCGGCGAGACGGAGATCACCACCGGCTGCCTGGATGAGTTCGGGACCTGGCAGCGCAACCTGGATCTGACCCACCGGTCTTGGCGAGCCCTCGTCTCCGATGCAAACGGCCGCCAAATCCGGACCCCTGCGGAGCAGTCCGGCCCCGCGCACGCTAGTCACGAGTCGGCCGCCCCGGGCTACGAGGTGGTGTTCGCCGGCCTTCGGGACGACGATTACGAGCTGCCGGTGGGCATCGTGCTCGGTATATCGGTCGGGACCGCGGCCAGCGGCGAGGTGCTTCGCCTCAAGTACCGGCTCGATGTTCTCGACGCAGATGCCGCCCGCCGCATCGCCGGCTACTATCTCGCCGCACTCCGTGGCTTGGTAGCGGACCCGGAGGCGGATCCCTTCGACACCGACCTGGTCGGCCAGGAGGAGCGGCGTTTCCAGCTTGAGCAGCTCGCCGGGCCCGAGCGGCCCCGGCCGCAACGCCGTTTCCACGAGCTGTTCGAGGAGCGGGTCAGCCAGCATCCCGAAAATATCGCGGCCGTGGAAGGCGCACGCGAATGGACGTACTCGGAACTGAACGCCCGTGCCAACCGCATTGCCCGTGCCCTGCTCGGGCGCGGGATGCGCGCGGAGGACATTGTGGCGGTCGTCGCCGAACGGGATCTGGAGTGGATGGCCGCTGTGATCGGCATCCTCAAAGCCGGGGGCGCATACCTGCCGATCGAGCCGCACTTCCCGGCCGACCGAATCGCCAGAACGCTCACACGGGCCGGGGTCCGGGTCGTGCTCACCGAAGGCGGCAGCACCACCACCCTCGATGAGGCACTGGAAGGAATGCCTGCAGTGACGAAGCTTCTGTTCGAGGACATCGAGGCCGAGGGGCACCCCGCCGACGACCTCGGCATGGAGATTCGTCCCGATCAGCTCGCCTACGTCTATTTCACCTCCGGGTCCACCGGCGAGCCGAAAGGCGCTATGTGCGAGCACGACGGCATGGTGAACCACCTGTACGCCAAGATCGAGGACCTGGGGATTCGTCCTGGGGACGTCGTCGCCCAGACCGCCCCCCAATGCTTCGACATCTCGTTGTGGCAGCTGGTCTCGGCGCTGCTCGTCGGCGGACGCACACTCATAGTCGGGCAGGACCGCATCCTCGACGTTGAGCGGTTCATCGACACGGTGGAACGGGGCGCGGTGGCGGTCTTCCAAGTCGTCCCGTCGTATCTTGACGCCGTGGTGGCCTACCTGGGCGGCAAGCCTCGCGTCTTACCGCACCTCCGCTGCGTCTCGGCGACAGGGGAGGCTCTAAAGCGTGAGCTGGTCCGCCGCTGGTTCGACGTGATGCCGAACGTCAAGCTGGTCAACGCCTACGGGCTGACGGAAACCTCCGACGACACGAACCACGAAGTGATGAGTGCAGCGCCCGCGGGCGGCTCCGTGGCACTGGGCCCGCCAATTCCGAACGTCCGGATCCACATCCTCGACGAGCGGCAACGGCTTGTGCCGCTTGGAGCGCCGGGTGAAATCTCCTTCTCCGGGGTGTGCGTGGGCCGCGGCTACATCAACGACCCGGAGCGCACGGCACAGGCCTACTCCACCGATCCCTACGTGGACGGCGCGCGGCTCTACCGGGCTGGCGACTTCGGCCGCTGGTCCCCCGACGGCAAGCTGGAGTACCTGGGCCGGCGGGACAACCAAGTCAAAATCTCCGGGTTCCGCATCGAGATCGGCGACATCGAGAACGCGCTGTTGCGGGTTCCCGGCGTCCGCGACGGCGCCGTCGTCGTCGGCGAGGGCGCCGGGCAGTCCAAGTTCCTCGTGGCGTTCTACTCCGGCAATCTGCCGCTGGAGGTTGATGAAATCCGCAGGGAGATGGCCGCCCGGGTACCGGGCTACATGGTTCCGTCGGCATACAGGTGGCAGGAGAGGCTGCCCCTGACCGGCAACGGGAAGATCGACCGGAAGGCCTTGACCCGCATGGCACTGGAGGTCGTCCCCGAGGCCGGAATCGCCCGGGAAGCTCTCTCCGCGGCCGAGCAGCGGCTCGCCGAGGCATGGGCGACGGTACTCGGACTGCCTGTGGGCCGGATCGGCGGGCAGGACTCGTTCTTTGCGCTAGGCGGGACTTCGCTGTCCGCGGTGAAGCTCGCCGTCCTGCTCAAGCGCGCAGTGTCGATCAAGGACATCATGCAGACACCCATCCTGGCGGACCTGGCGGCCCTGCTCGAAGCCCCGCCCCTGGCGGATGCTGCCGTTCCGCCAGCCCCGCGGCATACGGGAGCCGTCACGGAGCCCGACTCCATGGCCCGCGTGGGAGGACCGGTTGGCCACTCCCACCAGCTACCCATGAAACGAAAGGACCTCTGATGTCGTCTCCTACACCCCGGATCCAGTTCGACGTGGAACGCCAAGCTGGCCAGGCACCGATGCTCACCATCGAGGATGGCCACGACCCCGTGCGGTGGGCCGAACAGAACCGTGAGGCGTTGCGTGCGGCCGTGGATGAGCACGGCGCCGTCCTGGTCCGCGGTCTGGGCCTTCGAGATCCAGCCGAAGTGGCCGGTGCCTTCCAACGGCTGGTTTCTGGTGGCCTCATGCCCGACCGGGAGGCGTTCGCCACCAGGCAGCCCTACCTGGACGGCGTGTACTCATCCCTCACTTGGCCGGCGAACCAGCCCATGTGCATGCACCATGAGCTCAGCTACGCGCTCGAGTTTCCCGGATTGATGCTCTTCGCCTGTCTCCGGGCACCCAGCGTCGGTGGGGTGACCGGCGTGGCGGACGCCCACGCCGTGCTCGATGCCCTCCCCCCGGACATCGTCCGGCGGTTCGAAAACGAGGGGTGGCTGCTCGCCCGCAGCTACAACGAAGACATCGGTGCCACCTACGAGGAGGCGTTCGGGGTTTCGAACCACGCCGACGTCGAGAGCTACTGCCGCGCGCACGACATCGAGTTCGAATGGCAAAGCGACGGGGAGCTGCGCACCCGGCAACGGCGCCCCGCCGTGGTCCGGCACCCGGTGACCGGCCAGCGCTGCTGGTTCAACCAGGTGGCGTTCCTGAGCGAATGGACGATTGCGCCCGAGGTGCGGGAGTACCTCGTGGACGTCTATGGTCCCGACGGGCTGCCCTTCAACACCCGCTTCGGCAATGGTGAGCCGATCGGCGAGGAAATCATTGCCCTCCTGAACGAGGTCTACGAGGCCCACACTCTGCGGACCCCCTGGGAGACGGGGGACCTCATGCTGGTCGACAACGTCCGCATGGCGCACAGCCGCGAGGCCTATGAGGGGCCCCGGGAGATTCTCGTCGGCATGGCCGAGCCGCGCAACGTATTCGATCTCGATACCCACGCCCAGGACGGTGCACGATGACAGAATTTGCCACCTCCCCAGTCGCAACGGCCGTAGAGCCGAAGACGGTTCCGCCTTTCGCGGTCGTAGCAGGAGCCCAAGTACAGCAGGTGCTCCAGGGTCGGGAGAAGCAGGTCGTCGAGCTGGTTGAGCAGACCTACCGGGTGCACGCAGCCGGAGACTCGGTAAACCCCCCGTCCTACTTCCTGCGCTTCCCGGAGCGGCCCACCTCGCGCATCATCGCCCTGCCCGCCTCGATCGGCGGACAGGTAGAGGTTGACGGCATCAAGTGGGTCTCCAGTTTTCCGGACAATGTGGCGTCAGGGATTCCGCGCGCCTCAGCGGTGTTGATCCTCAACAACCGGGCGACGGGCTACCCCTTTGCGTGCATGGAAGGCTCCATTATCAGCGCCTCCAGGACGGCTGCATCGGCCGCCGTGGCTGCCGACTGGCTCAGCCGGGGACGCGGGCGTCCCGGACGCATCGG
>NZ_JBNHFF010000017.1:0-33425 GCF_059089965.1 Arthrobacter sp. SPT-J7
GAGCCTTGTCAACCGGCGGAACCGGGTTGACCGGCGGAACCTGCCCGGGGGCAGGTGCCTGGCCCGGAGTTCCGTTCTGGTCAACGAGCTTGGAAGCGCCATGCTGGATCTTGTTGACGTGACCTGAGTACTTGCCTCCGGTCTTGGTGTCGACGAAATCGCCGGCCTTGGTGATGCCGTTCTTGATGGCCTGCTCGTTGCCGCGGATAAGACCCTGAGCCTTGCCCTTTAGGTCGCCAATCAGTCCCACGAGCACCTCCCTTCAATCGCGGAGCCAGGTCGCTCCTCCGCATTCGATCCTAGCCCTGCAGGCGGATCCCTGCCAAGGAAATCAGGGGCACTGGGCGTTCGCCCGCAGCGGATAGAGCTGCAGTCTCCTGAGTGGGGCAATGGCCGCAGGGCAAGAAAAAAGCAGCTCCAAGGAGCTGCTGAATGTGGGCGATACTGGGATCGAACCAGTGACCTCTTCCGTGTCAGGGAAGCGCGCTACCGCTGCGCCAATCGCCCGGAACCGGAAGCCCGGCTTATGGGATTGTAAGGAGTAAGAGAGCGGACGACGAGATTCGAACTCGCGACATCCACCTTGGCAAGGTGGTGCTCTACCAGCTGAGCTACGTCCGCATATGAAGTACGCTCCGGCCAGGGCCGGTCGAACTGCATGAAGCAAGTTTCCTTGCTTGGTGGGCGATACTGGGATCGAACCAGTGACCTCTTCCGTGTCAGGGAAGCGCGCTACCGCTGCGCCAATCGCCCATGTTTATCCGGAAAACACCGGAAACCATGGTTTTCACCGAGGTGGGTACGGGATTCGAACCCGTGTATACGGCTTTGCAGGCCGCTGCCTCGCCTCTCGGCCAACCCACCGTGTAAGCGCCGGTTCAGAAGAACCTTTGCCGTGACAGTGTCCTGCGAGCGGACGACGAGATTCGAACTCGCGACATCCACCTTGGCAAGGTGGTGCTCTACCAGCTGAGCTACGTCCGCATTTTGGAGGGCCGATTCGCTGCCGTTCCCGGCATTTCCTCGCTTTCCAACGAGTAAAAACAATATAGGAGGTTCCGGGATTCTCCAAATCGCGCGACCTTCATAAACGGCCAATGGCGCTGCTTCCCTGCAATGGCGCGGAATTCCCTTAGTTACAGGAGTGTAATTCCTGACGCCGGCAGGTGGCTTTGGGTGCGCTGGCCAGGGTTTGGACCAGGCTGGTATCCGGTTCATCCCGCCGGTCCGCGTCGTTCAATCGGGTCCGCTGCCTGCTCGGGTTTCCTGGTTGGGTGCCCGTTCTCGCTGCCGTTGGCGCCGATTTCCGAATTGGCTGCAAGGTCCGCTACCATTCAAGAGCATCAGGGCGATTGGCGCAGTGGTAGCGCGCTTCGTTCACACCGAAGAGGTCACTGGTTCGAACCCAGTATCGCCCACCGCATATCGGTCCGTTTCCGCTCATCCGCAGCGGAAACGGACCTTTTTTGTGCGCCCGGACATTCTGTCAGCCCCCTGTGAAAGAGTCTTTGTTATGACTGCTCCACTTCTTGCCCACGCCACGGAATACGGACGGATGTATGCCCGGTCCACCTCTGAGCATTTCTCCGTGCCGTCCATCACCACGGTGATCGGCCAGCAGCCGCACGGGCTTGACGGCTGGTTTGGATACATGGGGGCCAGCAGCCTGGCAAACGATCCGCTGCTCGCCGACTGCCTGGGCAGCCCTGCCAAAATCAAGCAGGCCGTCAACCGCGCGGCCAAGGCTGCGGAAACGTACCGGGACGAGGCCGCCAGGCGTGGGGACCGCGTGCATTACTACTGTGAGCAGGTGGCCCTGCGGGCGCTGAACCGCCCGCATGCCATGAAGGAAGCCCGGGAGGCACTGGCCGCCAACGGTGAAGAGGCTTTCGCCGTCCGCTTTGATGAATGGTGGGAGCTTTTCCGGGTGGAACCTATCGCCCCGGAGATCACCGTTTGGAACAACGCGGTAGGCTACGCCGGCACCCTGGACCTCGTGGCCCGCATCAACGGCAGGGTTTGCCTGATTGACTACAAGACAAAGGGCACCACCCGGGACGGGCTGGTCAAGCCGCTGGACGACAAAGTGGTGATGCAGTTGGTGGCCGGTATGAAGGCAGAAGAGAGCCTGGTGGATCCGGAGGCCGGAACTTGGGAGCCCTGGAAATACGGCGACAACCCTGTCCTGCTTGCTGTGGCCATCGGCGAAACCGAGGTGCGGCCGGTCCGGGCCAACCCTGAGGTCCTTAAGCACCACTGGTGGAAGTTCTGCGCCCTTCGGCGTGTCTGGGAACTGTCGGCGGACACCATTTCGGCCGGGACCGCACTGCTGCCCATTGCCCCGCCGCCGCTCGCGCAGGTACAGACCGCCTAGGCGTTTGGCTACGCCCAAGGCGTCTGCGCCTAAACTGGATAGGTTCCCTTTACCGCCAACCGTAAGGAAAAACAGCGCATGGCTATTCTGAATATCCGCATTATCGGTGATCCTGTGCTGCGCACAGTTGCCGATCCTGTGACGGAATTCGGGCCTGAGCTGGCCAAGCTGGTGGCGGATATGACCGAAACGATGGAAGACGTTGACGGTGCGGGCCTGGCCGCGCCCCAGGTGGGGGTGAGCCAGCGCGTCTTTACGTATCGGATTGACGGAGTGGAAGGGCACATCATCAACCCCGTGCTGGAAAACAGCGAAGATTTCCAGCCCGACCAGGTGGAAGGCTGCCTGTCCATCCCCGGTCTTGGTTTCCCCGTACGCCGTTTCCGCTCCACCCGCGTCACCGGCGTGGACGTGCACGGAGACCCCGTCACAGTTGAGGGCGAGGGGATGCTGGCGCGCTGCTTCCAGCATGAGAACGACCACCTGGACGGAATCCTCTACACAGACCGGCTGGAGGGCGAGGACCGGAAAGCTGCCCTGCGCTCCATCCGCAACGCCAACTACGACTCCGTCACCGAACGGACGACGGCGAAGCGCGCCAGAACGGTCGGCTCAAGTTTCGGCGGCGCCGCCTCCGGGTCGAGCTTCGGTGCCGGCGCGGCTGGTGCCAACGGGTGAGGGTCCTTTTCGCGGGGACCCCCGCCGTCGCTGTTCCGTCCCTTAATGCGCTCGTTGAAGCAGGTTTCGAGGTTGTTGCAGTCCTGACCAGGCCTGACGCGCCGATAGGCCGCAAACGCGTGCTGACACCCTCACCCGTAGCCGCCCGTGCCGCCGAGCTTGGCATCGAGGTTATCCACGCGGCCCGGATTGATGCGGAAACCGCCGCCAGGATTTCTGCTGTCAGCCCCGATGTGGCCGCGATTGTCGCTTACGGCGGACTGGTTCCCGCCGCCGCGCTCGGTATCCCGCGGCACGGCTGGATCAACCTGCACTTTTCTCTCCTTCCCGCCTGGCGCGGCGCCGCGCCGGTGCAGCGTGCCGTGATGGCCGGTGATGACGTCACCGGTGCGGTGACCTTCCAATTGGAGGAGGGCCTGGACACCGGGCCCGTTTTTGGCACCCTCACGGAAACGGTGGGGCCGGATGATACCGCGGGGGAGTTGCTGGAGCGGCTGTCCCACAGCGGGGCAGTGCTCCTGGCCCAGACCCTCTCTGCCATTGACGCCGGCAAGGCGGCAGCCGTTCCGCAGTCCGGCGAGGTTTCCCTCGCCCCCAAGCTGACCCTCGATGACGGGCGCCTTCACTGGAAACACCCTGCCCTGGCTATTGGGCGGCAGGCGCGGGGTGTCACTCCCGAGCCCGGAGCATGGACAGTGATGGACGGCCAGCGCATCAAGCTGGCTCCCGTACGGCTTCGGCCGGACGTTGCCGGCCTCGCGCCCGGGTCCGTCTCGCTGCAGGGCAAATGCGTGCTGGTAGGAACCGGCTCACATGCCGTCGAGCTGACCCGGATACAGCCGGCCGGCAAAAAGATGATGGCCGCTGCCGATTGGGCACGCGGTATGGCTTCCCTTGAAAGCGTGGTGTTCGAATGAGCGGGTCTGGCGGCAATCAGGGCGGTCGCGGCAAAGCCGGGGGCGGAAAGGGAGCCGGAAGCGCAGCCGGCGGCGGGAACGACGGCCAGCGCGGTGGCCGCGGCCAAGGAGGACCCCGTGATTCGAGCAACCGAAACGCCAAGGGCAGGGAACGGAACCGCAGCGCCCAGCGCAGTTTCACCGACAACGCCCCCTCCCAGCGCACCCGCAGGGCAGATCCCGCCCGACTGGTGGCCTTCGAAGTCCTTCGTGCAGTAGCCGCCGAAGACGCATATGCCAACTTGGTGCTGCCCGCACGGATCCGGCACCACGGCCTGGACAAACGGGACGCAGGCTTCGCCACCGAACTCAGTTACGGGGCGCTCCGCGGCCAGGGAACTTATGACGCCATCCTTGCCCGGTGCGTGGACCGGCCGCTGGAACAACTGGACCCTGCCATCCTCGACGCCCTTCGAATCGGAGCGCACCAACTGCTGGCCATGCGCGTCCCGGCGCACGCCGCCCTGGACCAGACTGTTGGCCTGGCCCGTGCAGTAATCGGCGCTGGACCATCGGCCCTCATCAATGCCGTCCTCCGGAAGGTCACTGCGCACACCCTCGAGGAGTGGCTGGAGCAGCTGGTCGCTGGAGAAACCGACGAGACCAAGGTTGCCTCCCTCCGTTACGCCCATCCGGAGTGGATCGTCCGTGCCATGCGCCAGTCACTCGTGGCGCACGGGCGCTCTGCCTCGGAAATCAGCGACTTGTTGGAAGCGGACAACGCCGCGCCGGTGGTTAACCTGGTGGCCCTGCCCGGCATCGGCAACCTCGACGAGGCCCTGGAAAACGGAGCCACCCCCGGCGAATTGGTGGAAGGCTCGGCACTTTCCAGCGGCGGGGACCTGGGGCGGCTTGCCTCCGTACGGGAGGGCAGCACCAGGGTGCAGGACGTCGGCTCGCAGCTGGTGGCGCGCGCCATGGCGGCCGTGGACCTGGGCCCGAACAGTGGCTCAGATGGTGAAAGCTCTGGCGAGGCCTGGCTGGATCTGTGCGCCGGGCCGGGTGGCAAGGCAGCACTGCTCGGCGCGCTGGCCAGCCAGAGGGGCGCCACCCTGCTGGCGAATGAACCCGCACCGCACCGCGCCAAACTTGTGAGCCAGGCGCTTTCCGCTGTCCCGCGGGACACCTGGCAGGTGCGTACGGGTGACGGCCGCGAGGTGGGCACGGAGCAGCCCGAAGCTTTTGACCGGGTACTCGTAGACGTTCCCTGCAGCGGACTGGGCGCGCTCCGGCGGCGGCCTGAGTCCCGTTGGCGCCGCACACCCAAGGACCTGGCAGACCTTGGCCAGCTCCAGCGCGATCTCCTCAGATCGGCACTGGCCGCCGTCCGTCCCGGTGGAGTGGTTGCCTACGTGACGTGCTCGCCCCACCCGGCCGAGACCACTGCCGTGGTCGCGGATGTGCTCCGCAAACGCGATGACCTTGAACTGTTGGAGGCTGGGCAAACCCTGGACAGCGTCAGCCTTCCGGGCAACCTCGGCGCCGGGCATGATTCGACCGCGCAGCTGTGGCCCCACGTCCACGGCACCGATGCCATGTTCCTGGCCCTGATCCACAAGAAGCCCTGAGCCGCGAAAAGCCCTGAGCCGCGAAAAGCCCTGGTCCGCAAAAAGTCCTGGTCCGCAAAAAAGTCCTGGTTTCCTGCAAGCCTTTGGTCCCCAAGGGCCTTGGGCGGCAAAGAGACCTGACCCGTGAAAGGTTCCTACTGTGACGCAATGCTGCATCAACCCAAGCATCCTGTCCGCCGATTTCGTCAACCTTGAGGCTGAGCTGCAGCGCATCAGCAACGCGGACGCGGTGCACGTGGACGTAATGGACAACCATTTTGTGCCCAACCTCACCATCGGCCTGCCGGTGGTGCAGCGGATCCAGGCCGTAAGCCCGGTGCCCCTCGACGCGCATCTGATGATTGCCGACGCCGACCGCTGGGCACCAGGTTTTGCAGATGCCGGCCTGGCATCAGTCACCTTTCACGCCGAAGCCGCGATTGCGCCCATCAAGCTCGCCCGCGAACTGCGGGCCAGGGGTGCCAAGGCAGGAATGGCGCTTCGGCCCGGTACGCCTGTTGAGCCGTACCTGGACATGCTTCCCGAGTTGGACATGCTGCTCATCATGACAGTGGAGCCGGGATTCGGCGGCCAGGCGTTCCTGGATGTCACCTTGCCGAAAATCCGGCGTGCCAGGCAGGCCATCGACGGTTCAGGGATCGGTGTGGCCATCCAGGTTGACGGCGGCATCACCGAAGACACCATCACCCGTGCAGCAGAGGCCGGCGCCAACGTCTTCGTCGCAGGTTCAGCCGTGTACGGTGCGGAGGATCCGGCCGCGACCATCGACCGCCTGCGCCAGGCAGGGAGCCAGACGTTACGTACCGCGGCGGAATAGCAGGGAGCCGTACGCCGTTATGGCACAATAGCAACACACATACGTGCTCCGGGGTCGGTGTAAGTCCGAACCGGCGGTGACAGTCCGCGACCCGCGAGCCGGGATTTTCCTCAGGGAGAATCCCGGCGGACGGTTGAACCGGTGAAATTCCGGTACCGACAGTTAAAGTCTGGATGAGAGAAGCACGTACAGCTGTTTCTGCGGCGTCATGGGATGCCGCGGCCTTCTGCTGTCGTATTCCCCCGGAGCCATCGCGGTTCTAAAGGGAAGGAACGACACAAGCACTATGAACCTGCTGCGATGGCTCTTAAACGCCACAAACTCCGCTGCCGCCATGCCTGGCAGCACCGCCATTGAGGCTCCCGCATGACGGCCGGAGTTGCTACAGCCTTTACTGCCGCCGAGACCGCTGCGATGGAAGCCGCCCTGCAGGCGGCCCTTCAGGGCCCCCGCGGCGCGAACCCCCTGGTGGGGGCCGTCGTCGTCGATTCAGAGGGCCGCGAACTCGTGACGGGTTACCACCGCGGGGCAGGTACCGCCCACGCCGAAGCAGACGCGATAGCGCAGGCGGCTGCCGCAGGGCTGGATCTCTCCGGCTGCACCATGGTGGTGACCTTGGAGCCCTGCAACCACGTCGGCCGCACCGGCCCCTGTGCCAAGGCGATCATCGCGGCCGGAATAACCGACGTCGTCTACGCCGTCGACGATCCCCACGACCCCGCAGCCGGCGGGGCCGCCACCCTGAGGGAGGCAGGCGTGCGCGTGCGCAGCGGACTGGCTGCCGCCGCAGCATTGGACCTGAACCGCCGGTGGTTTGAGGCAGTGGCGGAAAAACGCCCGTTCGTCACGCTGCACATCGCGCAGACTCTGGACAGCCGCATTGCAGCAGATGACGGCACCAGCCAGTGGATATCCGGTCCGGAATCCCTGGCCGACAACCACGCAATCCGCGGACGCATCGATGCAATCCTCGTGGGAACGCAGACCGTGCTCGTGGACAACCCCCGCCTCACTGCCCGGGACGCCACAGGAACCCCGGCACAGCAACAGCCGTTGCGGGCCGTGATGGGACTGCGTGACATCCCGGCAGATGCCGCGATTCGCGGAAGTGACGGCATGGTGACGCACCTCCCGACCCGCGACCCCCAGGAAGCGCTGTCCTCCCTTTACGGGTCCGGAATCCGCCACCTTATGGTCGAGGGAGGATCACGGATCCTCAGCGCATTCCTCGCGGCCGAACTCGTTGACGAACTCATTGTCTACCTGGCCCCCACGCTGCTTGGCTCCGGAACTCCCGCCCTCACCGGTTTGGGAATCAGCACCCTCACCGACGCGCAGCAGTGGGAATGGGACCCGTCCGACGGCGGCGCCGTCCGAACGCTGGGCCGGGACCTAAGACTCCACCTTCGACCGCAACACCCCGTTGCCCTAGACCGACAACAACCGTCCCGCACCACCGCGGAGCAAGCCCAGGGAGGCTACTGATGTTCACCGGAATTATCGCCGAGCAAGGGCACGTCCTATCCGTCGACAGGGACGGGGATGCCAGCGCCACGGTCCGGCTGCACGCGCCCGGCACCACAGAAGGGCTCGCCCTTGGAGGGTCAATCGCCGTCAACGGCGTTTGCCTCACCGCCACCGAAATAGACGGCAAAGAATTCAGCGTGGACGTTATGGGGGAGACCCTGGTCCGCAGCACCATCGGCGAGCTGGCTCCCGGCGACGCCGTCAACCTTGAGCGCTGCGTCCCTGCCGGTGGCAGGCTGGACGGGCACGTCGTCCAGGGCCACGTGGACGGCGTCGGCGTGCTGCTTGAACGCGAGCCGTTTGGCAACTGGGAAAGGCTTCGTTTCGGGGTGCCCGGGAACCTTGCCCGCTACATTGCGGAAAAGGGGTCCATAGCCATCGACGGCGTCTCACTCACCGTCACGGCGGTCAGCCCCGCAGCTGAGCAGAGCCCCTGGTTCGAGGTGGGGCTCATCCCCACCACCCTCGCCGAAACCGGGCTCGGTGCCAAGAGCACCGGCAGCCGGGTGAACCTGGAAGTGGACGTCCTGGCCAAGTACACCGAACGCCTCCTTGCGTTCAACACCCCAGCGCCCGCCGCTGTTGAAGGAGGAGCACGATGAACGCCGCAGTCCGGTTCGAACCCGAAGTGGCCCCCGCCGCCCCCAATACCCAGGCAGACAAGGCCCCCGGATTGAACACCATCGAGGAAGCGGTGCGTGCCCTCGCGGCCGGCCGCCCCGTGCTGGCCGTGGACAACGAGGACCGGGAAAACGAGGGGGACATCATTTTCGCCGCCCAGCACGCCACTCCTGCGCTGATGGGATGGACTATCCGGTACAGTTCCGGCGTCATCTGCGTTCCGCTGTCCGGTGACCGTGCGGACGCACTGGCACTGCCGCCCATGGTGGCGGTCAATGAGGACGCCAAGGGCACCGCCTACACGGTTTCCTGTGACGCCGCCATCGGCGTCAGCACCGGAATTTCCGCGACGGACCGGGCCCTCACGGCCAGGGTCCTCGCGGATCCACAGTCCGGACCGTCGTCCGTGACCCGCCCCGGGCATATTTTTCCGCTGCGTGCGGTTGATGGTGGTGTGCGGGAACGTCCTGGCCACACCGAGGCCGCCGTGGACCTGTGCCGTCTGGCCGGCCTGGAAGCTGCGGCTGTCATCGCCGAAGTCGTCTACGATGACGGTGAAATGATGCGGCTGGACGGGCTCCGTGCCTTCGCAGCTGAACACGGATGTCCCCTGATCTCCATCGAAGACCTGGTGGCCTACCTTGAGGCGGCGGGTACATCGGCTGCTGGCGGCACCCGGGCAGGACGTCCGGGCGGAGAAGAGGAGATACGATGACGGCTTCCGGAGCTTTGGGAGACGGCCACCACCTGCCCGACCCAGGCAACGGCTACCACAGGATCGCGCCTGCCAACGGCCATCACCCTGCAGAGTCCGGTGACGGCCGGGTACCCCATCCGGTCAGCGGCGGGCCCATCGTCCAGCTGCCAACAGCGTTTGGTGATTTCATCGCCCAAGCATGGATAGACCTGGCGACCGGTGCCGAACACCTGGCCGTCAGTTCCCCCAATCCGCCCAAAGACGGCCAGGCCCCCCTGGTCCGGCTGCACTCGGAATGCCTTACTGGCGATGTCTTCGGTTCCTACCGCTGCGATTGCGGCGAGCAGTTGGCCTATGCGCTGGAAATGATCCGCGAGCACGGCGGAACCCTGTTGTACCTGCGCGGACAGGAAGGCCGGGGCATCGGCCTCGCCAATAAGATGAAGGCCTACGCGCTGCAGGAGGCCGGTTTCGACACCGTGGAGGCCAACGAACAGCTGGGCCTGCCCGTGGACGCCCGGTGCTACAAGGCAGCCGCACAGGTGCTGGCCGAGATGGGACTGCATGAAGTCCGGCTCCTGAGCAACAACCCGGACAAGCAGAACAGGCTGGCGAAGGCTGGCGTCAAGGTTGTGGAAATGGTCCCCACCGAGGTCCCGTCCCGCGACCAGAACATCCGGTACCTGCAGACCAAGAAGGACCGCATGGAGCACCGCCTGGTTCTGGGCAGCCACATGGGCATCCCCGTGCCCTTGTCCGTCACAACCCCTGATACTTCCTTTGACCACGAGCAAGACTGACCCACCAACAAGACTGAACGGAACAGCATTCACCTATGAGCGGACACGGCGCCCCCGACATCGACCTCACCACCCTCAACCCGGCAGAAACATCCCAGCTGCGGCTGGCCATCGTTGCCGCCAGCTGGCACACCCAGATCATGGATGGGCTCCTGGATGGTGCCCTGCGCGCGGCGAAGGACGCCGGCATTGCCGAGCCCACGGTCCTGCGCGTCCCGGGCAGCTTTGAGCTGCCTGTCGCTGCCGCGCGGCTGGCACCGCATTTCGACGCCGTCGTAGCCCTCGGCGTCGTCATCCGCGGCGGTACGCCGCACTTCGACTACGTCTGCCAGGCGGCGACGTCGGGCCTCACCGACGTGAGTGTGCGCACCGGAGTTCCAGTGGGCTTCGGCGTCCTGACCTGCGACACCGAACAGCAGGGCCTGGACCGTGCCGGCCTTCCCGGCTCAAAGGAAGACAAAGGCCACGAAGCCGTCACCGCGGCACTCGCCACCGCCGTCGTGCTCAAGCAGTACCGCAGCCAGCAGGCTTGACGTATGGCGGGCGCGTGTGTGTTCGCTCACATCGCGCCCGTCATGCTGCGGCCCGACAGGCGCCCTTCGGGCCGCAGCAAGTAGGCTGGAGGGCGTGAAGAATTTCGAGACGCTGTTCGCTGAACTCAGCGAGAAGGCAGCCACCCGCCCGGAAGGCTCCCGCACCGTCGCTGAATTGGACTCCGGTGTCCACGGCATCGGCAAGAAAGTCGTTGAGGAAGCAGCCGAGGTATGGATGGCTGCCGAATATGAATCCGATGAAGCGGCGGCCGAGGAAATCTCCCAGCTGCTGTACCACCTGCAGGTTCTGATGCTCGCCAAAGGCCTGACCCTGGAAGACGTCTACAAGCATCTGTAGCCACCGGTCCGGCGTGCCTTTGCCGCCGGTGCCCGCCGTGGCCTGCATTGCCTGACTTCTTAGACCTCCCGAATCCAGAAAGATTTCCCATGCTGCGAGTAGCCGTCCCCAATAAGGGTTCCCTGTCCGAAGCCGCCTCCGCCATGCTGTCTGAAGCAGGCTACCGCCAGCGACGCGACACCCGCGAACTGGTCATGGTTGACCCGGACAACGACATCGAATTCTTCTTCCTCCGTCCGCGCGACATCGCCGTTTACGTCGGGCAGGGAACGCTCGACGTCGGCATCACCGGACGTGACCTGCTGCTGGACGCGGAGGTGGAAGCAGAGGAGCTGCTTCCGCTGGGATTCGCCGCTTCCACCTTCCGCTTTGCCGGTCCGGTAGGGGACTTCGCCAAGGTGGAGGAGCTGGATGGCAAGCGGCTGGCCACAAGCTATGACGGCCTGCTCCGCGGCTACCTTGCAGAACGCGGCATCAACGCCAAGGTGGTGCGCCTGGACGGCGCCGTCGAATCCTCCGTAAGGCTGGGGGTTGCGGACGCCATTGCGGACGTCGTCGAAACCGGCAATACCCTCAAGGCGGCCGGGATGGAGATTTTCGGCGAGCCGATCCTCAAGTCCGAAGCCGTCCTGATACGGCGGACCGAAGCAGGTGGTGCCGCGAACGGCACCACCAAGGAAATCGAGGTCCTGATCCGCCGCCTGCAGGGTGTGCTGGTGGCCCGACAGTACGTGCTGATGGACTATGACATCCGCAAGGAACTCGTCGAACAGGCCGCTGCTCTGACGCCCGGCCTGGAATCACCAACGGTCTCGCCGCTGCGGGACTCGGACTGGGTTGCCGTGCGCTCCATGGTGCCGAAGCGGGAAACCAACCGGATCATGGATGAGCTGTACGATCTTGGCGCGCGCGCCATCCTGGTCAGCAGCATCCACGCCTGCCGTATCTGATTCCGCAACGCCCCGCTGCATCAACGCACCACAGATTTCCAGGAGTTCCCATGGCAGTAGCCGTACGCGTCATTCCCTGCCTCGACGTCGACGCCGGGCGCGTCGTCAAGGGCGTCAACTTCGAGGGCCTCCGCGACGCGGGGGACCCGGTGGAGCTGGCCCACCGCTACGACAACGCCGGCGCCGACGAGCTGACCTTTCTGGACGTCACGGCGTCCTCGGGCAATCGCGAAACCACCTTCGATGTGGTTCGCCGGACCGCAGAGGAAGTGTTCATTCCGCTCTGCGTGGGCGGCGGGGTCCGCGGCGTGGCAGAGGTGGACAAGCTTCTTCGCTTCGGCGCGGACAAGGCGTCCATCAATACGGCTGCCGTGGCGCGGCCCGACGTCATCGACGAGATCACCCGGCACTTCGGTTCCCAGGTCCTTGTCCTGTCGGTCGATGCCCGCCGCACCCGCCCCGGGTCCCAGCCCACGCCGTCGGGATTTGAAGTAACCACCCACGGCGGACGCACCGGCACGGGGATTGACGCCATCGCGTGGGCAAAGGAAGCCGCGGACCGAGGCGTGGGCGAGATCCTGCTGAACTCCATCGACGCCGACGGCACCAAGGACGGTTTTGACCTGGAGCTCATCGGCCTGGTCCGGGCAGCCGTCAAGGTGCCGATCATCGCTTCGGGCGGCGCGGGGGAGCCGGCGCACTTTCCGCCCGCCGTGGCAGCAGGCGCCGACGCAGTACTGGCCGCATCCATCTTCCACTGGGGACCGGATGACATGATGTCGCAGGTCAAGACAGCCATCAGGGAAGCGGGCTTCGAGGTCAGGTAATTCCCGCCCTGGGAAAGCAACGCGGGGTTGTCCAGCGCGCTCATCACGAGGGTGGTTTTCCGCGCAAAGCGGCCCCGCGTATCGTCTCTAAAGCCCTACTTCGGCTGACTGGAGGAGGGCGACCGCGTCCGGCTGGCCTTCGAAGGTGACCAGGGCATGGCGGGTCCGGCCGTGTGCATGCATCAGCAGTTCGCCCGGCTCACCGACGATGGCCACCGAAACGGGAGCGCGCTTGGCAACATGCCGCGGTCCTGACGGCCGTACCAGCACGATGCCCAGGTCAACTCCCCGGTACAGGATGGCGGCGCGCTTGACGAGCTCATCCCAGAGGGCGTCTGAATAGGCTTCGTCCAGTGCCCGCGGCGCCCACCGGTCCACGGCGCGGCGCACGTCCTCTGTGTGCACAAAGTACTCAATGAGGTTGGCGCTCTCGTTCAGCCCCTTGATGTTCATGGGCGAGAGAGCCGGCGGCCCGGCGCGGAAAGTGTTGACCAGCCGGGCGTAGGCTTCCGCGGTGGTGATCCTCGCGGCCAGCTTCGCGGTGGCTTGGTCAGATGCCTTCGCCAGGCGCTTGATGATCAAACCAAGTCCCACGGCGGCTTTGCGTTCGCGCAGGTAGAGGTGTGCGGCAAGGTCCCTGGTGCGCCAGCCTTTGCAGAGCGTGGGCGCGTCAGGACCTGCCGCAAGGAGGGTTTCGGCCAGGACTTCTCGGGACGGGTCGACGAAATGCATCACTTGTGAAACTAGCACGAGAGCCGCGCAGTTGGGCAGCGTGGCCAGCGGGGCAGGCGATCCGTTGTTCGTACAGGAATTGGGGCATGGCCAAGGCACTAGACTTGACCTGATGTCTGAGCAGCCCGCCCCCGCCCCAACCACTGATCCCGCCGTGCCTGCCGTGCAGTCGGCAAGTCCGCTACCGGCCGAACTGGCCGCGGCCCTCAAGCGCGACAGCGCAGGCCTGGTGGCCGCCGTCGTGCAGCAATTCGACACCAACGAGGTGCTGATGCTGGGCTGGATGGATGACGAGGCGCTGCACCGGACCATGACCAGCGGGCGGGTCACCTTCTATTCCCGCTCCCGCCAGGAGTACTGGCGCAAGGGAGACACGTCCGGGCACGTCCAGTGGGTAAAGTCCGTGGCCATGGACTGCGACGGCGATGCGTTGCTGGTCCGCGTGGACCAGGTGGGCGCCGCCTGCCACACCGGCACCCGCACCTGCTTCGACGGCAGGGACCTGGCTGTCAGCACCGGCCACGCAGGCTGACATTCTTTACCGCAGGTTGCTGCGGAACGCGGGGGAGGGCTGGCCACCCCTGCAAGCACACCACCAGGCGCCGGCGCGGCCGGCCCTACGAGAACAGGCGGAACAGCATAGCCATGCAGGACCTTGGAATCATCAGCCCGGGCCTTGAGGAGTTCCGGGAACTGGCAGGCCACAGCCGCGTCATCCCCGTACGGCTCAAGGTACTTGCCGACGCCGAGACGCCCATTGGTTTGTACCGGAAGCTCGCGCAGGGGCAGCCCGGAACGTTCCTGATGGAGTCCGCTGCAGTGGGCGGGGCATGGTCCCGATACTCGTTCATCGGCGCCAGGTCACGGGCAACACTGACCACCAAGGACGGGAACGCCCACTGGCTGGGCGAGCCCCCCGCGGGCGTTCCGGTGGACGGCAGCCCGGTGGATGCCGTCCGCGACACCATCGAGGCCCTCCGCACGGACAGGTTCGTTGGCCTGCCGCCCTTCACCTCCGGCCTGGTGGGTTTCCTGGGCTGGGAAACAGTGCGGCATTGGGAGCGCCTGGTGAGCCCGCCCGAGGATGACCTGCAACTGCCGGAGATGGCGCTGAACCTCGTCACGGACATGGCCGTGCACGACAACGTTGACGGCACGGTGCTGCTGATCGCCAACGCCATCAATTTCGATGACAGCTCCGAACGCGTGGACGAGGCGTGGCATGACGCCGTGGCACGGGTCAGGGCGCTACTGGCCAAGGTCAGCACCCCGGTGGCGCAGCCCGTCTCGGTCCTGGCGCCGGCCGCGCTGGACTTCGCGTCCAGCGTCCAGGAACGCTGGGACGAAGCCGAGTACCTGGCTGCGCTGGACCGCGGCAAGGAAGCCATCGTGGACGGCGAGGTGTTCCAGGTGGTGATTTCCCGCCGCTTCGAGATGGAATGCAAGGCGTCCGCCCTTGACGTTTACCGGGTCCTGCGCAACACCAACCCGAGCCCCTACATGTATATCTTCAGCCTCGAGGACGCCGAGGGCCGGGAGTACTCGATCGTCGGGTCGTCGCCGGAGGCCCTCGTGACCGTCACCGGTGAAGAGGTCATCACACACCCGATCGCCGGATCCCGCCCGCGCGGCAAAACCGTCGAGGCAGACAAGGCACTCGCTGAGGAGCTCCTCGCGGACCAGAAGGAACGGGCCGAACACCTGATGCTCGTTGATCTCTCCCGCAACGACCTTTCCAAGGTGTGCGTGGCCGGAACAGTGGATGTCACACAGTTCATGGAGGTGGAACGCTTCAGCCATATCATGCACCTCGTCTCCACCGTGGTGGGCCAGCTCTCGCCGAAGGCGAAGGCTTACGACGTCCTGAAGGCCACGTTTCCCGCCGGAACGCTGTCCGGAGCCCCGAAGCCCCGCGCCCTGCGGCTCCTCGACGAGCTTGAACCGCACCGCCGCGGCATCTACGGCGGAGTGGTGGGCTACCTGGATTTCGCCGGCGACATGGACATGGCCATCGCCATCCGCTCCGCGCTGCTGCGTGAGGGCCGGGCATATGTCCAAGCCGGCGGGGGCATCGTGGCTGATTCGGTCAACCCCTCCGAAGCCCTCGAAACGGTCAACAAGGCTGCGGCTCCGCTCCGCGCGGTGCACACGGCCGGCTCGCTGCAGGACATCTCGGCGGACACCTTGCCGGGCGGGACCGGTTCCTGATGTCCGGCCTGGATCCGGCAGCAGGCCACACGGCCACCACCGAGAAGAGCTCCGGCACCCCAGCCTGGGCGCGAAAGTCGACGTTGGTCCTGCTCGTCGCCGTCCTGGCGCTGGCAGTATTCGGCACCACCACCCAAACATGGTTGGCGGTCACCCTTGATCCGAACCAGGTGGGCCAGGCCGGCGGTGCGCAAACAGCGTTGGAGGTCCAGGGCAGCAAGGCGGCCACTGCCGTCACAGCGCTGGCCCTCGTGGCTCTCGCGGGCGGGCTTGCTGCCGCGATCGCCGGCAGGATCGCGAGGTGGATCATCACCGCCATCATCGTCCTGGCGTCAGCCGGGATCGTTGCCGCCGCGGCCACCGTCCTGGCCAATCCGCTAGCGGCAGCCCAGGGGGCTATCGCAGCGGCAACCGGGATTACGGGCAGCCAGGCGGAAGTGGCGGTGACCGCCTTCCCGGTGCTCGCTGTCGTGGCAGGCTGTTTGCTGGCTTTGGCAGCCCTGCTCATCGTCCCTGCCGGGCGGCACTGGAAGACCAGGACGAAATATGACGCGCCCGCTTCCGGCAGTGCGGCCCCGCCGGCAGGCCCCGTGGACGAGATCGACAGCTGGGACCGGCTCTCCCGGGGCGACGACCCCACCTGAGCCGTCGCCCTGCGCCGACGCCGCGGCAGGCCGCCGATACGCGGCCACCGGCCAATAAATGGCAGAATGTAAGCAGTATCCACCCTGAGGAGATTTCCAATGAGCAAAGCACCTGCGTCCGTTTCCAAGTCAGGCACCCGCACGGTAGCCCCCGGCGCCATCGACCACAGCCAGGAACTTGGCCACGGCAACAGCCCCGCGGCCTGGACCTGCGTCATCGTGATGCTGGTGGGCGCCCTCATCATGTCCATCGCATTCGTCATCGCCAACACCCCCATCTTCATCGCCGGCGGCGGCGTGATGGTGCTTGGGCTGATCCTCGGCTTCATCATGCGCAAGGCAGGCTACGGCGTCGAAGGCAGCAAGCTGAAGAACTCCGGCCACTGATGTCAACTGTTCTCGATGACATCAACGCCGGTGTCAAGGAGGATATGGACGCGCGGAAACGCCTTGTTTCCCTCGCTGAACTGAAGGACCGGGCCCAGGCCGCAGCGCCCGCCCGCGATGCCTGGGCCGCGCTCGGCGGTACCTCCCCGTCCCGGGAACAGCTGAAAGTCATCGCGGAAATCAAACGTCGCAGCCCCTCCAAAGGCCACCTCGCCGCCATCGGTGATCCCGCCTCGCTCGCACTGCAGTACGCCGATGGTGGTGCCTCCGTCATCAGTGTCCTCACGGAACAGCGCCGCTTCAACGGCTCGCTCGCGGACCTCGATGCCGTGCGTGCCGTGGTGGACGTTCCGCTGCTGCGCAAGGACTTCACCCTCGACGAGTACCAGATCTGGGAAGCCCGTGCCCACGGCGCGGACCTGGTCCTGCTGATCGTGGCGGCCCTCTCCGACGCACAGCTCACCGAGTTTTCTGCGCTCAGCTCCGAACTCGGCATGAACGTGCTGGTGGAAACCCACACCGAAGAGGAAGTTGAACGGGCGGTCGCCGCCCGGGCGCGGATCATCGGTGTCAACGTGCGGAACCTGAAGACGCTCGACGTCGACCGTTCCGTGTTCGCTTCCCTGGCAGGGCTGATTCCGGCCGAGGCCCTCGTGGTCGCCGAATCCGGCGTCCGCGACGTGGACGACGTCACGCACTACGCCGCCAGCGGCGCAAACGCAGTACTGGTGGGCGAGGCCTTGGTGAGCCACTCCACCCCGCGCGAGCGGATTGCCGAATTTACGGCGGCAGGCGCCGCGGCCATCGCCGCCCGCGGCTGACCGGACCCCCTGCACCCACCACCGTGGACAGGGGCTGTTTGCCGCCCGCGGACATTTGTCCCGGCCCCGCAGCCGGAACACCACACTCACTGAACGATCAACTGGAACAGGACGGGACTGATGGCCGACGCACCCTCAGCGAACGCTGACAACAACGCCGCGGAAGCATTCCTGCAGGGCGGCTCCCTCAAGCACGCCCCGGGACCCTACTTCGGCAGCTACGGGGGACGCTGGATGCCGGAGTCCCTTATCGCCGCTTTGGACGAACTCGAGGAGACCTTCGACAAGGCCAAGGAGGATCCCGAATTCCGGGCCCAGATCGCGGACCTGAACAGGAACTACTCCGGTCGTCCTTCCCTCCTCACGGAAGCAAAGCGCTTTTCGCAGCACGCCGGGGGAGTGCGGATCTTCCTCAAGCGCGAGGACCTGAACCACACCGGTTCACACAAAATCAACAATGTCCTCGGGCAGGCCCTGCTCGCCAAGCGCATGGCCAAGACCCGCGTCATCGCCGAAACCGGCGCAGGCCAGCACGGCGTGGCCAGCGCCACTGCCGCTGCCCTCATGGGGTTGGAATGCGTGGTCTACATGGGTGCGGAGGACTGCCGGCGCCAGGCGCTGAACGTTGCCCGCATGGAGCTCCTGGGCGCCACCGTCATTCCTGTCACCAGCGGCTCGCAGACCCTCAAGGACGCCATCAACGACGCCCTGCGGGACTGGGTAGCCAACGTGGACAACACCCACTACCTCCTCGGCACCGCAGCCGGCGCGCACCCGTTCCCGGCCATGGTCCGGTACTTCCACGAAGTCATCGGTGAAGAAGCCCGCGCCCAGATCCTGGAGCAGGAGGGCAGGCTCCCTGACGCCGTCTGCGCCTGCATCGGCGGCGGCTCCAACGCCATCGGCATCTTCCACGGCTTCCTTGACGATCCGTCCGTCAAGATCTACGGCTTCGAGGCAGGCGGCGACGGCGTGGAGACCGGCCGCCACGCGGCCACCATCACGCTGGGCAAGCCCGGCGTCCTGCACGGCGCCCGCTCCTACCTCATGCAGGACGACGACGGCCAGACCATCGAGTCCCACTCAATCTCCGCCGGCCTCGACTACCCGGGCGTGGGCCCGGAGCACTCTTACCTCGCCGACATCGGGCGCGTCAGCTACGAGCCGGTCACGGACAGCGAGGCCATGGAAGCGTTCCGGCTCCTGTGCCGGACCGAAGGCATCATCCCCGCCATCGAGTCCGCGCACGCCCTGGCCGGCGCCCTCAGGGTGGGGCAGCGGCTCGCAGACGAAGCCGCCGCCGGCGGGGGGACGGCGCAGGACAAGATCGTGATTGTGAACCTTTCCGGCCGCGGCGACAAGGACGTGGCCACCGCAGCCGAATGGTTTGACCTGTTGGACAAGGATTCCGCCGAAGCGGAAATCGGCAAAGAGGGGGAACAGCTGTGACCACGGCACAGACCATCAGCAAGTCAGCGGCGGCCATCGACAAGGCCCGCGCTGAGGGCCGTGCCGCGCTCATCGGCTACCTGCCCGCCGGTTTCCCCAGCGTGGAACAGACCATCGCCGCCGGCATCGCGCTGGCGGAAAACGGCGCCGACCTCATTGAAATCGGCATCCCTTACTCGGACCCGGTCATGGACGGCCAGGTCATCCAGGCCGCCACCACGGAGGCCCTGGCAAACGGCTTCTCGGTACGCCAGGTCTTTGACGTGGTGGCAGGCATCACCAGCAAGACCGACGCGGCTGTCCTGGTAATGACCTACTGGAACCCCGTGGTCCGGATGGGTGTGGACGAGTTCTCGCGGCGCCTGTCCGAGGCCGGGGGCGCCGGGCTCATCACCCCGGACCTCATCCCGGACGAGGCAGCCGAGTGGATGGAAGCGTCGGACAAATACGGCCTGGACCGGGTGTTCCTTGTGGCACCGTCCTCCACCACCGAGCGCATGCAGCGGACCGTGGACGCGAGCCGCGGCTTCGTCTACGCCGTGTCCATCATGGGCGTCACTGGCGCACGGACCTCGGTCAGCACCGCAGCCAAGGACGTGGTGGCCGCGGCCCATGCGGCCGGCGCAGAGCGTGTCTGTGTGGGACTCGGTGTCTCCAACGCCAATCAGGTCCGCGAGATCGCGGCATACGCTGAAGGCGTCATTGTGGGCACGGCACTGGTGGCCGCAATCCGCGACGGCGGCGTGGACGCCGTCGGTGCCCTCACCAAGGACCTCAGCACCGGATTGACCAGGGAAGAGGCCTAATCCATGCAGACGCTCCTCCAGGCAGCCGCCATGGTGCCGGCCAGCATCCCCAGCCCGGACTGGTCCGGCTTCGACATTCCCCTGCCCTGGGGAACGCTGCGTATCCACGCTTACGCCCTGTGCATCTTGGCAGGAATCGTGGCGGGCCTGTGGCTGACCTCTGCCCGCTGGGCTAAGCGCGGAGCACCTGAAGGCAGTGTCTGGGACATCGTCGTCTGGGCGATCCCGTTCGGCATCATCGGCGGCCGGCTCTACCATGTGGTTTCGTCGCCGGACGCCTACTTCGGCCCAGGCTTCGACGGCACCGGGGACCTCTCCCTGATCCCGCAGATCCAGCGTGGCGGCCTGGGCATTTGGGGCGCCGTACTCCTGGGTGTGGTGGGGGCGTGGATCGGCTGCCGCCGCAGCGGGGTTAAGCTCAGTGCCTTCCTCGACGTTGCCGCACCCGGGCTGCTGCTGGCCCAGGCCGTGGGGCGCTGGGGCAACTACTTCAACCAGGAACTGTTCGGCGGCCCCACCACCCTGCCGTGGGGGCTGCAGATCGATGCCGACAACGCCAACTTCCCCGCCGGAGTCCCCGCCGACACCCTCTTCCACCCCACATTCCTCTACGAATCGCTGTGGAACCTGGCCGGCGTCGTCATCCTGCTCGCCCTGGACCGGAAGTTCAACTTCCGCCGCAGCAGGCTGTTCTGGCTCTACGCCATGTATTACACACTGGGCCGGGTCTGGATCGAAGCCATGCGCATCGACGATGCCGAGCAGATCTCGCTGTTCGGCATCACCACCCGACTCAACGTCTGGACCAGTATCTTCGTTTTCCTGGCCGCCCTGGTGGCGTTCATTTTGCTGGGTATGAAAAAGCGGACTGAGCCGGACAGCGTCTACCTGCCGGGCCGGGAACCGGCGGAAAAGCAAGAGGCGGAGCCGGAGAAAAACGCCGTCTCAGCTGCCGGCGATTCGGTCCGTGATACGGACTCTGTTGTCTCAGATAGTGAATCGCGTGATAATCTCCCTGATAACCAAAACGGTTCCCGGCGTGCGTCCGTCCCCACGGAACATGCCGAGGCTGCGCCGGCGGGCCCCAAGCCCGGATCGGACGCAAACGCTGCCGGAAGTTCCGGCAGCACGGCCACAGGAACCGCGCCGGAAGCCGGCACTACGAAGTAGTGCGCGGGCCAGGCAGGGCAGCGGAGCCACCGCTCGAAGCGCCCAATCACCACAGTGTCGTGGAATCGGGGCCACCCTGGGCAGCATAGCGCTGCTGCCCAGTGTTGCCCGGGGCAGGGGCCTGCTTAACTGTTAGTTCAGGAGGCCATGCTGACCTACAATTTCCAGTAATCAACACTTTGTTGTGCCCACAATCGCGGCGCCGACGAGTGGGGCCAACGGTGTCCCTTCCATACGCACGATCAGGAGGAAGGACGTCTCCCATGAGCCAAACTCTTCACACTCCCAGTTGGTCCGAACCGGACCAGCCTGAGGCTGCCATGTCGCCGTTCAAGCGCTTCGCCGCCCTGCCGGAGGCAAAGGGGCTGTACAACCCGGAGCAGGAGAAGGACGCCTGCGGTCTTGCGATCATCGCCACCCTCCGCGGCGAGCCCGGATACGACATCGTGGACGCCGCCCTCACCGCCCTGCGCAACCTGGAGCACCGCGGTGCCGTGGGCGCTGATGAAGGCACCGGTGACGGCGCAGGCCTCCTGATGCAGATCCCGGATGAGTTCTTCCGCGCGGTCACGGAGTTCGAACTTCCCGCCCCCGGCCAGTACGTTGCCGGCACCGCCTTCCTTCCCGCCGAACAGCGCGAGGCCGACGCCGCCAAGGCAGGCATCGAGGGCCTCGCGGCTGACGAGGGCCTGCAGGTCCTCGGCTGGCGTGAGGTGCCCATCGTCGCCGACCTCGTAGGGGCCATGGCACGCGCCTGCATGCCCTACTTCTCACAGCCCTTCCTGGCGTCCGCCACCGGCGAGGACCTGGACCGCAACGAACTGGACTCCCGCGCCTGGCGGATCCGCAAGCGCGCCCAGAACAAGTTCGGCGTTTACTTCCCCTCGCTGTCCTCGCGGACCATCGTCTACAAGGGCATGCTCACCACCGCCCAGCTCGAGCCGTTCTACCCGGACCTTTCGGACAAGCGCTTCAAGTCCAAGCTCGCGATCGTCCACTCGCGTTTCTCCACCAACACCTTCCCGTCGTGGCCGCTGGCCCAGCCGTTCCGCACCATCGCGCATAACGGTGAAATCAACACGGTCAAGGGCAACCGAAACTGGATGCGCGCCCGGCAGTCCCAGCTCGCCCACCCGCTGCTGGGGGACTCGCCGGAAGAGCTGTACCCCATCTGCACTCCCGGCGCCTCGGATTCCGCGTCCTTCGACGAGGTAGCCGAGCTGCTGTGGCTCTCGGGCCGCCCCATCACGCACTCGATCATGATGATGATCCCGGAGGCGTGGGAAAACCACGCCACCATGGACCCGGCCCGCCGTGCGTTCTACGAGTACCACTCCCTGCTCATGGAGCCCTGGGACGGACCGGCAGCTGTTTCCTTCACTGACGGCAACCTGGTTGGCGCAACCCTGGACCGCAACGGCCTGCGTCCGGGCCGCTTCTGGATCACCGAGGACGGCCTTATCGTCTTTGCGTCCGAGGTGGGCGTCATCGACGTCGAACCTTCAAAAGTGGTGAAGAAGGGCCGCGTTTCCCCGGGCAAGATGTTCCTGGTGGACACCGACGCCGGCCGCATCATCGACGACGAAGAGGTCAAGGCTGAAGTCGCCGCCGCCAACCCGTGGGCGGAGTGGGTCAAGGACAACCTGATCGACCTGAACGAGCTTCCTGAGCGTGAGCACGTGGTGCACACGGCGGCGTCGGTGAACATCCGCCAGCGCACCTTCGGCTACACCACCGAGGAACTGAAGATCCTGCTGGGCCCGATGGCCCGCACCGGTGCAGAGCCGCTGGGCGCAATGGGCTCGGACACTCCGGTGGCGGTGCTGTCCAAGCGCCCGCGCCTGCTCTTTGATTACTTCGTGCAGTCCTTTGCGCAGGTCACCAACCCGCCGCTGGACGCCATCCGTGAAGAGCTGGTCACGTCGCTGACGTGTGCCATCGGCCCCAACGGCAACCTGCTGGACACCAAGCAGGTCCGCCAGCCCCAGATCCAGTTGCCGTTCCCGGTCATCAACAACGACCAGCTTGCCAAGATCGCCAACATTGAGGATGCCGACGGCAACCGTGTCGCGATGAAGGTTCGCGGCCTCTACCGCCCTGAAGGCGGCGAGAACGCGCTCCGTGCACGGCTGACGGAAATCTGCGAGCAGGTATCCGGCGCCATCAACCGCGGCGTGCAGTACATCGTGCTGTCCGACCGCGATTCGAATGCTCAGTGGGCGCCCATTCCGTCCCTGCTGCTGGTCAGCGCCGTGCACCACCACCTGCTCCGCAGCGCCAACCGGACCAAGACCGCCCTGGTGGTTGAAGCCGGTGACGTCCGCGAGACCCACCACGTGGCGGTCCTGATCGGCTACGGCGCCTCCGCCGTCAACCCGTACCTGGCCATGGAATCGGTGGAGCAGCTTATTGCTGCCGGCGACGTCACCGGGGTCACTCCGCAGGACGGCGTCTACAACCTCATCAAGGGCCTGGGCAAGGGTGTCCTGAAGATCATGTCCAAGATGGGCATCTCTACCGTTGCGTCCTACACCGGCGCCCAGACGTTCGAAGCGCTGGGCCTGGGACAGGAACTGGTGGATGAATTCTTCGCCGGTACCCACTCGCAGCTTGGCGGCGTGGGCCTGGACGTTATCGCAGCTGAGGTTTCGGCCCGCCACCAGATGGCGTACCCCGAGGGCGGAATCGAGCAGCCCCACCGCCCGCTCCTGGGTGGCGGCGAGTACCAGTGGCGCCGCGACGGCGAGCCGCACCTGTTCAACCCGGAGACCGTATTCCGGCTTCAGCACGCCACACGTGAGCGCCGCTACGACATCTTCAAGGCGTACACCAGGGGAGTGGACGACCAGTCCCAGAACCTGATGACCCTCCGCGGCCTGCTCAAGTTCAAGAACGAGCGCCCCGCTGTTCCGCTGGAGGAAGTGGAGCCGGTCTCCAGCATCGTCAAGCGGTTCTCCACAGGCGCCATGAGCTATGGCTCCATCTCGCAGGAAGCGCACGAGACGCTGGCCATCGCCATGAACCAGTTGGGCGGCAAGTCCAATACCGGTGAAGGCGGCGAGGACGTGGACCGTCTCCTCGACCCGAAGCGCCGTTCCGCGGTCAAGCAGATCGCGTCCGGCCGTTTCGGCGTGACCAGCCTCTACCTGACCAACGCTGACGACATCCAGATCAAGATGGCGCAGGGTGCAAAGCCCGGCGAGGGCGGCCAGCTGATGGCGCAGAAGGTCTACCCTTGGGTGGCCCGAACCCGCCACTCGACCCCCGGCGTGGGACTGATCTCCCCGCCCCCGCACCACGACATCTACTCCATCGAGGACCTTGCGCAGCTCATCTACGATGCCAAGCGCGCCAACCCCTCGGCCCGGGTACACGTCAAGTTGGTGTCGGAAGTCGGGATCGGCACCGTGGCGTCCGGCGTGACCAAGGCGAAGGCCGACGTCGTGCTCGTTTCGGGCCACGACGGCGGAACCGGCGCCTCGCCGCTGAACTCGCTCAAGCACGCCGGTGTCCCCTGGGAGCTCGGCCTCGCCGAGACGCAGCAGACGCTCATGCTCAACGGCCTGCGAGACCGTGTGGTGGTGCAGGTGGACGGCCAGCTCAAGACCGGCCGCGATGTTGTGATCGCCGCGTTGCTGGGCGGTGAGGAGTTCGGTTTCGCCACCGCTCCGCTGGTGGTGGAAGGCTGCATCATGATGCGCGTCTGCCACCTGGACACCTGCCCGGTGGGCGTCGCCACCCAGAACCCGGAACTGCGGGCACGCTTCAGCGGCAAGCCCGAGTTCGTGGTCAACTTCTTCGAGTTCCTGGCGGAGGAAGTCCGCGAAATCCTGGCTGAGCTGGGCTTCCGGAGCCTGGAGGAGGCCATCGGCCACGCCGAGGTCCTCGACGCCCGGGATGCCGTGAACCACTGGAAGGCCGACGGCCTGGACCTGGATCCGATCCTGCACGGGCTGGAGTTCGACGACGACGCCCCGCTGCGGAACATGACCGGCCAGAACCACGAGCTGGACAAACACTTCGACCAGCGGCTGATCACTATGGCGACTGAAGCCCTTACGGACCGCAGCCCGGTGAAGATCGCAGTGGACGTGATCAACACGGACCGCTCAGTGGGCACCATGCTGGGCCACGTGGTCACCAAGACGTTCGGTACTGACGTCCTGGCCACGGACACCATCGATGTCACCCTCAGCGGCACCGCCGGCCAGTCCCTGGGTGCCTTCCTGCCGGCAGGCATCACCCTGCGGCTGTTCGGCGACTCCAACGACTATGTGGGCAAGGGACTTTCCGGCGGGCGCATCATCGTCCGGCCGGACCGCACCAACGTCTTCAAGGCGGAAACCAACGTCATCGCCGGCAACGTGATCGGCTACGGCGCCACAAGCGGCGAAATGTTCCTGCGCGGCCAGGTGGGCGAACGCTTCCTGGTCCGCAACTCGGGTGCCACCGCCGTCGTCGAAGGCATCGGTGACCATGGCTGCGAGTACATGACCGGGGGCCAGACGCTGATCATTGGCCGCACGGGGCGTAACTTCGGTGCCGGCATGTCCGGCGGCACCGCCTACGTCCTTGATCTGGACGCTGCCAAGGTCAACAAGGACGCTCTGCAGTCCGGTGAACTCCAGCTCCGCGAGCTGGACGCCGAGGACCGCGACATCGTGCACGGCCTCCTGGTCAAGCACGTTGAAGAAACTGATTCCCAGCTGGCCGCGCGCCTCCTCGAGAACTTCGATGACACCGCCGCCCGCATTACCAAGGTGCTGCCGCGCGACTACGCGGCTGTGCTGCAAACCCGTCTCGACGCCATCGAAGAGGGCCTGGACCCTGACGGCGAAGAAGTGTGGTCCCGAATCCTGGAGGTAACCGGTGGCTGATCCACGCGGATTTTTGAAAGTACGTCAGCGTGAAACCCAGCCGCGCCGTCCCGTTCCTGTCCGCATTATGGACTGGAAGGAAGTGTACGAGGCGCAGGAGAAGGGCACCCTGAAGGCACAGGCCGGCCGCTGCATGGACTGCGGCGTGCCGTTCTGCCATCAGGGCTGCCCGCTGGGCAACCTCATTCCCGAGTGGAACGACCTCATGTGGCGGGACAAGGGCGAGGAAGCCATCGAGCGCCTCCACGCCACCAACAACTTCCCGGAGTTCACCGGCCGGTTGTGCCCCGCCCCGTGCGAGGCGTCCTGCGTGCTGGGAATCAACCAGCCTGCCGTCACCATCAAGCAGGTGGAAGTCTCCATCATTGACGAAGCCTGGGACAACGGCTGGGTCAGCCCGCTGCCCCCCGCACGCCTGACCGGAAAGACCGTTGCCGTCGTCGGCTCCGGACCTGCAGGCCTGGCCGTCGCACAGCAGCTCACCCGCGTGGGCCACACCGTGGCCGTGTACGAGCGGGACGACAAAATCGGCGGCCTGCTGCGCTACGGCATCCCCGACTTCAAGATGGAAAAAGAGCAGGTTGACCGCCGCATCGAGCAGATGAAGTCGGAGGGTACCCGCTTCCGCACCGGCGTAGCCGTGGGCACGGACGTGACCTGGGAGCAGCTGCGCAGGCGCTACGACGCCGTCGTGATCTGCACCGGTGCTACCGTTCCGCGTGACCTGCCCATCCCGGGCCGCGACCTCGAAGGGGTGCACTTCGCCATGGATTACCTCGTGCCGGCGAACCGCGCGGTTGCGGGGGAGACGGTGGAAAACCAGATCCATGCCCAGGGCAAGCACGTTGTCATTCTTGGCGGCGGCGATACCGGAGCGGACTGCCTGGGCACCGCGCACCGTCACGGTGCTGCGTCCGTCACCACGCTTGCCATCGGCAAGCAGCCGCCGGCTGAGCGCCAGAGCCACCAGCCGTGGCCGACGTTCCCCACACTGTTCGAAATGGCCAGCGCCCACGAGGAAGGCGGCGAGCGGACCTACCTTGCCTCCACTGTTGAGTTCGTTGGCGAAAACGGCAGGCTCACCGGCGTCAAGGTCGCGGAAACCGAATTCGTTGACGGCAAGCGCCTGCCCAAGGCCGGTACGGAGCGGATCATCCCCGCGGACCTGGTCTTCCTGTCCCTCGGGTTCACCGGCGCCGAGCCGGCCGGCATCACCGAACAGGTCAACGCCGAGTTCGACGGCCGCGGCAACGTGTCCCGCGACGGTTACTACATGACCAACACCGAGGGTGTCTTTGTTGCCGGCGACGCCGGGCGTGGGCAGTCCCTGATTGTCTGGGCCATCGCCGAAGGACGCGCCGCCGCAGCAGCAGTGGACAAGTACCTGATGGGCAGCACTATCCTGCCTGCACCCGTGGCGCCCACCGATCGGGCCATCGCCGTCCTCTAGTGCAGCTTCGAGGATTCACCTCCACGACAACTTAACCAATGCAAGAGACCAATAGGGTAGGTATATGAGACGCGCAAAAATTGTGGCTACGTTCGGCCCGGCAATTGCCAGCTACGAAAACACCCTCGCGGTGCTGGAGGCAGGCGTTGACGTCGCCCGCATGAACATGAGCCACGGCGACTACACCGTGCATGACAACACCTATGAGAACGTCCGGAAGGCTGCAGCCGATCTCGGCAAGGCAGTGGCCATTATGGCTGACCTGCAGGGACCGAAGATCCGCCTGGGCCGTTTCGTTGACGGTCCGCACGCCCTCGCCGTTGGTGACGCCTTCACCATCACCACCGAGGACGTTCCCGGTACCAAGGACATCTGCTCCACCACCCTGAAAAGCCTCACCGAGGACGTCAACGTGGGTGACGCCCTGCTGATCGACGACGGCAAGGTGGCGCTGCGTGCCACGGCTGTGGACGACGTCAAGGTTGTTGCCGAAGTGACCGTGGGCGGCATGGTGTCCAACAACAAGGGCATCAACCTTCCCGGCGTTGCCGTCAACGTCCCCGCTCTGAGCGAGAAGGATGAAGACGACCTCCGTTGGGCCATGCGCCGCGGCGTTGACCTGGTGGCACTGTCATTCGTACGTGACGCCACTGACATCACCCGCGTGCACGAGATCATGGACGAGGAAGGCCGCCGCGTCCCGGTCATCGCCAAGATCGAAAAGCCGCAGGCCGTTGAGCAGCTCCCCGAGATCATCGACGCGTTCGATGCCATCATGGTGGCCCGTGGCGACCTTGGTGTGGAGCTTCCCCTGGAGGAAGTGCCGATCGTCCAGAAGCGTGCCATTGAACTCGCCCGCCGCTGGGCCAAGCCGGTCATTGTGGCAACCCAGGTCCTGGAATCCATGATCGACAACCCGCGCCCGACGCGCGCAGAGGCTTCCGACTGCGCCAATGCCGTGCTGGACGGTGCGGACGCGGTGATGCTCTCCGGGGAGACCAGCGTGGGCAAGTACCCGATCGAGACCGTCAAGGTGATGGCCCGGATCATCGAGTCCACAGAGGTCCACGGGCTGGAGCGCGTCCCTCCGCTGGGTACCAAGCCCAAGACCCGTGGCGGCGCCATCACCCGTGCCGCCGTCGAAATTGCCGACCAGCTGGACGCCAAGTACATCTGTGCGTTCACCCAGTCCGGTGACTCGGCACGCCGCCTCTCCCGCCTGCGCCCCATCAAGCCCGTCTTCGCGTTCACTCCTGTGGAGCAGGTATGGAACCAGCTGGCGCTCACTTGGGGCATCCAGCCGGTGCTCGTCCAGATGGTGGACCACACGGATGAGATGACTGCGCAGGTTGACCGCAGCCTCCTGGAGATGGGCCTCGTCGACGACGGCGACCTGGTGGTTATTGCCGCCGGTTCGCCTCCCGGAAAGGCCGGTTCCACCAACTCCCTCAAGGTGCACAAGGTGGGCGACCTCGCCGACACCGCCCGTGTTGGTGAAGCCGTGAGCAACAAGGAAAAGCTCGGCCCCTGGCCGGAAAAGAAGAAGAAGGCCTAGGGCTTTCGGACAGCGAAAAGGACCCCTGCCGCTTGGCAGGGGTCCTTTCTTCTGTCTACGACAGTGCTGTTAGTTGACCTGGTTGATGATGGTCTCTGCCACTTCCCGCATGCTGAGGCGGCGGTCCATGGAGGTCTTCTGGATCCAGCGGAACGCTTCCGGCTCCGTCAGGCCCATCTTGGTGGTGAGGAGGCTCTTGGCACGCTCCACGAGCTTGCGGGTGGCGAACTGCTCCTGAAGGTCGGAAACTTCACTTTCGAGCGCCTTGATCTCCTCATGGCGGGAGAGGGCTATTTCCAGTGCCGGGATAAGGTCGGCAGGAGTGAAAGGCTTCACCACGTAGGCCATGGCGCCGGCATCGCGGGCGCGCTCCACAAGTTCCTTCTGGCTGAAGGCGGTCAGCAGCACGACGGGGGCGATGCGGGCCTTGACGATCTTCTCTGCTGCGGAAATGCCGTCCATGACGGGCATCTTGACGTCCATCAGGACCAGATCCGGCTTCAGCTCTTCAGCCAGCTGGACGGCCTTCTCACCGTTGTCTGCTTCGCCGATGACGTCATAGCCTTCGCCCCGCAGGATTTCGATGATGTCGAGGCGGATGAGGGTTTCATCCTCGGCCACAACGACGCGGCGCGCCGGCTGGGACGTGGGTTTTGACTCCGTATGTTCAGTCACGGGATCTCCTTGGAAAGGTACGGCGGGAACATCACTATCTTAGTTGCGCCCGGTCCTGTACTTGATCTGCATGGTCGGTGTGCGGCGACGGCGGCGCGATTCTGAAATTCAGCCTATCTGCATGTAGAGTAATTCCGCGTACGTGAAGCGATCGCGTTGCTCACAATCAGCTGTGGGCGTAGCCTTTTGCTTCATGTAATCCGCGCCCGAGTGGCGGAATTGGCAGACGCGCCGCACTCAAAATGCGGTATCGAAAGGTGTGTGGGTTCGAGTCCCACCTCGGGCACAGCATATCCCCTCGTCAGAGGGGTTTTTGCTTTAAGCCTGTTGACATGGCTTGTGGTGGCGTCCCTTTGACGCTAGGTGTGCGGGCTGTGGCCTGGCTGCCGCTGGAGTGTGTAAAAAACCACCCAAAAGTGTGTTCACGGACGCAGCGTTTTTCTATGGCCAGCATCAGTATTCGCACCAAAAAGGACGATTCCAAGTCCTACATTGTGCGTCGGCGGGATCCGAAAACCCCGGTCTAACCAGGGGCTCACCGTTGGCACCCTAATTGAAGCTGAGACCGTGAAGCGGCTGCTCGACGCCAATGGCCAGTCCTTCGAAATCGTCAGCCTTGTCTCCCAGGATGGGTTCGACGGCGATACCGTCATCATCTACAGCGAGCACGACGAGTACCACTACAAGCGGGTCCGCGACGCTCCGGAGATCTCCGGTGGCCGCGGGTGAAAGACCAGGGCTGCCAGCTGGACAGTGCCGACGGGCTGACCCTGACCTGCGGGACAAAGACCGTGAGGGTCGACCAGGAAGGAACCCCAAAGTGAACCGCATGACCGAAGCGGGACAGCCTGGTGTATCCCCTCAACTACTGGCTCTCCCCGGACCTCACGAAGGTCACCCCGCCGCAGGCGCCGTCCCGGCTCCGGCAGCTGGTTGATGCCCAAGGCACGTTGGCGGCGGCCTGGTCCAGTGCGATCAGCGGCGGGCCTGTCCTGGCACTGACCGGCGGATTCGCCCCGGCCTTGTCCGGCAATGCTGCCTGGGTTCTGGTCCTGGGCCTGATCGGTGCGGCCCTCACGGTCGTGGGTGTGCTCTCGTGGAAGCGGGTCCGTGGCAGGCTTCCCAAGGCGGACAGACTGCTCATCACCAGAGGCCCTGGCAGCGCCCGCGGGGGTACCACCATGGTGGCCGTCCTGGCCGGCATCATCGGTGCAGGCTTCACCACAATCCTTCCGTCCGCCGTCGAACGCGGCACAAGCGTTGCAGTGGTCGGAGCGTACCTGCTCATCGTGGCCCTCCTTGTGGCCTGCACCCTGGCCCCCTCAACAGTGTTGGGCCGGGCCCGGCAGTCCTTCCGCCGGCGGCTTTACACTGACCCCAGGCTCCGCAGCGCAGTCGAACAAGACCTGGTCACCTGGCGTGACCCCTACGGCAATGCCGGGTACGGGCCGCTCTGAGTGCCAGCGGGGATAGCTAATACCGGTCGCTTCCCGCCTCTGGTCCCCGGTGGTGCCGTACACATAGGATGCAAATCCACCGCCGATAGAAAGACCCCCGTGAAGCAGAGTATTTTTGCCCGCGTTGCCCAGCTGGCCAAGGCCAACCTGAACGCCCTCCTGGACTCCGCCGAAGACCCCACAGAAGATGCTGGACCAGATGGTCCGGGACTACTCGGAGAACATCCGCGAAGCCGAGGCCGCCGTCGCCCAGACCATCGGCAACCTTCGCATGGCCGAAGACGACCACGCACGCGTGGTGAACGACGCCAACACCTGGGGCAACAAAGCGATCGCCGCGTCCCGCAAGGCCGACGAGTTCCGGGCCGGCGGGAACAGTGTGGACGCCGACAAGTTCGACGCCCTCGCCAGGCTCGCTCTTCAGCGGCAGATGACTGCCGAGTCCACCGCCAAGGACCAGGCGCCGGGGCTGGCCGCGCAGAACGAGGTCGTCGACAAGCTCAAGCAGGGCCTGGACCAGATGCGCGGCAAGCTCGGGGAGCTGACCTATGGACTGCAAGGCTATCGACTACTAGGACGTATCGGGAAAACACCCCGGTGGAGCGGAAGCTTTCGTTGACGGGTAGTTGCCGGAGCGAGCCGCAAGCAGCAGTAAAGCCGCGCCGATGCTGGTGCCCTTTGGTTGACGGGCTCGTGATCGCCGGCCACTTGGTTCCGAGACCATTGACAGATTCGCTAAAGCGTGGGGAGTTTTCACTCAACCAAGCGGTAGCCCTGCGCTGATGGGATGTCGTGTGTGATGTCTTTGGTCACCACTCGTGAGAACCAGCCAAGGTCGAACTCGTATTCGCTAGAAGCCTTGAAGGATGCGGCGACCTCTTCTTGATTGTCAAAAGCCACACCCTGGGACACGTGAATCTTCCCGCAGTTAGTCGTCTCGACCAGAACACCCGCTGTCGAAGCCGAGCCTCTGGTTCCGCCAGAACTTGTATAAGGTTTGGCCGAAATGACCTCGCATCGAATGCTTTCGATCCCAAAGGAGTTCAAAGCGGGCATCAACATGTAAAGAATGGCGTAACCGAAAAATAAGCAACCAGTAAGTTTCCAGTACCACTTCAGTGGCGGTCGCTCAGCAGGCTTTCCCGAGCGGTCGTCTGTTGTCGTCATTCCACCCCCTATCCCGGTCACCCTTTACGCCGTCCCATCCAGCGCGCGTACAGCTCACCGCTGTTCTTCAACAGCCACCCTGAGTAGGCCACGCCGCCGGTGATGCTCAGCTGGGCTGCGGCGATGAGCCCGGTAATGGGGAGCACCTCTGGAGACCTGCCGTTGGGTGTGAATAGGACAAGGGCGGCGGCGATCACGATGGCTCCGGCCACGGAGAATTTGATGACCTTGGGGTTGATCCGGATGCTCTGCTCGACGCGCGGGATGTCGGAGGCAGGCCTCGGGGTCTTTTTGGAGAAACGGGCCCCTAACGTCACTAGCCAGCCCAGGACTGAGAGCCCTGCGCCAAGCAGGAACATGACCGTCCCCGTCTCCGAGTCCTGACCAACGAGCGCGCTCAGTGCAGCATAGACGGCGCCAGCTATCGCGATTATTGCCCCGCACCCCCAGGCAAAGAAGATCCACACCCGGCGCTGCGCATAGCCAAAAGCCTGTGCGCGCGGATCCATTGCCACCACGGCGGCATCCCCCAATGTCATGCCTCCACGTTAACAGCTGCGCGTCGCTCCTCGAGACTGTCAGTGCCCGGGAGGACCATGGTCCTATGACGGCTCCAACTGTTGAGGCGGCGATCCACGAACTGCTGGATCTCGCCTGGAATGTTGTCTACGACCTGCTCGAGGAGCGGGGCCTGCTCGGTGACGGGTTGGAAGTTCAGGAGTACACCGGGATCCATTCCTGGGTGGAAGACCTCACCCGCTACACGGTGGTTCACTCCCGTACGGTTGCGGTCCTGTTCGTGGACACCCGACCCGTGGATGCCATCGCGTTCCACCACGACCTCCTGGGCGCCGACGACCCGAAGAGCTTCTTCCGGCTTCGGATGTAGCCCCTGGACAGCCGGGCCGGACAGAAAAGGTGGCGCACCCCGGGTCATCGGAGCGCGACACCTCTTCGTTCCCTCACCAGGAGTGGGCTACGTCCACGATCAGCCGGGAACCGGACCCTGGCCCGTCCAGAGTGAAGACGCGGAAGGGCAGCCGGGCACGGACGCCCAGGCCGATGCTGGTGGAACCCTCGAAGCTATTCGCGTAGACGACTTGCCGGAAGGTCTGGTAGCCGGCCACGTTGGACAGCTCGGCCTTTGCGGCCGGGTTGTAGGTGACGTTGCCATTGCTGTCATAAGAGGGTGCATTCACGACGACCTGCAGGCGTGCGTTGCCGTAGACCGGAATCGTGAAGCCCGAGCCGTCCTGGATGATCTCCGGAACATAGCGGACGGTGTAGCCGGTGGCAGGGCCGTTGAGGTCGACCACCATCC
>NZ_JBNHFF010000018.1:0-33242 GCF_059089965.1 Arthrobacter sp. SPT-J7
AGCGCATCGCTGTGCCCGCCGAAGCCGAAGGCGTTCACCAGGCCGGCCGGAGCGTTCTCCGGCTGAAGCTGGCGGACGTCTTCGGTTACGACGTTAAGGTCCACCTCAGGGTCCAGCTCTTCAACGTTGAGAGTCCCGGGCAGCATCCCGGTGCGCAGGGCTTCAAGAACCACCACGGCGGCGAGCGCACCGGCGCCGCCCAGCAGGTGGCCGGTGTGGCCCTTGGTGGAGGTGACCGGGACGCCGGGGCCGAAGATCGCTTTGATGGCTTGGCCCTCGAGCCGGTCCCCCACGGGTGTTGACGTGGCGTGGGCGTGCACAAACCCGATGTCCTGGGCCGTGAGGCCTGCCGATTCGAGTGCCTTCTGCATGACCCGCCGCTGCATGGCAGGGTCGGCTGCCACGATGTCATTGGCGTCCGACGTCACCGCTCCGCCTGCCATGGCTCCCAGCACCGCGGCGCCGCGGGCGCGGGCGTGTTCTTCACTCTCCAGCACCACCACGCCGGCACCCTCCGCGAGGACAAAGCCGTCACGGCCGCCGTCGAACGGCCGTGATGCACGCTGCGGGTCCCCCGCGCGGGTTGACAGCGCACGGATCTGGGAGAAGCCGGTGATGACGAGGTCGTTGATCGAGGCGTCGACTCCACCGGCAATAACGACGTCGGCTGCTCCGGAGCGGATCATCTCCGCTGCCTGGACAATCGCCTCTGCCCCGGAGGCACAGGCGCTCACCGGCGTCCGGGCACCGCCGCGGGCGCCGAGGTCGATGGAGACCCAGGCAGCCGGACCGTTGACCATAAGGCGCGTAAGGGTGTGCGGTGACACCTTGCGGGGGCCGGATTCGGCAAGGGTACGGTCCTGCTCCAGGGTGGAGCCCAGCCCGCCGTACGCAGAGCCGATCACGACGGCGAAGCGTTCGGGATCCACCTCAGGGGAGCCGGCCTGCTTCCAGGCTTCCCTGGCAGCGATGAGCGCCAGCTGCCCGCAGCGGTCCATGCGCTTCATCTCACGTGTGCTGAGATGCTCGGAGAGATCATTCGTGACCTGTCCCGCAATCTTGACTGGCAGCTGTTCCGCCCAGTCCTCCTCGAGCGGTGCAATGCCGGACTTTCCGGCCACCAGGGCCGACCAGGTTTCGGCTACAGACGAACCTAGCGGATTGATGGTGCCGGCACCCGTGATCAGCGCACGGGGTTGAACTGCGCCAGGTTGAACTGCGCCAGGTTGAACTGCGTTCACGGTTCCTACTTTGCGGGGTTGTGTGTACCGATGGGCACAAGGGTGAGGTCCGGATGATTTTTTTCGATCCGGCGGAGGGCCCAAACATCATTGAACAAGGCCAGGTACTCGCCGTCGGACCGCAGGAGCACCTCGGCGCCCGGTACGTTGGCGAGCGCCGGCATGGCATCCGCCGTCGAAATCCTGGCCAGCGAGTAAGGCAGGCGCTCCAGCCGCATGGGGGCGCTGAAGTCGTGAGCCATCCGGTCCTCCACCACTTCGAACTGCATGGGCCCGACGGCGGCAAGCACTGGCGCCTGGTCTCCGCGGACGTCGGAGCGGAGCACCTGGATCACGCCCTCGTGCTCGAGCTGCTCGATGCCACGGCGGAACTGCTTGAATTTGCTCGGGTCCTTGGAACGTGCAACCTGGAAGTGCTCCGGAGCGAACAGCGGGATCGCGGGGTATTCCACCGGGTCCTCGAGGAACAGGCTGTCCCCCACGCGCAGTGAGGACGCGTTGACCAGGCCCACCACGTCGCCGGGGTAGGCCTCGTCGATCACTTCGCGTTCGCGGCCGAACACCTGCTGCGCGTACTTGGTGGCAAAGGACTTGCCGGTGCGGGTCTGGGTGACCACCATCCCGCGCTCGAACACGCCGGAGCAGACGCGGATAAAGGCAACGTGGTCGCGGTGGGCCTTGTTCATGCCGGCCTGTACCTTGAAGACGAATCCGGAGAACGGCGATGCCACCGGACGCGGGGTGCCGTCCACGTCCGGCCGCGGGGCTGCCGGCGGGGCGAAGTCAACCAGCGCGTCCAGCAGTTCCTTGACGCCGAAGTTCAGCGCGGCGGAGCTGAACAGGATGGGGGTGGCCTTTCCGGCGTGGAAGCTTTCGACGTCGAACTCCAGGTTCGATTCAATCACCAGTCCTGCCTCGTCCACTGCGTCCGTCCAGTTGCTGCCCTGGCTCTCCGCCGCTTCCTCCGGGGTGAAGTACTTGGTGATGGCGATCTGCGCGCCGGCGTTGTTGCGCTGGAAGCGGGCGAAACGGTCGTTGCGGAGGTCCCAGACGCCGCGGAAGTCCCCGGAAATTCCCACCGCCCAGGTAAGGGGCATGGGCTGCAACCCCGTGCGTTCGGTGATCTCGTCCATCAGGGCCAGCGCGTCCAGGCCGGGCCGGTCCCATTTGTTGATGACGGTGATGATGGGCAGGTTCCGTTGCTTGCAGACCTCGAACAGTTTCATGGTCTGGGTTTCCAGGCCCTTGGCCGCGTCCACGAGCATCACAGCACAGTCGACGGCGGCGAGGACCCGGTAGGTGTCCTCGGAGAAGTCAGCGTGGCCGGGGGTGTCCAGGAGGTTGATGACGGTGTCCCGGTAGGAGAACTGCAGCGCCGCGGAGCTGATGGAGATGCCGCGGTCCTTTTCCATCTGCATCCAGTCCGAAACTGTTTCTTTGCGGTTGGCCTTGCCGCTGGAGGCGCCGGCGGTGCCGATCACCTTGGCGTGCAGGGCCAGCGCCTCAGTCAGCGTGGACTTGCCGGCATCGGGATGGGAAATGACGGCAAAGGTCCGACGCCGGCCCGCTTCTTTGTGAATCTCCGAGATCCGGGCGGGTGTGAGGACATCTTGGGACACGGTGCTACTTTCGCTGCGGTATGGGCTGCCCCTGGCATTGGACAGGCTGCAGGGGAGACGGGCTGGCGGACAGCCAAGTTCCAAGTTTATCGCAGCTTGGGGCTCCGCTGCGGGCCCTGCTTAACACCCGGGAAGTGTGCCGGGCAGCCGCAAGGGCTGTCTGCTGGGTCAAGCCCCCGTCAACGGCGCAACCGCGAAGCCGCAGGCCGTCGGTCACGGACGATGAAGCACTCCGCCTGGAGTCGCTCAGGAGTCATGCAGGATCCGCAGCGGATGCTGAGCAGGAAGGCTACCCTGAGAGAACCTGACTGTCAGGACTACGGCGGCACGTTGGATACCGCCGAGGTTTTGTCCACAACAGAGAACGGCAGGGCGGCCGATGGCAACCTCCCGGCGTGTCCCGCCGCTGGCGCTGGCCGCCTTCAGCGTGTCGGTCCTCCTGGGCGCGGCCAACTTCGTCGCGGTCCGGTTGAGTAACCAGGAACTGGCGCCGTTTTGGGGCGCGGCCCTGCGCTTTGGCCTGGCCGCAGCGCTGTTTGTCATATTTGCCCTCATCCTGCGCCTTCGCTGGCCGCGTGGCCGGCTCCTGGCCCTGACGGCTGCTTACGGCGCCCTAGCCTTCGCCATTCCGTATGCCTTGATGTACTGGGCACTGACGTTGGCCACTGCCGGTTCCGCTGCTGTTGTTATGGCCGGGGTCCCGTTGGCAACTCTGCTCCTGGCAGCGGCCCAGCGGCTTGAGCAATTGACAGTGCGGGCGCTGGCAGGCTCGGTGCTCGCCCTCTGCGGTATCGCATGGATGGTCCTTGCGTCACGCGGGATCAGCGCCCCGCCGGAAGCAGTGATTGCCATGCTCGGCGCTACCCTGTCCATCAGCCAGGGCATCATTTTGGGCAAGCGCCTGTCCGGCAACCACCCCGCGATGACCAACGCGGTAGCCATGCTCATCGCCGCAGGCCTGCTAGCCATCCTGTCCGCCTCGGCCGACGAAATATGGGTCCTGCCAGCCCAGCCCGATGTGACTGCGGCCCTGGTGTACTTGGTGGTTCCAGGATCAGTAGGTTTGTTCGTCCTGGTCCTCCTTGTGGTGCGAACCTGGACCTCGTCCGCGACCTCGTACATGTTCGTCCTGTTCCCCGTGGTCACCATGGTTCTGGCGGCGTTGCTCATCAACGAACCAGTAACGGTTCCGGCCGTCCTCGGTGCAGCCTTGGTGATGGCCGGCGTCTGGTTCGGAGCACTCGCCCGTCCTAACCCAGCGGCACCGCCTACATCACAAGCGAATCGAAACTAGACAGCCGCCACCCTGCTTGCCTTCCACTCGTCGGCTCAGTTGGCATGCCGGGCGGCGTTATATTTCACCAAAGTGCCTTGCCGCCACCCGCCGTCGGACGCGTTCCTGCCCCACTTCGTGAAGGGCACCCATGGGGCACTTTAGGGCTTGTCCGTGCGGAACTTGGTGTTTGTTACCCCTATCATTGAGCTTGCGGGAAATGAGTACTTTTTGATCCTGCCGGCCAAGCGGCAAAGCCGGCATTCCTGCGGGCGAACGTCCGCAACTGTGAAGGGAACACCTTATGGCGCGGAGCCCCGAAGAATCCCTGAGGGCAACTCTGGGCAGAGTGGCACCCGGAACTCCGCTCCGGGACGGCCTTGAGCGCATCCTCCGGGGCCGTACCGGCGCCCTGATCGTGCTGGGCTCGGACCGGACCATCGACTCCATCTGCTCCGGCGGCTTCGACATCGGGATCGATTTCTCCCCCACCCGCCTGCGCGAGCTTGCCAAGATGGACGGGGCAATCATCTGTGACAAGGACGCCGGCAATATCCTCCGCGCAGCAGTGCAGCTGGTCCCGGACTCCAGCATCGAAACCCAGGAGTCCGGTACCCGCCACCGCACGGCCGAGCGGGTGGCCATCCAGACCGGCGTGCCCGTCATCTCCGTCAGCCAGTCCATGCAGATCATTGCCCTGTACGTCAATGGCCTTCGGCACGTCCTGGAGGGTTCGGAGAAGGTCCTGGCGCGCGCCAACCAGGCACTGGCCACTCTGGAGCGCTACCGCTCCCGCCTGGACCAGGTCACCAGCTCGCTGTCCGCTTTGGAAATCGAAGCGATGGTGACCGTTCGGGATGTGGCCGTCACCCTGCAGCGGCAGGAAATGGTCCGCCGCATCTCAGAGGAAATCTCCCAGTACGTCCTGGAACTGGGCGAAGACGGCCGTCTCCTCTCCCTCCAGCTCGATGAGCTCACGGTGGGCCGCGGCCCCGGAAGCGATGTCATCATCCGCGACTACGCTTCGCCGAACGCTTCCCCCGAAGACATCGAAAAGGCCGTCAGCGCCCTGGTAAACCTGGGACCCACCGAGCTGATAGACCTCGGAAAAATTTCCGGAATTGTCGGCTTCGCGGGCGGCGAGGCAAACCTGGACGCCGTGGTGCAGCCCCGCGGTTACCGCCTTCTCTCGGGACTGAAGGCAGTTCCGAAAGCTGTCGCGGACCGCTTGGTGGACCACTTCGGCGGGCTGCAGTTCCTGATGGCAGCCACCATTGACGACCTCATGACCGTGGACGGTATCGGCGACCAGCGCGCCCGCACCGTGAGGGAAGGCCTGAGCCGGATGGCAGAAGCAAGCCTGCTGGACCGCTTCCTCTAGGAGCCTGGCAGGCTCGTCAGATCAGCTGGAAAACTGCCTTGGGGCTCGCCTTGGAGCCAAGTTTCGCCGTAAAGATGTAGTACGCCCCGCCGCCTCCGGGCTTGGCTTCCACGGACTGGCAGCCTTCAACGCTGCGGTTTCGTGACCACGGGAAGTTGGCGGTCTCGCTGGCACCGGGCGCGATGATTTTCACCAGGTCTTCGCTCTTTGCCTGGCAGTCCCGGGACGAGAAGATGCGGTCCGCGCCGCTCGTCACCAGGAACTCCATCTGCGACGTTCCGATATTGACCTCGCAGGGCATGGTGCCGCCGTTGGTCACCTTGAGGGTGAGCATCGGCTTTTCTTCCGGCCCGTAAGCGGCCTTGTCCGTAGAGGCGGAGACCGTCACGAGGTTTTGGTTGCAGGAAGGGGTGGCCGATGGCGTGGGTGTAGGCTCCGGAGCCGAGGCCGACGGCGACGGCTGGGTGGAGGGACTAACGGACGCTGTTGCCCCGGCACCGTCCGTGGACGACGCCTGTTCGGACTTGCCGCTCAAAGCCCCGGCCAGGGCGAAGCTTCCTGCAATCAGTGCGATCACCATCAGCAACGCCGCAGCCAAGAACAGCCGGCGCCTGCGGTATACAGCGGGACTCGGCTTGCGGACGGAGCTGGAACCGGATGTAGTCGCCCTGCCACGTGATGCTGAATTGCCTTGCCTGCCCATCCTTCTAGGCTAGAGAACGGGCGCTGATCTGCTCCGCCACCACGCCGCCGCCCGGCAAACGCTCTTGTCACATCACGTTTCCGGCCCTGCAGGCGGATCAATTACAGTGTTGGGATCGATACTCAAGCCGCTACCACCTTGCCTATCCCCGTTCCAGCCGGGGCGGAACTACAGATGCTGCACGGCCGGATTAACAGCTGGTTCGCGGAAATTGCCCGGGACCTCCCTTGGCGTAAACCTGAATGTTCTCCCTGGGGTGTGCTGGTCAGCGAAATCATGCTGCAGCAAACCCCCGTGGTCCGCGTGCTGCCCGTTTGGCTGGAGTGGATGAAGCGCTGGCCCACACCGGCGGGCCTCGCGGGTGAACCTGCGGGAGAGGCAGTTCGTTCCTGGGGCCGGCTGGGTTACCCGCGGCGGGCGCTGCGGCTGCACGCAGCAGCAGCGGCCATCGTCCAGGACCACGGCGGCAAGGTTCCGGACAACTACGCCGACCTGCTGGCTCTGCCCGGCGTGGGCAGTTATACGGCGTCGGCAGTGGCCGCCTTCGCCTACGGATGCCGTGAAACGGTGGTGGACACCAACATCAGGCGGGTCCACGCCAGGCTTGTTACCGGGGCCGCCCTTCCTGCCCCTGCGCTCACCGCGGCAGAAATGCGGCTCGCCGCCCAGCTCCTGCCGAACGACGACGGCACGTCGGTCCGCTGGAACGCTGCGGTGATGGAGTTGGGGGCGCTGATCTGCATAGCCCGCGCACCCAAGTGCGGCGACTGCCCGGTTAGGGACTCCTGTGCGTGGCGGGCAGCAGGCGAGCCGCCGCCGTCGTACGTGCCTAAGGGCCAGGCCTGGCACGGCACTGACCGCCAGGTCCGCGGAGCCGTGCTGGCCGTGCTGCGTGAGGCCGAGGCGCCGGTGCCGCCGGAGATGTTCCAGCGGGAGCCGGCCGACCTGGGCTTTGCGCCGGCAGGGATTGGCGTACCGCTGGGCGCCCTGCACAGGTTGAATTCTGCTCCTGAGCAGCTGGAACGGGCCCTCGCTGGCCTGCTTGCCGACGGCCTCGCGGAGCTGCACGGCGGCGGGTACCGGCTTCCCGCCTGAGCGCCCGCCCGGACACGGCGTTGCTGGTGCATCGGCATCTTCCCGCTGGCATGAGGGCGCCAGGATAACGATGTTTGCATCACTTCGCCGCTGGCGTCGGGGAGGCACCGCCCCGGCCGTACCCTGAAGTATGGGCAAGCCAGGGCTGCTTTTAGCGTTGATTACGACGGCGGGACTGGCCTCTGCGTGCGGACCCGGGTCGGGAGCGGTTCCCTGCCCGGCCATCGCACAAGCCACCGCCGTGTCAGTCACGGTTTCAGCCGGCTACGCACCGCAGGTGGCAGCGCTGCGCCTGAAGGCCTGCCAGGACGGCGAGTGCACCGAAGATCGCGTGGAACTCCACCCCGGCAGCGCCTCGATTGACCAGGGCTGCACCCCGGAAGGCTTCTGCTCTGCCACCGCTTTCCCCGACGGAACGAAATTCGCCAGCCTGTTCCTGCAAACCCTCACCGAATCAGCCATGTCGGTGACCGCATCCGCAACTGCCCCGGACGGATCCCCCCTGCCCGTGCAGGCCTTGGACTTCCGCCCCCGCGGCGACTACCTGTTTGGTGAGCAATGCGGCAGGTTCATTGCCGCATCGGTGCTGCTCGACGCCGATGGCCTGCACGAGCAGGACTGGCGCTAAAACAGCGCCGGCTGGCTGAAGCCCTGCTCCACCGCTTCTTCGTCAGCGAACTCCCCGGACGCTGACTCGGGCCGCCACTCGAAGCCCAGCTCCGCCAGGAGTTCCTCAACTGACAGCTGCCCCTCCAGCACTTCAATATCCGGGGAGTTGTCATCAAGGTGGAGCCGTTCCATGGCATCGAGCATATTCGCCGAAGCCTCTGCAGGGTGGGGAACACACCGGCCGGCCTTCATTCTCAAAGTCCACGCAGCTACTGCTCGCCGAAGCCTGCCTGCACCAGCCCGCCCACGTAGTTCACCGCGCGTTCCGCGTCCGCTCCCCATGCTTCCACGTGCAGCACGGAACCCTTGCCCGCCGCCAGCGTCATGAGCGCGGTCATGGAGGCACCGTCAACCCCGTTGACCTGCACTTCGGCATCCAGCGATGACAAGCCGCCGGCGATTTTCGCGGCGGGCCGGGCGTGCATACCGGCCTGGTTGACGAGCTCGAAGTCCCCCGTGTAATCGGGACCGGAACCGGTGACAGAGCCTTCCCCGACCTCCTGCAGCCCCGGGCTCCCGGCCTGCGGCGCGGGCCCGCCCACGGCTTCCGCCGCCCGTTTCACCGCCTCCACGTCACCGCCGCCCTGTGCAGCCACGGCGGCAGCCACGAGCCCCTCTACCAGGGGCGCGTCCGCCAGCACTATGGCCGACTCGTTCTCCGCGAATTCCAGTGCGGATTCCGCAGTCATTACGGCGGAACCAAGGTCAGTGAGGATTACCGCTCCGTCACCGCTGGCCACTTTGTCCAGCGCCGCCAGAACCTTTTCCAGGCTGGTACCGATACGGCCGTCCATGGTGCCCCCTGCCGGCAGAAGCACAACGTCCGGCGCCATCTGCGCGGCGAGCTCCACGGCGCCGTCGGCGATCTTTTCGCTGTGGGAGACCACCACGATGCTGACGGTCACGCAGCCGCCTTCACGGCCGCGCGGAGAATCAGTGCACTGGAGGCAGCTCCGGGGTCGCGGTGCCCGGCGCTTCGCTCCCCGAGGTAGCTTGCGCGTCCCTTCCGGGCTATCAGCGGATCGGTTGCCACGGCTCCGGCTTCGGCGGCCTCTGCTGCCGCGACCAGAACAGTCAAGGCATCCGGGCTGCTGTTTGCGGCAGCCTGACTGGCTGCCTCTGCCGCCGGTGTCCAGGCATCAACCATGGTTTTGTCCCCTGGTTCCGCCTTTCCGCGGGCCACGATCCCGTCCCGCGCGGCAGTCAGGGCACCTGCCCAGGCGGCAGGAGCGATTTCCGGGGAGTCCCCGAGGGACGTCGCCGCCCGCAGGAATGCCGTTCCGTAGAGCGGACCGGCGGCCCCGCCCACTTTGGACATCAGGGTCATTGCCGTGAGTTTCAGGGCGGCTCCGGGCGTTTCGGGCGGGGATTCGGACAGCTTGTCCAGGACAGCCTGGAAGCCGCGGTCCATGTTTTCGCCGTGATCAGAATCCCCGATGGCGCGGTCCAGCTCGATCAGCTCCACCCTGTGCTCCGCCATCGCCTGCGCGCAAAGGGTCAGCCACTTCACCGTCCAGTTGACGTCCAGGACCACAGCTACACGCCCCAGCGCAGTGCTGCCGTATGCACCGGCGCGTCCCACAGTTCGGTCAATTCGTCGTCCAGGCGCAGCACCGAGATGGAGCAACCCTGCATCTCGAGGGCGGTGATGTAGTTCCCCACCAGGGACCGCTCGACGGCGGCCCCCCTGTCCGCCAGCACTTGCGCGGCCCGCCGGTAAACAATGTACAGCTCACTCAGGGGGGTTCCGCCCATTCCGTTAACGAACAGCAGCACTTTGTCCCCGGAGCTGATTCCCAGGTCGGCGAGCACCGGCCCCAACAGGCGGTCCGTGATGCCATCAGCATTTTCCATGGGGATACGGTGCCTGCCCGGCTCACCGTGGATTCCGATGCCGATCTCGATTTCATCCTCGGCCAGATCGAAGCTGGGTGAGCCGGCGTGGGGTACCGTGCAGGCGCTCAACGCAACGCCCATGGTGCGGACGTTGCTGTTGACCCGTTCGCCGATGGCAGCCACAACGTCCAGGCCGTCGCCGCGCTCGGCGGCGGCTCCGGCGATCTTTTCCACCAACACCGTCCCGCCCACTCCGCGCCGGCCTGCCGTATACAGCGAATCCTCCACGGCAACGTCATCGTTGACCAGGACCGTGCGGACGTTGACCCCTTCCGCTTCGGCGAGTTCGGCCGCCGTTTCAAAGTTCAGGACGTCGCCGGTGTAGTTCTTGACGATATGCACGACGCCGGCACCAGAGTCAACGGCGAGCGTCGCCGGGAGGATTTGGTCCGGCGTGGGCGAGGTGAACACCGCCCCCGGCACGGCGGCGTCGAGCATGCCACGCCCTACGAAGCCGGCGTGGAGCGGCTCATGGCCGCTGCCGCCGCCCGAGACGAGGCCTACTTTCCCGCTGACCGGCGCGTCCTTGCGCGTGATGAAGGCGGGATCTGCGCTGACGGTGACGAGGTCTGCATGTGCCTGGCCGAAGCCCTGCACAGATTCGTCAACTACCGACTTCGGATCATTGATGAGCTTTTTCATGGTACTCCTGGTCTGCTTCCTGGAGGATGACAATCCCGACCCTACTACCGGCCGGCGGGGCGGCGGTAGGGTTCCCGACCTGCGGATACAGAAAAGGGACAGCCCCCCAATGACTGTCCCTTTCCCTGGGCCCCCTCCCGGCCTTAGTCAGTTTATCCATCAAATCGAGTAAAAGAAAGTGCTGGTCAGGCGATGTTCGCACTAATTCAGCGGGCGTCGGGACCGCGGCGTGGCGGAACAGGTTCTTGGGGTCCAGCTCCGCTCCGGAGGCGCGCCCCCCACCGATTCCGGCCATGCTGTGGCTGCCAGCTCGGGCGAGGACACGTGGCCGTGCGGGTTACTGCGGTTCCGCCCGTGCCGTAGGTCTGAGCGCGGCGCGCGCCGCGTCGGTGGCCGCTGGAACCAGGTGGGCGGCCGGCGGGGCCATGATGCCTACCGTGAAGAACGAAAGGCCTGCGCCCCACCCGTGCGATGCGCTCCTCCGGTCAATGGATAGCTCCCGCATACAGCATGTGCTGACGAGAAGGCCGTCCGTAATGGCGCTGGCCAAAAAACATCCAAAATGACGTGCTGGGAAGCGCATTTGTCCCCAACCTCCCGCTGGACGATTCCGGTCAGAGGAACTTGATCATGCGGGTGTTTCCGAGGGTATTGGGCTTCACTCTCGCGAGGTCCAGGAACTCCGCCACACCTTCGTCATGGGAACGGAGCAACTCCGAATACACCACGGGATCCACGGCTGACTGGTCTGCCATCACTTCGAAGCCGTGACGCTTGAAAAAGTCCACCTCGAAGGTAAGGCAGAACACACGGGCAACACCCAGGCCACGCGCTTCCTCAAGCAGGCTCTCCACCAGCACATGGCCCACGCCCTTTCCCCGCCAGTCCTCGGAAGCAGCCAGGGTCCGCACCTCAGCAAGGTCTTCCCACATGACATGGAGCGCCCCGCAGCCAATGACCTCTCCGTCCGAGGACTCGGCGATCCGGAACTCCTGCAGGCTCTCGTAGTAGGCCACCGTCTCCTTGGCCATCAGTATCCGTTGCTCTGCCAGCGGCGCCACCAATCTCTTGATGGCAGAAACATCGCCAGTACGCGCAGGACGGATATGGAAGGAGTCAGTCACAGAGCAATCCTAGTTCGACGACACTCTCCTCATTGCGTTGAGGCGCCTTCCTGCTTGTTGCGCTGTGTCACTGGGACTCTTCATGGTCGATCGATGTTTGGATCCGGTGCTTTGCTTTTGCGGCAACCCTGTTCGCACTAAAAGCGATCCCGTCACGCGTCTTTGGTTAATCGGAGTTCTGGTTCGCACTCATAAAAGTTGCTGCCGTGATTTGGGCTGATTGCCCTGGGCGGCGCACCACTTTTCGGCTTTCATTCCCCTGCTGAAAGCGGCTACCGTTCCCGGGCGAAAACCCCGATCCGCCGCAGGGTCTGTTCCCCCATGGAATTACCGGCGTGCTCATCACCGCGTTTGCTGGTTTTTACGCTATTTCCGGTTCAGAACTCACTGGCGTGGCCGCAGGCGAAACCGCCAACCCCTGCAGTCAATATTCCGAAGGCGTGCGCACCACCGTTATTCGCCTGCTGATTTTCTTCGTTGGGGCCATTACGGTGATTGCCTGCACCGTTCCCAATGAGGAAACCTCGCTCAAGGCAAGCCCCTTTGTCACCGACTTCCCACAGCTGGGCATTCCTACGCCTACTTCCACCTCAAATACGGCCGCCACCAGATCAAACAAAAGATGGGCGCCCCCAAACTCTCAATAAATTGCCTGGTCAGATCGGGAAGGCCGGGACATGTATGCAGCGTGCTGAGGGCCCACGCTGACGGGATTCCCTGCCCCTGCCTTCCCGCCGGACTTCAGCCGAAGAGAACTAGAGCCCCAACTCAACCGGGAGAGGCACATCCTGGTCCAGGACGTTCCGGGCCAGGAAGTGCTCCACGACGCCGTACCAAACCTTGGCGTGCTGGGGCTGGAGGACCCAGTGGTTCTCATCGGGGAAGTACAGGAACCGGTGCGGGGTGCGGCCGTCCTGATCCGCCGCGAGCTGCGATCTGGACAGCAGCTCGTACCAGAGACGCAGGCCTTCCCCAATGGGTACGCGGTAATCCTTGTCGCCATGGATTACCAGCATGGGAGTGCTGATCTTTTCGACATGACGATGCGGTGAGTTCTCCAGCGCCATTTCTTCAGTCATTTCCTTCAGCCAGTACTGCGAGGCGTCCGTGGTGGGGCCGAACTGGTCCAGCGCCCAAAGGCTTGCATGGGTCACTATCGCCTTGAAACGATCCGTCTGCCCCGCAACCCAGTTGGCCATGTAGCCACCGAAGGAACCGCCCATCGCTGCCATGCGGTCCGCGTCAATATCAGGGCGGTTGACGGCGGCATCAGTCACGGCCATGAGGTCGGTAAACGGGCCTTTACCCCATTCGCCCCAGCCCCGCTGGATGTAGTTCTGGCCATAGCCGGTGGAGAGGGCCGGATCCGGCAGGAGCACCGCGTACCCCTTCGCTGTCAGCAGCCAGGGGTTCCAGCGCCAGGTCCAGGCGTTCCAGGACCCCAGCGGTCCGCCATGAATCCACAGCAGCATCGGCGCCGGGGAGCCCGCAGACGCACCCTCAGGCAGCGCAAGGTAGGCCGGGACGCGGGAGCCATCCGCCGCCATCGCCGCAATCCGTTCCAGCCTGCCGGGGCGGCTGGGACGTTCCGCCGGTGCCGGCAACCGGGTGGTCTCACTGGTTAGCAGGTCGATGCGCACGGCCTCCGGCGGGAATTCATAGGAACTGCGCAGGGCGTACGCGCTGCGCCCCTCAGGCGAAACCACGACGTCGGTGTAGGCGGCCGCGTCCTGGGTAATCCGTGTGACGCTCACTTCAGCGGCAGACGCCTGGACACTGATCCGGAAAACCGGCGATGCGCCGTCGTCGTCCGCGGTGACCAGGAGGGCGGAACCGTCTGGCAACCATGCTGCCGGCTTGCCCCAGCGGTCCCAGCCGTGGGCCAGGGGTGTCAGCTGCCCAGTGCCGGAGGTGGAAGCGCCGGAGACATCCAGGAGGTGCAGCTTTACCTGTGGTGCCTCGCGTGGAGTGGTGTCGCTCTCGCTCACCACCACCAGGGTGTTGCCGTCCGGGCTGACCGGGCCGGGGTAGTAACTCATGCCCTCACGGTCCAGGAGCACCGTGGTATTGCCGGAGGCCACGTCAACGGCCACCAGGACGGAGCGGCTGTCCGCCTTGGCGAGCGGTTTGGTGTAGCTCGCGTAAATGGTCCGGCCGTCGGGGCTGACAGCAATTTCCGCCTCCCGCAGCCGCGAACCTGCATCCGGTGTGAGGTTCCGGAGGCTCAACGGCGCAGTGGTGTCCACAGTGCCGGGTTTGCCGGGGTCCCTTTCTTTTCCGGGCTCGACGGCGAAGATCCGCGGCTGGCCGGGCCCGAGGTCCGCGTCCCAGTAACGCACCGGATACTCGCTGTGCAGGATGGCGGAGACTTTATTGTCCTTGCGCGACTTCCGCCGCTCGGCGTCGTCATCTTCATCGGCCGAGCCTGCCAAGACCTCCGCTACAGCGAACGTCGCGTCCGCTGCTGTGGCTGTCCTCACAGCACCGACGCCGCCGGGACGGTTAAGCACCACCCGGGCTTCGCCGCCGTCTGCGGGAAGGAGCCACAGGGCATTGACGGGGTCGCCTTCGGGGCTGGCTGGGTCGGGCCGGGCTGAGGTGAAGTAGACGTCACCGTTGGCTGCGAACGCCGCTCCGGCCTCGCCCTTGGCGCTGCGCGTGATGCGGCGCGCCTGCTTCTGCCCTGCAGGATCGAGCTCCCACAGGGCGGTGCCAAATTCGGTTCCCTTGCCGTTAAGGGTGGCCACGGTTGTAACCAGCCGCCGGCCGTCAGGGCTCATCACCAGCCCACTTACCCGCGGTATGGAGAGGTAATGGTCCAGGTCATGGAAAGGGGTCAAAGGTTGCTCGTCCGGGATCGCCGGGTTCAGGTTAGCCATGCCCCGATTCAACCCGACTATGTCCCACATCACAAAGGCCGACGGTGACGCTCACCGTGCCCGATCGACGCGAAGCACTGATGCTGCTGCGGGCACCGGACAGGGCGCGGCTGGGTACCAATGGGCAAGAGGTGCCGGTCATCAGGGATTTATGTAGGCGCCGTCAAAGCGAGGAACGAGCAGGCGCCGGGATATCTCTGATGGCCGTCAGCGGACGTAACCACGGCATGGACTCCAGCCCGGTGGCAGCCGGACGGGACCTTTTCGACGGGAGGGGCAAAGCGGAAGGCCCCGCCTGCTCTTGTGGAGCGGGCGGGGCCTTTCGGTAGTTCTTAGACGCTCGGAGCGATTTCCGGGATGCGCGGCTTGGCGTTGCCGGCGAACGTGAATTTGGCGTCGTCGCCGTCGCCTTCCACGTCCACTACGACAATGTCGCCGGCGTGGATCTCGCCGAACAGGATCTTCTCCGAGAGCTGGTCCTCGATCTCGCGCTGGATGGTGCGCCGCAGCGGCCGGGCACCCATGGCGGGGTCGTAACCGCGGGTTGCGAGGAGCACCTTGGCGGCGGGCGTGAGCTCGATGCCCATGTCCTTGTCCTTGAGGCGCTTCTCCAGCCGGGTGACAAAGAGGTCCACGATCTCGATGATCTCGTCCTGGGTGAGCTGCGGGAACACCACAACGTCATCCACACGGTTCAGGAACTCTGGGCGGAAGTGCTGCTTGAGCTCTTCAGTGACACGGGCACGCATCCGGTTGTAGCCGGTCTGCGTATCGGTGCCGGACTGGAAGCCGGTGGCAACACTCTTGGAGATGTCCCGGGTACCGAGGTTGGTGGTCATGATGATCACGGTGTTCTTGAAGTCCACCACACGGCCCTGGGAGTCGGTCAGGCGGCCGTCTTCGAGGATCTGCAGGAGCGAGTTGAAGAGGTCCGCGTGGGCCTTCTCCACTTCGTCGAACAGCACCACGGAGAAGGGACGACGCCGGACCTTCTCGGTCAGCTGGCCGCCCTCCTCGTAGCCTACGTAGCCCGGAGGAGCACCGAAGAGCCGCGAGACGGTGTGCTTCTCGGAGTACTCGGACATGTCCAGGGTGATGAGGGCGTCCTCTTCACCGAACAGGAACTCCGCGAGTGCCTTGGCGAGCTCGGTCTTGCCGACGCCGGTGGGGCCGGCGAAGATGAACGAGCCGCCCGGGCGCTTGGGGTCCTTGAGCCCAGCACGGGTCCGGCGGATTGCCTGGGACAGCGCCTTGATGGCTTCGTTCTGGCCCACAACGCGCTTGTGCAGTTCGTCTTCCATCTTCAGCAGTCGCGAGGATTCTTCCTCGGTCAGCTTGAACACGGGGATACCGGTGGAGTTGGCCAGCACCTCGGCGATGAGATCCTCATCCACCTCGGAGATGTCATCCATGCCGCCGGACTTCCAGTGGCGTTCCTTCTCTGCGCGCTCGGTGATCATCTTCTGCTCCTTGTCACGGAGCGAAGCTGCACCTTCGAAGTCCTGCGCGTCAATCGCGGACTCCTTTTCCATTTTCAGCTTGGCGATGCGTTCGTCCATGGCCTTGAGCTCGGGCGGAGCGGTCATGCGGCGGATGCGCAGCCGTGCGCCGGCTTCGTCGATCAGGTCGATCGCCTTGTCCGGGAGGAAGCGGTCCGAGATGTAGCGCTCGGCGAGGCTGGCGGCGGAGGCCAGTGCGCCGTCGGTAATGGTGACCCGGTGGTGCGCCTCGTAGCGGTCACGCAGGCCCTTGAGGATCTCGATGGCGTGCGCCACGGAGGGTTCCTTGACCTGGATCGGCTGGAAGCGGCGCTCCAGGGCGGCATCCTTCTCGATGTGCTTGCGGTACTCGTCCAGCGTGGTGGCACCAATGGTCTGCAGTTCGCCGCGGGCCAGCATGGGCTTCAGGATGGACGCAGCATCGATGGCACCTTCGGCGGCACCGGCACCCACGAGGGTGTGGATCTCGTCGATGAAGAGGATGATGTCACCGCGGGTGCGGATTTCCTTGAGGACCTTCTTCAGGCGCTCTTCGAAGTCACCACGGTAACGGGAGCCTGCCACCAGGGACCCGAGGTCCAGGGTGTACAGCTGCTTGTCCCGAATGGTCTCCGGGACGTCGCCGCGCACAATCGCCTGGGCCAAGCCCTCGACGACGGCCGTCTTACCGACGCCCGGCTCACCGATCAGCACAGGGTTGTTCTTGGTGCGGCGGGAGAGGACCTGCATGACGCGTTCCATCTCCTGCTCGCGTCCGATGACCGGGTCCAGCTTGTTCTCGCGGGCAGCCTGGGTCAGGTTGCGGCCGAACTGGTCCAGGACAACAGATCCCGCCGGGGCACCTTCAGGCTGGCCCGAGCCGACGCCGGCGCCGGTGGTTTCCTTGCCTTGGTAGCCCGACAGGAGCTGGATGACCTGCTGGCGGACCCGGTTGAGGTCGGCGCCGAGCTTGACCAGCACCTGGGCCGCAACACCCTCACCCTCGCGGATGAGGCCCAGCAGGATATGCTCCGTGCCGATGTAGTTGTGGCCCAGCTGGAGGGCTTCGCGGAGCGAGAGCTCCAGCACCTTCTTGGCGCGGGGGGTGAAGGGGATATGTCCGGACGGCGCCTGCTGGCCCTGTCCGATGATCTCCTGCACCTGCTCGCGAACGCCGTCGAGCGAAATGCTCAAGGACTCAAGAGCTTTGGCGGCAACACCCTCACCCTCATGGATCAGACCCAAGAGGATGTGTTCGGTACCGATGTAATTGTGGTTCAGCATGCGTGCCTCTTCTTGGGCAAGCACAACTACGCGACGGGCACGGTCCGTAAATCGCTCAAACATTTCGCCACACTCCTAGCTACGACGTACTTTGATGCTACGTGGCTGACCCAGACTTGTGGAGCGTGTTCGCCACGGGGGAAACCGCGCCCGGACCGGGAATAACAGAAAACGCCACTTCGGTGCACCATCGGCACCTTCCGCCAAGCCGGTAAGAGCCCATCCAGCAGCCGTATCCGTGGCAGCCGCGGGCTTGCTCTGCAACCCTTCGCCATGCCCGCAGTCGGCACTGGACATCCCGGCCGCGCCGGAGTGGTTCCGGGCAGAGCCCCGCGTTCCAGGTTCAGAAACTGCAAAAGCCCTGCCTCCCGGAGCGGGATGCAGGGCTTTTTGCGGACTGGCGCCCTAATTAGGAATTGGCCTTTTGGTAGGCTTCCTGGATTTCGGCCTGAATTCGGCCTCGGCTGTTAACGGTATAGCCGTTTTCCCGCGCCCATTGCCGAATCTGTGCTGAATCGTGACTGCGGCCTCCGCCGGACGTTTTGGTCCGGGCAGCCCGGCCGCTGCTGCCGGAAGCCTTACGGGCGGCGCCTATAAACCGTTCCAATGAGGAACGGAGCTCAGCGGCATTGGCCGCCGACAGATCAATCTCGTAGTTGACCCCGTCAAGGCCAAACTTAACATTCTCGTCTGCGGATCCCCCATCCAAATCATCAACGAGGATGATGTTTACTTTCTGTGCCATTTAAAGTCTTCCTCTTGGAAAGGGTTCGGTTTTCAGAAAAGCAGGATGTTTCCCTTAAAGTATGACTCTTTTTATAGCAACGCGTCAAAGCGCAAAATGGTTCCTGGGGATAATAGGGGGAAAGCTGAGGGATTTATCTATTCGATTCCGAATCCGGCCGGTCCACCGGCGCCGATCGTGCTTCGGCTTCTGCCTGAGCCTGTGCCTCTGCCTGCCGTTCGGATTTGTCCGCATTAAAGATTGACTTCATGGCAAACCAGAAGAGCAGGCCCACCACCAGCGAGGGCAGGAGTACAGCTACGTATTCCATAATTAGTGTCCTTCGGGCTTCAGCAGCGGGAAGAGGATGGTTTCGCGGATGCCGGCACCGGTGAAAAGCATCACCAGGCGGTCAATTCCGAGGCCGATGCCGCCCATCGGCGGCGCGCCGTATTCGAGGGCGCGCAGGAAGTCTTCGTCCAGCTGCATGGCCTCATCGTCGCCGGCGGCGGCATGGCGTGACTGCTCAGTGAGCCGCTCCCGCTGGATGACCGGGTCGATGAGCTCGGAGAAGGCGGTGCCGCGCTCCATGCCACCAATAATCAGGTCCCAAGCTTCGATCAGCCGGCCGTCCTCCCGGTGCGGGCGGGCCAGCGGCTGGGCAGAGGGCGGGTAGTCATACACGAATGTGGGGTTCAGCAGGGTGGGCTCGACGATTTCCCCAAACAGTTCCACGGCCAACTTCTCGGCGTCCCACTTGGGGTCAACCTTGACTTCATGCTTTTCGGCGATTGCGTGCAATACCTCCAGCGAAGTCTCCGGCGTTACTTCTTGGCCAACGGCGTCGGACAGGCCCGGGTAGACGGAAACCCATGCCCAGTCGCCGTCGAGGTTGATTTCCCCTGCTTCGGTTTGCAGGACGCGGCCGGCACCCACGGCATCGGCGGCGTCGAGGATGATCTCCTTGATGCGCTGCGCCATAACGAACTGGTCCGCCCACGACTCGTAGCACTCAAGGGTAGTGAATTCCGGGCTGTGGGTTGAGTCCACGCCCTCGTTGCGGAACACGCGGCCCATGTCATAGACCCGGTCGATGCCACCCACCACGGCGCGCTTGAGGTAAAGCTCGGTGGCGATGCGCAGGGTCATCTTCTGGTCGAAGGCGTTCATGTGGGTCTCGAACGGGCGCGCCAGCGCACCGCCGTGGACCAGCTGCAGGATGGGGGTTTCTACTTCGACGTAGTTGTGGCGGAAGAGTGTCTCGCGGATGGAGCGCGTGATGGCCGCACGGGTGTAAACCATCTCTCGGGCTTCGTCGCGGACCATTAGGTCCACGTAGCGCTGGCGGACGCGCGTTTCCTCGTTCAGCTCCGCGTGGAGTACCGGCAACGGGCGGAGCGCCTTGGAGGCCATGGACCAGGACTCGGCCATAACAGAGAGCTCGCCGCGGCGGGAAGAGATGACCTCGCCCTTGATGAACACGTGGTCGCCGAGGTCGACCAGCGCCTTCCAGTCCGCAAGCGCTTCCTCGCCTACGTTGGCTAGGCTGAGCATTGCCTGCAGGCGAGTGCCCTTGCCGTCCGTGCCGCCCTCCTGAAGGGTGGCGAAGCACAGCTTTCCGGTGTTGCGCACGAACACCACGCGGCCGGTGACGCCGACGACGTCGCCCGTGGTGTCGTCCGCTTGGAGGTGGGCGTACTTTTCGCGGATCTCTGAGAGCGAATGCGTCCGCTCCACACCCACCGGGTACGCCTCGGCGCCGCGCTCGATCAGTTTGGCGCGCTTCTCCATGCGGATCCGCATCTGCTCGCTGGCATCGAGCGGCTCTGGGGAGTTCTTGGGCGAGGGGGTGTTTTGGGAAGTCACAATCATCAAGTTTACCGGGAGTTGGGCTGGCCCGGCTTCGCAGGCGGCAGTGTGCTCCCGCCTAGGATGGGGTGGTGAAAGAACAGGTCCTTCCAACGCACGACGGCGGCCGCCTGGCCTTATACAGTTACGGCACCGAGCATGCGCCGGGAGAACGCCGGGTGCTCCTGATCGGCGGCGCATTCCTGACTGCCCTGATTTACCGGCCGTTTTCGGTCGCGCTGGCCGAGGGCCTGGGTGAAGGCTGGGCCGTGGACGTCTACGACCGCCGTGGTCGCGGAAGCTCCTCCGAGCAACCGGACGGCTATTCCATGGCCACGGAGATTGCCGACGTCCGTACCGTCCTGGAGGCAACCGGGGCGAGGAACATCCTGGGTCACAGCCTGGGCGGCTCGGTCGCCCTGAACGCCGTGCAGGAGTTCACCGGAACCTCCTACGTCCCGGACAAGCTGGCGGTGTACGACGCTGCCGTCAATATCGATGGCAGCATTGACACCTCCTGGTTGTCCGGGTTCGAAGACGCCGTGGACAGCGGTAAGGTGGGCCACGCCCTTGCGCACATGAAGAAGGCCACCAGCCCCGGGTCGGCGATGGCAAGGATCCCCGAGCCCGTGCTCGCCGGACTGATGGCCTTGTTGTCCCGGACGAAGGTAAACAGGATGTTCCGCGAGGTGATGCCCAGCGGCGTTGGGGAACTGCGGGCCGCCTACATAGAGGCGGACCACGCCAGGGATTTCAGTGTGTTGCCTGCGAACACCCATTTTATGGCCGGCGGCAAGAGCCCCAGCTACTATAAGGAAACGGCTCAGCGGTTGCACGCGTCCGTCCCCGGCAGCACCTACGAGCTCTCCCCCAAAGGTTTCCACGGTTCCATTCCCGCTGCAGTGAACGAACTGGTCTCCGACATCTCCGCCTACTTCAAGAGCTAGGCACCACGGCGGAATCCTGCCAGCGCCGCGCCGCCCAGGTTCTGCCACACGCTCCGCGCCTCCTGCTGCTCTTCTCCGCCTCCCGGCCCAGTCCGGTCTGCCAGCCAATCGCCATAGCGGGTGATGTCTTCCCCGCCTGCAACCGCGACAGCATCACAGGCAAACCCGACGGCCTTGGAACCGTCCGAAAGTTCTATTGACCCGAGCAGCATGGGTTCCGGGAGGGAAGCCAGGAAAGAGCCCAGCGCCGCTTCGGACAGCAGCCACCGTTCAGCCACCAGCTCCGCGCCACCGTCGTCCGAGCGGTACACCCCCGGTTTGGGCGGCACGGTGTCCAGGGACACCATGCGGTAGCGGGCCGCGGTTCGCACCGGGCCGTCCCAGGCAGCACCGAGTTCCTCCAGTTGCGGCGCCAGCGGTTGCCCTTTGCGGTGCGCACCCACTACTACCAGCGGTACAGCGACGGCTCCGGCAGCTACCGGCCAGGGGACTGACGACGCCGCCGGGCGGGCAGACTGCGCGGCTGCCGGTGCCGCTCCCCCGGCGAAGAGTGCCGGAACGGCCGGGGTTGCCTCCAGCAGGCGCGCGATGTCGGCGGCAACGGCATCCTCGAAGGTCCTGCCCACCACGGTCACCCCGAACTGGGCGCCATCCACGCCACCGGCGGGCACAGCCACCGCGCACAGGTCGAACAGGTTGCAGAAGTTCGTGTAGGTGCCCATCAGGGAGTTCACGCCGACCGGGTCAGCCGCCACCTCCGCCAGGGTGGGGTGCAAGGGGACGGTGGGGATCAACAGGGCGTCGAACCCTTCCAGCCGTGCCATCGCCTTTTCCTTCAGTTCTTCCAGCTTGGCGGTGTCGTTGACGTAGCGGTGGGCGGGCACCGTGCCCGCTGCCCGGATGATTCGTTCAACTGTGGGGTCGGTGCCTGCCTGCCCGTCCGCATCGGCGCCGGCTGTTTCAAGAAAATTGCCGACGGCGGCATAGCGCTCGGCTACCAGCGCGCCGTCGTACAGCAGCCGGGCGGCCTCAAGGAAGGCATCACATTCGATGGCTTCCGTGTCCAGCCCCAGATCCCGCAGCCGGTTGATGTTCCGGTGGAATTCAGCCGCCCAGGCCTTTGGCAGTCCCGGCAGGGTTGCCGGGTACGCTATCCGCGGTTTTTCCGGCGCGGCCAGCCGGATGTCCGCCGGCCATGCCCGGGCTCCTCCCGCCATGACGCCCATGGCGAGCTCTGCCGTAGACAGGTGGCGGGCGAAGATGGTGACCGCGTCCCAGGACCGGCAGGCCGGCACGACCCCGGCCGTGGAGACGACGTGCAGCGTCGGTTTGATGCCCACGATTCCCTGCAGCCCTGCGGGCACGCGGCCTGATCCTGCCGTGTCGGTTCCAACGGCGATATCCACCAGCCCCAGGGCCACGGCGACCGCGGAGCCGGAGCTGGAGCCGCCGGAGATAAAGTCCGGGCGGCGGGAATCCCGGACCGCACCATGCGGGCTTCGGGTTCCTACAAGGCCTGTCGCAAACTGGTCGAGGTTGGTGGCCCCCAAAACCAGGGCGCCGGCGGCACGGAGGCGGGCCACTGCTTCGGCGTCCTTTTCGGGTTGGTAGGCAAATCCTGGGCAGGCTGCCGTCGTGGGGATCCCGGCGACGTCAACGTTGTTCTTGACGGCGAGCAGGAGCCCGGCGAGCGGCAGGTCCGCGCCACCGGCAGCGGCCGTGTCAATGGCAGCAGCTTCGGCCAGCAGTTCGTCCGCGTTACGGAGGGCGATCCAGATCTCGGGGCGGTCCACTGCGTCCAATGCGGTGAGGGCGGCCTGGACCCGCCTGGTGGCAGCGCCGATGGTTGCTTTGCTCATACTGCTGCCTCTTCCAGTTTTGATGCTTCCAGCTCCTGTGTTTCCCGGGCCGCGCCCGGAGCTACGGGCTCGGTTTCGGCATCCAACCCGCCGAGGACTACCACCGCTTCGCCCGCAACCACCTGCGAGCCCGCAGTTGGCAGGACCTGCAGCACTATGCCGTTGCACGGCGCTTCGAGTACGGTTTCCATCTTCATGGCCTCCAGGGACACCAGCGGCTGACCCTGCACCACCCGGTCCCCGGCCGCTACGTCAACTTTCCACACGCTGGCAGCGAACGGTGCGGAGACAAGGGATCCGCCCTCGGGAACGACTACTTCATCTGCCACCGGTGATATGACGGCGGCAAGCGCGTCCGCGCGGTCGAACTCCCCGGCGTCCGCCCAAGCCTGCCGCTCCACCGCGAACGCCGCGCCCTGCTTCTCCCGGAACGACGTGATGGACTCCCGGTTTTCCTCGAGGAACACCTCGTGTTCAGCCAGCGAGAACGTACCGTCCTCGATTTCCACGCCGCGGCCCCTGCCGACGGCCATGTCCGCCCGCAGGTCCAGCAATTCCTCGGGGCTGACCGGGTACCAGGAGATGCGGTCGAAGAAGCGGAGCAACCACGGCGAGCCCGGCTCAAACGGGGCGGAGTCCGCGTAGCGCGACCAGACCTGCGTGGTGCGGCCTACGAACTGGTAACCGCCGGGCCCTTCCATGCCGTAGATACACATGTATGCGCCGCCGATGCCCACCGCGTTCTCCGGTGTCCAGGTGCGGGCCGGGTTGTATTTGGTGGTGACCAGTCGGTGGCGTGGATCCAGTGGGGTTGCCACCGGGGCGCCAAGGTAGACGTCGCCGAGCCCGAGGACCAGGTATTCGGCGTTGTAGACGGTGTCGAACACCTCGTTGACGGAGTCCAGGCCATTGATCCGCCGGATGAATTCGATGTTCCAGGGGCACCAGGGGGCGTCATCGCGGACACCTGCCATGTAGCGTTCGATCGCCTCACGGGTGGCGGGATCGTCCCAGGAGAGCGGCAGCCGGACGGTGCGGCTGGGAACTACCAGCTCCGAGCTCGCCGGCAACGCGGCTTCAACTTCCTGGACGAGGTCCAGCAGGCGCTTCGTGGACAGGACGGATGGATCCACCTTGATCTGCAGAGACCGGATCCCGGGGGTGAGGTCCACGATTCCCGGCACGCGGAGCTGCTCGAGGTGCTGGTGCAGCGCATGCACCCTGGCCCGGAGCCCAAGGTCCAGGACCATGGCCCCGTACTCGACCAGCAGATTGTCGTCCCCAGAGCGGCGGTAGGTAACCGCGGGCCTGCCGGAAGCTTCCGGCACACGGCCCAGCACGCCGTCGTCGCCATCTCCCCGCGCAGTGCGGCTGGCAGATGCCGACGCGCGGGCGCCTGCTGCCGCGAGCTGGGAGATGTTCGCGGACCAGCCGGCGTCGCCCGGCAGCACCAGCTGCCGGCCCGGTCCCAGATCCTTGGCCGACGGCGCCTGGCTCACTGGAATGGGTACGAACCGGACTTTGTCGCCGGGCCGAAGCTGGCCGAGCTTCCAGCGGTCCGCGGTCACTACGGTGACCGGGCAAACGAACCCGCCCAGGCTGGGCCCGTCGGGACCGAGCAGGATGGGTGTGTCCCCGGTAAAGTCCAGGGCCCCCACGGAATACGCGGTGTCGTGGATGTTGGACGGGTGCAGGCCAGCCTCGCCGCCGTCGGTCCGGGCCCAGCGCGGCTTGGGGCCGATAAGCCGCACACCGGTGCGGGCAGAGTTGAAGTGGACCTCGTATTCAGAGGCGTAAAGCTCCTCGATGTCCTTGCGCTGGAAGAACTCCGGTGCGCCGTGCGGCCCTTCCGCCACGGTCAGTTCCCAAGCTGAGGTCAGCGCAGGCCTGCTGTCCAGCGGTACGGCTGCCACCGGCGCTTCTTGCCCGGCACCATCCGCGGCTTCGGAGACGGCCGGGGCCACTGCGCGGAGCACGTCGCTTGCGCGGAGGACGCGCCCGGCGTGGCCGCCGAACTGCCCGAGGGTGAAGGTGGAGGCGCTGCCCAGGTATTGCGGGATGTCCAGGCCGCCTTGGAACAGGATGTAGCCGCGGAGCCCGTTGCCGCCGGCGGTCCCGACGTCGAGCGTTCCGCCCCCAGGGACCGTGACAGGTGCCCAGGTGGGCACCTCGGTCCCATCAACTGTCACTGTTACATCGGCACCAGTCACGCAGACAGTGGTGCGGTGCGTGAAGGTCAGGCTGGGGCCGGTCATGGTGAATTCCAGGCCGGGAGCACCCTCCGGATTGCCGAGGGCGGTGTTGCCGAGCCGGAACGACAGGTCGTCCATCGGACCGCTGGGCGGTACGCCGATCTGCCACAGACCTGTCCTGCCCGGCCAGTCCTGCACGGTTGTCTGCAGGCCCGGGCGGCCCACGGTGATGCGCGGTTCCGGGTCCCCCACGTTGTCCAGCGTGCTCGTGGAGTGTTGTACGGAACGGACCACGTCCAGCCCGGTCGCGGCGCGGAGCATGCCGAGGTTGGTCTCGATACCGTCGATGCGGGTGCCGGCGAGCGCCGCGGCCAGCCGGTCAAGAGCTTCGGCACGGTCCGCCCCGGCGGTGATGATTTTGCCTAGGAGCGGATCGTAGTTGGTGGAAACCTCGGTCCCGGTTTCGGCCCAGGCATCCACGCGGACATCCTCGGAGGCAGGGTAGACGGCGTTGGTTACGGTGCCGGCGCTGGGCTGGAAGCCGCGGGCGGGGTCCTCGGCGTAGACGCGCGCTTCCACGGCGTGGCCCGAAACCGGCAGGCTGTCCGGTACTTCCGCGAGGACCGTTTTGGCCCCGCTGCCGCCCTGGGCCAGGCGGAGCATCCACTCCACCAGGTCCACGCCGGTGACGGCCTCGGTGACAGGGTGCTCTACCTGGAGCCGGGCGTTGACCTCGAGGAAGGAGGCCTCGCGGCGGACGGAATCGTAGACGAATTCCACGGTTCCGGCGGAGCGGTAGTTAAGGGACGAGCAAAGGGCTCGGGAGCTGCGGTGAAGTTCCTCGCGCAACTCCTCCGGGAGGTCCGGTGCGGGCGCCTCCTCGAGGACCTTCTGGTGGCGGCGCTGGAGGGAGCAGTCCCGGTCGCCGAGGCTGACTACGCGGCCTTCGCCGTCGCCGAAAACCTGGACCTCGACGTGCCGGGCGTTTTCGACGTAACGCTCAGCGAATACTCCGGCAGTGCCAAAGCTGGCGCCGGCCAGGCGGGCCACGCGCGGAAAGCTTTCCACAAGTTCAGCCTCCGTGCGGCAGACCGTCATGCCGATTCCGCCGCCACCTCCAGTGGCTTTGAGCATCAGAGGGAAGCCAATTGCAGCGGCTGCCGCAACGGCGTCGTCCACGTCTGCCAGCAGCCCGGACCCGGCGATCATGGGCACTCCTGCGGCCCGCGCAGCATCCCTGGCAGTGTGCTTGGTGCCGAAGATGCGCAACTGTTCGGCGGTGGGTCCCACAAAAACCAGGCCCGCGGCCTCGACTGCCTCGGCGAAGGCGGCGTCCTCGGACAGGAAGCCGTAGCCGGGGTGGATGGCGCCGGCACCGGTGGCCCTGGCCGCTTCCAGCAGTGCATCCACGCGGAGGTAGGACTCCTTCGCGGGTGCAGGCCCGAGGAGCACTGCTTCGTCCGCCAGCCGGACGTGCTTGGCACCCCGGTCGGCTTCGGAGAACACGGCAACCGTCCGGAGTCCCAGCTTGCGGGCGGACTCGATGATGCGGCAAGCGATTTCGCCGCGGTTGGCGATCAGGAGGGTGTCAAAGCGGTTCTGCATCCCGAAGGTGTCCATCTTGTCAGAAGTGCTCACAGGGCTGCCTCCGGCCGGGTGACGATCATGCGGACAGGTGTGGGGTTGAAGCCGTTGCACGGGTTGTTGATCTGCGGGCAGTTGGACACCAGCACCAGGGTGTCCACTTCTGCCCGCAGTGCTACGCGCTTTCCGGGAGCGGAGAGTCCGTCAACAATGCCGAGGGCGCCGTCCGGGTCCACGGGAACGTTCATGAACCAGTTGATGTTGGACACCAGGTCCCGCTTCCCGAGTCCCCAGCGTGAGCCCTCGATCAGGAAGTTCTCCACGCAGGCATGCTGTTCGCGGGTGTGCTGCCCGTAGCGGAGGGTGTTTGATTCCTGGGAGCAGGCCCCGCCGATGGTGTCGTGGACGCCCACCTCGTCTGCCACGACGGTCATCAAGGGAACTCCCGTTTCCGCCCGCAGGACCGAACCGGTGGTCAGGACGATGGACTGCTGCCGGGCGATGGTGACGGCGGCGGAGTAGCGGACGGTGGCGTCACCCGCGGCGTATAGCAGGCAGTCCACGGCCTGGTTGCCTTCCAGGTCCACGATGGTCAGCACGTCTCCGGCAGAGATCACGGCGGACCAGGGGCCGCGGGCTTCGACGAATTCGTCAAGGACCACGTTGCCCGGTGTGAGGGCAAGGTGGCGGGATTCCGCGATTGGATCGGTGTAAGTGGCGGTGTTCATCAGGCGTTCCTTGCGGTCAGGTCGTGTTCGGTGTTGTGCAGTGCCTGCAGGTGTTCGGGAGCCAGGGGGCCAATAAGGGTGCCGGCTTCCAGCGCAGCGAGGTCCTGCGGGGCGTGCCAGGCGACGATGTCGACGGCGGTTCCGGTGAAGTCTGTGCGCGGGTCCAGCGGGTGCGCGGTGTTGGCCAGGACCAGCAGCGCGTCCATCTGGAGCAGAAGTTCGACGGCGGCGCCCGGGCCGGCGCTTCCGGTGCAGGTGATGCCGCCGGAAGGGCCAACGTTGATGCCCTTGAACAGGGACAGAGAGGGTGCCACGTCACGGGGACCCAGGCCGCTCTTCAGGGCGCCAAGGGTGAGCAGTTCACGGGCGGCCGGAGACGCACTGTGTGCGGTGCCTGCGCCGTACCTTGCCGTGTTGCCTTCAAGTGTGGTGGCCCCGGTCAGGGCATCGTGGCGGTTTGACGTGTCAGCGACGATCGTGGCCATCAGCCGGCCGGCGTCGGAAAGGAGCGGGTGCCCTGCACCCGGGTAAGCCTGCCAGGGGACCTTCACCGTGTCAGCGATGTTGAGCCGCTCGTGCAGGGCACCGGCGCGGTAGAGGAGGGCATGCACGCAAGCATCCCCCTGGGTATCCGTGAGCCTGACCCTGGTGCCGCGGGCCAGGGTCATGGTGGTGTAGCGGGCGAAGGCCAGGGATTCGGCCCAGGAAAGCTCGGTGATGGCGTCTGCGGGAAGGCCCGCCGTCAGGCGTGCCGGGGCCGAAGCAGCCGGAACGAAGCGCATGGTGTCAGCCGTCCTGCCGTGCTGCTCCCTGGCGTGGGCACGGGCGCCCTCGGTGGTGGCCGTACCGGCTGCTGTGCTTTCGGTTACTTGTGTCATGTCAGTCCTGTGTTGGTCCGCGTGGTTGTGTTTGTCGGAAAAGCTGGTGAATTTCGGGGTGGCTTAGGCGTTGGTGGCCAGGTTCTTGCGCCGCACCCAGAGTCCAAGGAGCAGGACCACCGTCACCATGAGCGGTGCTGAGTAGAGGAGGATGCCGTTTTCGCCGGTGGGGTCGTAGACCTCGGGCCGGGGCCAGGCGAGGTTGACCACCATCAATGCTCCGTAGAGGACGGCGAGGATGTTGACGGGCAGCCCCCAGCGTCCGAGCGAGAAGAGTCCTGCCGGCAGGGTCTGCCCTACGCGGTTCCAGTCGCCCCGGAGCCTGTTGAGCAGCTGCGGCACGGTGACCAGGAGGTAGGCGATGTAGACCATAACGATGCAGACGCTGCAGAGGGTGGTGAACAGGGCGGCGTTGCCTACGTTGATGGCCAGCACACCAACGGCCAGGGCCCCGATAACGATCGAGGGCCACATGGGTGTCCCCCGGGTGGGATGGACCGAGGACAGCAGCGCCGAGGCGGGGAGTTTTCCGTCGCGTGCCATGGAGAACACCAACCGCGAACCGGCTGTCTGGATGGCTAGGGTGCAGACAAAGATGGCGATGGCCACGTCCACCAGAAGGACCTTGCCCCAAAACGTGCCCAGGACTGCGGTGAGGACGTAGGGCAAGCCTTCAGTGGCGAGCCGGCCGTCGTCAAGGCTTGGTGCAGCCATCAGGGCGGTGATGATCATCAGTGCTCCGCCGATTCCGGAGATGAGCAGGGCCGAAAGGATGGTGCGTGGAGCGGTCCGGCGGGGGTCCTTGGTCTCCTCGGAAAGCTCGCCGGCGGAGTTGAAGCCCACCATCACGTAGGCGGCCATAAGTCCGGATACCAGGAAGGCTCCTACGGCCCCGAGGTCCGAATCCTGGAGCACGGCGGTGTCCGCGACAACTTCGGGCCCGCGCTGCGCGGCGCTGATGAGTGCAAGGATGACGGCCACGACGCCGACGATTTCGCAGGTGACGCCGACGGAGTTGACGTGGGCCATGAGCTTGACGCCGAGGGAATTGATGATGGTGGTGGCCACCAGCAGCACCGCTCCCAGGATGACGGCGTTGGCGGCGCCGGTCACGGTATTCAGCGCCGCATTACCGCCCACCATCTGGAACCCATCCCAGAGCTGGGGCAGCACCACCTGCAGGGCGATCGCGGCGGCGGCTGCGGTGACCACTTGGGCAATGGCCATGAACCAGCCGGCGAACCAACCCACGCCCTCGCCACCCACACGGCGTGCCCATTGGTACACGGCTCCCGACAGCGGGTAGCGGGCCGCGAGTTCCGCGAAGTTCAGGGCCACAAGAAGCTGGCCCACCAGCACAACCGGCCAGGTCCAGAAGAAGGCCGGCCCGGCGAACGAGTAGCCGAAGGCGAACAACTGGAAGATGGTGGTCAGGATGGACACAAAGGAAAAACCGGCGGCGAAGGAAGCGTAGCGGCCGAGTTTCCGGTGGAGGGTGGGCTCGTAGCCAAGGGACGTCAGGTCCGCATCGTCTGCATGGACGGTGGGAAGAACGGTTGAAGTCATCGGATTCTCCGGGGGCTGGAACGGCATTGGGGTGGAGCCTGCCGATAGCGCAGCACTCGGCCGATGGCTGCGGAATACCGGTCAATTGATAGTTTTCCAGCGCGATGTCCCCAACGAGTTTCGCCTCTGTAAAAGGCACATAGACATCTTGTTTCCGCTTTATTTCCGTCCCCTCACCTCCAGCCGGGGGCGCCGAAAGGCCTGGATGCGGGTGCAAGAATGATGCGGTGACTTCAGCCGGACCGGGGAGACCCCGCAGCCAACAGCCCTCCAGGCCCGGGGCCACCGCCCGTGACGAAATCCTGGACGCAGCGGCTGAGCTTTTCACCACCCAAGGGTTCGCCAATACGTCCACCCGCTCCATTGCGGATGCCGTGGGAATCAGGCAGTCATCGCTCTATCACCACTTCAAGACCAAGGACGACATCCTCGAAGACCTGCTGGAGGGCACAGTGCTGAGCGGGCTGAAGTTCGCGCGCGCGGTGGCGGCACTGCCAGCTGAAGGTCCGGCGGGAAGCCGGCTCCACGCCGTCGCGCTTTACGACGGAACGCAACTGTGCAGCGCCCGCTGGAACCTTGGAGTCCTCTACCACCTGCCGGAGGCCCGCAGTGCGCGCTTCGCCCATTTCCTCGCAGACCGGCAGGAGCTGCGCAACCTGTACCGGGAGCTGGGAGCGACGCTGTCCCCCGCTGATCCTGCAGTCGCTTTAGATGACGATCCGGGCGATCTTGCCTTCCGCCTTGTCGAATCCCTGATCAACCTTCGGGCTGACGGAATGGCGACATCCGGCTCGCCGCTGCAGGCGGCTGATGCCGGACTTATCCTCTGCGGGCTTGGCCGGGAGCTGACTGCTATTCGCGAACAAAGCGCCGTGCTCATCAAAAGCCTCGGCTGACAGCCTTTGGGCACCTCGGGCGGCTGACGGTGTCCATGGTGCCTGCCGTCAGGTTGCTCGACTAGGCTCGGAACATGACGCGTGAGAACATCAGGACCCCTGACGGCGGCACTCTGGAGCTCTTCTCCACGGGTGCGGAGCTCGCTTCCGCCGGTTCGGGCGTTGTTATTGTCCCGCCCTCGATGGTGACCGCTGCGGACTACACCAGATTTGCCCAGAAGCTCAGTGCAGCGCTGGGCCGGCCGGTCCATACGTTCAACAGGCGGGGCCGGGGCTCCTCGTCGCCGCAGCCGGAGGACTACACCCTGGACGTGGACATCCGCGACCTTGCTACGGTCATGAAGCACACGTCCAGCACCGACGTGTTCGGCCACAGCTTCGGCGGTGCCGTTGCCCTTCACGCCGCCCGCACCCTGCCGGTGGAACGGCTCGCTGTCTATGATCCCGCCGTCTCCGTGAACCACAGCGTCAAGGCGGACTGGACCGCCGAGTACGAGCGCGCTGCCGCTGCCGGAGATGACGACCGTGCCCTCGCCGTCCTGCAGCGCGGCCTCGAAGCCGGCGGCGCTTTCTCCTCCCGCATGCCGCTCTCCATGCTGACGCTGGCCAACAAACTGACGGCCGGGACATCTGAGGGCAAGCAACAGCGCGAGATGATGAGGACCGGCGTCCGGGAAATCAAGGCGATCATCGCCGCGGACATGCCGGCAGAGCCGTTCCTGGAACTGCCTCTGGAGACGCTGATTGTTGTGGGCGAAAAGAGCCCGGCCTATTTCGGGGTGGCCTGCGGCCAGATCCACGACGTCCTCTCAGGCTCCAGCTACACCATCCTGCCCGGCTACGGCCACGACGGCGTCATCAAAGCCCCGGACAGGCTGATCAAGGAACTCGCGGACTTCTACGCCGGCTAGCCCAAGCCCACCCCAAGCAACTCGCAGTTAGCGTCGGGAAAGGCGCTTTTCGCGACGCTGACTGCTGGTAAGTTGGGCCAGGGCGTGGGTTAGTGGCCGGGAGCGTGCCCCGGACCGGCACCTTCGGTCTTGCGCATCATTGCTGATAGTACGACGGCGGCGAGGGCTATGACGGTAGCCGTCAGGAAGGCGGCGCTCATCCCGGCGACGAGGCCCGACGTCGCGGATACAACGGCGAAGATGGACACCAGCAGGGCGGTGCCTGCAGCGCCGGCCACCTGCTGCGTGGTGCTCATGATCGCGGACCCGTGCGAGTAGAGGTGCGGCGGAAGCGGGTTCAGTCCGGTGGTGAATGCCGGAGTGAAGAGCAATGCCAAACCGAAACTCAGCCCCACGTGAAGGCTGACGATCCACGCCACGGACGTGCCGGCGTCGAGCATTGAGAACTGCCACAGTGCCAGCACCATGAGGATGGAACCGGTGATGGTGAGCGGCAGCGGCCCTACCTTGTCGAACAGCCGGCCGATCACCGGCCCGAGCAGGCCCATTGCCAGGCCGCCGGGAAGAAGCGCCAGGCCGGTCTCCAGGGAGCCCAGGCCGCGAATCTCCTGCAAGTACAGGGGCAACAGAATGACGCCGCCGAACAGCGCCATCATGGCCACTACCATCAGCAGGACCGAAACGGTGAACATACGGAAGTTGAACGCACGCAGGTCCAGCAGCGGGGCTTCGGCCTTCTGCAGGCGAAGCTGGCGAAGGACAAAGGCCGTGAGGCCGGCGACACCAATGGCCAGCGCGGTGATGGCGACGGCACCCGGGCCGGCCTGGCCGCCGTGGCCGCCGCCGATCTGGCTCAGGCCGTAGACCAACCCGCCGAATGCCGGAACGGTGAGGACCACGGAGAGCGCGTCCAGCTTAGTCTTCTCCGCCTCGCCGATGTTGGTCAGGTATTTAGCACCAATGGCAAGGGCGGCGAGGGCAACGGGGAGGACGAACACAAACATAAAGCGCCAGCTGAAATGCTCAAGGATCAGTCCGGACACAGTGGGGCCCATGGCCGGGGCAACCGAGATAGCAATGCTGACGTTGCCCATCACGGCGCCGCGCTTGGCCACCGGAACCAGGGTAAGGATGGTGGTCATCAGCAAGGGCAGCATGATGGCCGTACCGCCGGCCTGGACAATCCGGGCCAGCAGGAGCAGCTCAAAACCGGGGGCAACTGCCGCGAGGGCAGTACCGCCGGCGAAAAGGCCCATGGCCAGCATGAACACCGCCCGCGTGGACAGGCTCTGCAGGATGAATCCCGTGGTGGGGATGACCACGGCCATGGTCAACATAAAGCCGGTGGAGAGCCACTGGACGGTGGGCGCGTCCACCTGGAGTTCCACCATGAGCCGCTGCAGCGCGACGTTCATGATGGTCTCGTTGAGGATCACCACAAACGTTGCCACCAACAGCGTGCTGATGATGGTCACCGATTCGCGGGACATCTTCTCCGGTGCGGCGGACTTGGTTCCTGCAGCTTTAACGGACTGGCCGCTGGCGTTCGGAGAAACTTCGGTAGACATGCGTGTTCCCTCAGGGAGTTGTGGAAGTGGTGCGCGATCAGTGTCGCTGCAAACTCCAACACTCTACCGCTTGGAGTAATTCCTCAACGCGGAACTTTTCTCTAACCCTGAGGGAACAGTTTGGATTCAAAAGGGTATGCCGGCCGGCTGTTCAAGCCAGCTGGGCCGGCGGCCTCCCTGTGGTCAGGCGGTCTGGCCTGCGTGCTGGCCCTCCGAAATTTCCTCAACCAGTTTGCCGTTGAAGGCCGGGAGGTCAT
>NZ_JBNHFF010000019.1:0-32987 GCF_059089965.1 Arthrobacter sp. SPT-J7
GTGGCCGCCCGGCCCGAACGAACCGCGCCGGCCGCACCTGCGCCGTCATTCGTTCCCGCGTTGTCCGTCCCCGCGTTGTCGGTCCCGCCGGCCGCCGGCCCCGGAAGCTCTGCTCCCCGTGAACCGGTGGCCTTAACCACCAGCACCGCAATCAGGGTGGTGACCGGGATCGCCAGGACCAGCCCGATGGAGCCGACCAAGGTCCTGATGACCTCTTCCGACAGCTCCGCACTGGTGAGCGTGTCCGCGAGCGGACGGTCGTAGAGCATCACGATGATGAGGATGGGCAGGGCCGCGCCGGCGTAGGCGAAGGCGATGGTGTAGACGGTGGAGGCAATGTGGTCGCGCCCGATGCGCATTGCCGAGGTGAACAGCTTCCGTGCGCTGCTTCCTGGTGCCAGCTCGTACAGTTCCCACACGGCGGAGGACTGAGTGATGGTCACATCGTTGAGGACACCGAGTCCGGAGATGATGAGCCCGCACAGGATCACGCCCGAGATGGAGATGTTGGCCGAGGTGTTCACCAGGGTGGTCGCCTCATGGTTGCCCACGCCGGCGAGGTTCGCAGCTCCGGTGGCCCACGCGGCGAGGAGCGCCGTGATCCCCAGCCCGAACATGGTCCCCAGGAGGGCGGTGGAGGTCCGGGCCGAGAATCCGTGGGCGAAGTACAGGACCCCGATCATAATCACTGTGGATCCCACCAGGGCCAGCAGCAGGGGTGGTTTCCCTTCCACCAGGCCCGGAAGCATAAAGCTGGCCAGCACGAAGTAGGCGCCCACTAGTCCGATCAGTGCCCTGACACCCCGCCAGCGGGCCACCGCGATGACTACCGCGGCATAGACCAGTGCGAGCAGGACTATGGGCAGGGTTCGGACGAAGTCAACAAAAATAAAGGCCGGCGAACCTTGGGAGGATGAGGCGCCCTGGGCGTTGGACAGGTTCAGGTAGCGGATTTGGTCACCGGGTTTGACCCCGTGCGACTTCGCGACGTCCGGGTTGATGACCACCTTGACCGGGCTTCCGCCCTTATCCGGCTCCGTGAAGGCAAACGTGCAGTCGGATCCCTGCTGGGTTTGGCCCTGCTGGCTTTGGTTTTGTTCGCCCGAAGACTGCTGGCCTTGCTGGGTTACACCTTGCATGCAGTTTTCGGTGGCCACGCTTTGGATGGTGCCGGTATCGAACGTGACACCGGGCGCGGCGGAGTATGGGTTGGCCAGGGAGACTCCCTCCTTGCTCCCGGAGGGCCACAGCATTGCCATGCCGGCAAGGGTCAGGAGCGTCAAGGGAATCAGCACCGCTGCGAGGATGCGGTTGGCCTTCCGGCGGGCAGCCATCGCCTCGGGCGTCGGCTCCGAATGACCTGTGGAAGCGTGGGAGTGACCGGACGCCATCAGCAGTAGAACCTCATACGTTGAACTCTACGTCCGGCACCATAGGGTTGATAAATGGATCGTCAGAACTTGGAGGAACCGGGCATGGCCAACCGCAGCACGGGGGAAGGTGGAGGTTCTGCCGCCGCAGGAAACGCCGCCGACACCGCCCGCCCGGCCGTTCTCAGCGTGCTTCCGGCATCCGCGCCTACCTTGGGCGTTGCCCTGGTGCTGCATGGCGGAAAATCGCACAGCCGTGAGCCCGTGGAGGCCCGGCACCTAAGCCCTGCCAGGATGGTCCCCTTCGCAAGGCACCTGCACCGGGCCGGAAGAAAGCACGGTCTTGCAGTCTGGTCCCTGCGCAACAGCGTGCGCGGCTGGAACGGTGCGGACATGACACCGCTGCAGGATGCGCGCTGGGCTTTGGAGCAGATCAGCAGCAGGCATCCCGGCGTTCCCGTGTTCCTCATCGGCCATTCCATGGGCGGCCTGACCGCTGTCTGTGCTGCGGACCACCCGCAGGTGGAAGCAGTTGTGGCGCTGGCGCCCTGGCTGAGCCCTGGGACTCCGGTCTCCGCAGTGGCCGGGCGGAAGGTGCTGATCATCCACGGCACCATTGACAGGTGGACCAGCCCGTCGGCCTCGCTGGCTTTTGCCCGGCATGCCGCTGCAGACGCTGAATCCATGCAGTACGTCGCCCTGAAAGGCGCCGGGCATTTTATGTTCCGTAAGGTCCGGCTGTGGCACACACTCTCCACCGGATTCGTCTTGAAAGCTTTCGGTGCATCAACCGGGGCTGACGTGCCAGTGCCACGAGGGTTTGAGCAACTGCTGCCGGCGTCATCGGTTCAGGTGACCCTGTGAACGCTTTCCCCTGGGCGTATCTGCGGCCTGCAGCGGGTCTACCTGCGTAAGGCGTGGTGATGTTCACTGATGCACGCCAGTGACTCGCAGATAACGCCGCGAAACCGCGTATTGGGAGCGTTAACCGCGAGTCACCTGAGTGGCCCTGCTAATCCGAGACGACCAGGGTCTCCGGTCCGGCGAGGCGGGCCTTGCCGCTGTCGAGCAGGGGCTCGACGGCGGCGCGGAGGGCTGTCATCGAATCGTCCAGTTCCAGCATCACCGGGTGCTGGTATGCAATAAGGGCGAGCATGTCCCGGACGGCTTCCGCCGCATCATCGGCGTCCAGCGCGGGCTCGTGGCCGACGAAGACGTCCGTTGGCGTTTCCGGCCCCTTATCCTCCTGGTGCGGTGCCGCGTCAGGGTCTGCCGGCGCCGCATAGCTGACGGCAAAGGCGCGGATCCGGCCCTTCTTGCTTGGCGCCACCGCGGCACCAAAAGCGGACTCGGGCCGGGCACGCAGCACTATGGCGCCGTGGGCACCGGTGAGGTCATCCAGGAACAGCCGCTGCACCTGGCCCACGGACAGTACGCCCGGGGAATCCCACCCGTGGATTGCCGTGTAGTAGCGGCCCACAACGTCCGTCAGTTCAACTGAGCCGGTAGCCAAGTCCATCACGACGTCGGAGCCGGCGTTTTCGTCATTGGCCGGCCTGCCGCCGTCGTCATCCGCGGGGAACACCGGAAGCCGGAGGGCGCCCGGTTCCACTACCACCAGCCGCGAGCGCTGGATGGGCGAAAGGCCGAAGTGCTCAGCGAAGGCGGCACCCGGAGTGCCGGGCTCCACCTTGGCACGAAGTCTTGACACGCCCGACGGCGACTGCCCGGCTTCCCGGCGCAGCATTGTCAGGAGCGTCGCGCCGATGCCCGAGCGCCGGTGGTCCCGCGCCACCTCAATGTAAGTCCAGAGCCGTTCCGGGTGCAGGGAAGCCTCGTAGACGACGCCCGCCGCCACCGGGATTCCGACACCGTCCACAACGTCCTCGGCTACGATGCAGCGCCGCCAGGGGGTGCCACTGCCCCCGGCCGACGAGAGCGCCAGCGCGCCCCGGAACTGCCGGGCCTGGTACGTTTCGGGGTCGCCCCAGATTTCCAGGAGGGCCAGGTCGTCGCCCTCGCGCCATGCGCGGTATTCGATAGCCACTGCTAGGCGCCGATCAGGCGTGCGGCCAGGTAGCCCTCCACCTTGTCCAGGGAAACGCGTTCCTGGCTCATGGTGTCCCGCTCGCGGATGGTCACGGCCTGGTCCTCAAGGGTGTCGAAATCCACGGTGATGCAGAAAGGGGTACCAATCTCGTCCTGCCGGCGGTAGCGGCGGCCGATGGCCCCGGCATCGTCGAAGTCGATGTTCCAGTTCTTTCGCAGCTGAGCGCCAAGGTCCTTGGCCTTCGGTGACAGGTCCTCGTTGCGGCTCAGCGGCAGCACCGCGGCCTTGACCGGGGCCAGGCGCGGGTCCAGCTTCAGGACGGTGCGGACATCAACGCCGCCCTTGGCGTTGGGGGCCTCGTCCTCGGTGTAGGCGTCCACCAGGAACGCCATGAAGGAGCGGGTGAGGCCGGCGGCCGGTTCAATGACGTAGGGGGTGTAGCGCTCATTGGTGGCCTGGTTGAAGTAGCTCAGGTCCTGGCCGGAGGCCTTGGCGTGGGTGGAGAGGTCAAAGTCGGTGCGGTTGGCGATGCCTTCCAGCTCGCCCCATTCCGAACCCTGGAAGCCAAAGCGGTACTCGATGTCCGTGGTGCCCTTGGAGTAGTGGCTCAGCTTTTCCTTCGGGTGCTCGAAGAACCGCAGGTTTTCCTCGCGGATGCCCAGGCTGGTGTACCAGGACATCCGCTCCTTCATCCAGTACTGGTGCCATTCCTCATCGGTGCCGGGCTCGACGAAGAACTCCATTTCCATCTGCTCGAACTCGCGGGTGCGGAAGATGAAGTTGCCGGGCGTGATCTCGTTGCGGAAGGACTTGCCGATCTGGCCGATGCCGAACGGCGGCTTCTTGCGCGAGGTGGTGAGGACGTTGTTGAAGTTCACGAAGATGCCCTGGGCCGTTTCCGGGCGCAGGTAGTGCATGCCTTCCTCACTGGCCACCGGGCCAAGGAAGGTCTTCAGGAGGCCGCTGAATTCCTGCGGCTCGGTCCATTCACCACGGGTTCCGCAGTTGGCGCAGGCAATGTCCTTCAGGCCGTTCTCGGCGGGGCGGCCCTTCTTTTCCTCGTATTCTTCCTCGAGGTGGTCTGCGCGGTAGCGCTTGTGGCAGGAGAGGCACTCCACCAGGGGGTCGGAGAAGACCTCAACGTGGCCGGAGGCTTCCCACACTTGACGGGGCAGGATGACGGAGGAGTCCAGGCCCACCACGTCCTCGCGGCCGCGGACCATGGACTGCCACCACTGGCGCTTGATGTTTTCCTTCAGCTCGGCGCCGAGGGGCCCGTAGTCCCAGGCAGAGCGCGAACCTCCGTAGATCTCACCGGCCTGGAACACAAAGCCCCTCCGCTTGGAGAGGGAAATGACCTGGTCGAGAACGGATTTTGCTGCCATGGGGTAACTCCAATTTCTACAGGGCCGCTGGGTGCGGTCCGCGGTGTTCAGGCCCCGGGCAAGCCGGAGGCGCATGACCGCTGGCTGCCGCGGGGGCGGATGAAGGAAAGATGCGAAAAAGCTGCGTGTCCTAGCCTACCGGTGCCTACCTGCGGAGCGCGCCCCGCGGCCAGGGCAGGGTTGCCAGGATGATGGCGGCCAGCGTGAGGATGGTGCCGAGCACTGTGGCCGGTGCAACCACGGCCCCCGGCGCCGGCAGGATCACGTCAAGGGCAAGCGAGCCGAGCAGCTGCCCCGCGATCATGCCCAGGCCCGTGACCAGCACGCCCAGGCTGCGGACCAGCAGCGCGCCCAGTCCGATGAAGACGCATCCCATCGGACCGCCGACGTAGTACCACCACTCCCCCGGCAGGGGGTTTCCCGCGCCAACCACTGCCAGCTTGATGGCGTAGGCCGTCCAGAGAACCACCGAACCGGCCACGAAATTGACCAGGGTGGCGGCGATCGGCGTGCCGTAGTGAACGGTGGCCGTTCCGTTCATGGCCTGCTGGAAGCTCATGAGGAACCCGGCGGCGACGGGGAGCAGGAGCGGAAGCAGCAGGCCCGCCGGCCCGCCGTCGGACGCGCCGCCCGCTCCCCCGGCGCCCCCGCTGAACCGGGGCGAAACTGCCCAGGCGACGGCGGCAATGGTCAGCAGGCAGCCGACAATCCGGATCCCGGTAACTGGCTTCCGGCCCGCCGGTCCAATCCCCAGCCGGTCCACGAGCAGCCCGCTGACGGTCTGCCCGGTGACTGTGGCAACGGTGAAGAGGGCCACGCCCAGGATGCCGACCGTAAAGGACTGGGCAAAGACGAACAGGGCCCCGATGCCGCCGGCGAGGACGTAAATCCGGGGAAAGGCCCGGCTGCGGACGGCCGGCAGGATCCGCGCCAGCCCGGCACGTCCGCGCGGCAGGAGCAGCGAGATCAGGATCATCACCACCAGCCCTGTGCTGAAGCTCACCACGGAAGCGGCGATGCCGTCGTTCAACCGGGCGCCCAAGGCACCGTTAATACGGCCCTGCAGGGGAATGGCCAGGCCTGCGCCCACCGCCAAGGGAAGGCCTGCGAGCAGCGGCAGGCGATGGGTGGAGGTCACTGAATCCACCTTACGTCAGGCATTATTGCTTCATGAGCAACCGTGTTGAAGACATCCCCATCCGCGACAGCATGATCCGCCTTGGCCAGCTGCTCAAGCTCGCCAACCTGGTCGAGGACGGCGTTGAGGCGGCGGACCTCATCAAGAACGGGCTCGTCAAGGTCAACGGGGAGATCGACGACCGTCGCGGCCGGCAGCTGCACAACGGCGATACGGTCACGGTCAATGGGCAAACGGTGCGGGTGGTGGCACCCGAGGCAGGTTAACCTGCCGTCCTGCACCCGTCGTCGTCCGCCTACTTTTTGAGGACTTCGTGGGTAAGGAATTCACCTACGTGGCCGATCTCCTGCTGGTTGATGCCGTGCCACATGCCCGTGTACAGGACCTTGGTGAGTTTAACGTGCTTGCGGACCCAGCCCATGGTGTAGTCGATCTTGTCCGCGGTGATCACGGGGTCCTGCTGGTCCCGGCCCCAGAACATGGGAACGGTTCCGTTCAATTCCGAATCCCTGAAGCTGGGATCGTCGCCTGCGTCCACCACAAAGCCTGAGAGCCCGACGACGGCCGCGAAGTCCGTGGGCCGCTGCCGCAGGAGCGTGGTTGCCATCGCCATTCCCATCGAGAAGCCGAGCAGTGAAACCGAGGGATGGCCCACCTTTATGGTGTCGATCCAATCCAGCACAAAGGATGATGCCGCCTTGACCCGCTCCAGCGAGTAGTCAATGGACGCCGTCAGCGGGAACCAGGTGAAACCCGGGCCCATGGCGATGGGAGCCCGGACGGAGGCGACGGCGAAGTCCCCGGGCAGCAGGTCAGCCAGACTGAGCAGGTCATGTTCGTTGGCGCCGTAGCCGTGCAGCAGTACCAGCAGCGGCCTGCCGTCACGCTGGTCCTCGGGATGGGACCACAGGACAACAGGGGCAGGAAATACTTCGGCTTCAGTCATGGTTTCCATTGTTACAGCTACCGAAAGGTAACAACCTACGTTCGCGTAGCCAGTAAAGCGGAAGGCAGGATAGGACCGTGACTGACACAAGTGCCATTCAATCCCCTACTGCCCGCGCAGGATCCCACCCCTGGACCCGGTACGTGGCAATGGGCGATTCCTTCACGGAGGGCATCGGCGATCCCGAGCCCTCACGCCCAGGCGGCTACCGCGGCTGGGCGGACCGGGTGGCGGAGGAACTGGGCCGTACACAGCCCGACTTTGCCTACGCGAACCTGGCTGTGCGCGGCAGGTTGCTGCAGCAGATCGTGGACCAGCAACTGGCCCCGTGCCTGGCGCTCAAGCCGGACCTCGTCACACTCTCGGCCGGCGGTAATGACCTGCTGCGCCCGGGCGGCGACCCTGATGCCCTGGCTGAAAAGCTCGATTCGGTGGTGCAGATCCTCGCCATGGGCGGCGCCACCGTGGTCCTCTTTAACGGCCCGGACACCGGTTCTTCGGTGCTGGGCAGGATCCGCAGCAAGGTGGCGATCTACAACGAAAACCTGCGCACCGTGGCTGCCCGGCATGATGCCGTGATCGCGGACATGTGGTCCCTGCGGCAGCTGAGCGATCCGCAGATGTGGGACCAGGACCGGCTGCACTTCTCCCCTCTTGGCCACCACACCATCGCCGCCATGGTGCTGGACTCGCTGAACGTGCAGCACACGCTGGAGCCGCTGCAGCCCAAACCACTCCCGCACCGCACCTGGCGCGAAGCGCGCTCCGGTGACCTGGTGTGGGCCCGTGAGTACTTTGTACCGTGGGTGCTGCGCAGGCTGCGCCACCAATCGTCCGGCGACGGGATCACCGCCAAGCGTCCGACGCCGGGTCCTGTCTTTGGTCCGGGGGTTCCGCTGGGATCGGGCGAGGGTCCGCTGGGGACCACCGAGGTTGCCCGGCGATAGCGCCGGGCAGATGGTTCCGGGGGCCCATACGCGGACCGGTGGCGATGCCCTTCCGGAAGCCGGACCACGGATTGACCTGATCCAGTGCTACGACGAATACACCTTGGGCTATTCCGCCACGCGGCATTACATGGGCCGCGGGAATCCCGGCCGTCCGCGTGCACTACGGGGCTAAGCTGGAAGGACACACATGAGAGGCACGGCACCGTGAGCAACTTGTTTTTCTGGATCATCATTTTGTCATTCCTGATCCCGATGGCCATGCGGATGTACCGGAAGTCTGTCGCCCGCAGGAACCACGAGCAGAGCTTATCCGGGCGCTACCCTGAGCAGTTCCCGGGCGGCGGCCAGTTCCCCGGTTCGGCGGGTCCACAGAGCAAACAGCCCCGGGACGGCTACACCCAGCAGGACTATTTCAGCGGCGGGTTCCGCGAACTTGACCGGCCCCAGCCGCTGCCGCCCATCCAGCCGGTTCCACCCATGGACCAGCAGTTTCCGCCGTACGGGCAGCCCCGGCCGGAACAACCCCGGCAGGGGCAATCCCAAGCCCCGCAGCAGCCGGCAGCACCTGCCACTCCCCCGCCGCCGTCGGCCCCGCAGGGCTACCGCGCACGCAAGCTTGCGGAACTGGATGAGAAGTACAGCAACGGCGAACTTTCCATGGAGGAGTACATGGCCCGCCGCGGCGAGATCATGAACGGCTGACCTGCGTCAGTCCACCTGCGGAAAGCCCAGGTCGATGACGGACGTTGCCGGGTCCGGCCACCGCGTGGTGACCACTTTGCCCCTGGTGTAGAAGCGGATACTGTCCGGCCCGTACATGTGCGTGTCACCGAACAGGGAGTTCTTCCAGCCGCCGAAGGAGAAGGTGCCCACCGGCACCGGGATGGGCACGTTGACGCCCACCATGCCTGCCTCGACGTCGAATTCGAACTGGCGGGCGGCGCCGCCGTCGCGGGTGAAGATGGCAACCCCGTTCCCGAACTCGTTGTCGTTGACCAGGCGGACCGCATCGCTGTAGGTATCCACGCGGACCACGGACAGGACGGGGCCGAAGATTTCGTCGTCGTACACCTTCATGCCCGGCTTGACGTGGTCCACCAGGCTGACTCCGATGAAGAACCCGGTGGAATCGAACTGCTGCGAGCGGCCGTCGACAACCACCGTGGCGCCCTCGTTTTCGGCCCCTGCGACGTAGGAGGCCACTCTTTCCCGGTGTTCTGAGGTGATCAGCGGGCCCATCTGTGATGCCGGGTCGGTGCCTGGGCCGATCGTCAGGGTAGCCATCCGGCTCTGGATGGCCGCCACAAGGTCGTCGGCGATGGCGCCGACGGCTACGAGCACGCTGACCGCCATGCAGCGCTCGCCTGCAGAGCCGTAGGCAGCCGAGATGGCGGCGTCGGCGGCCATGTCCAGGTCAGCGTCCGGCAGGACCACCATGTGGTTCTTTGCCCCGCCCAGGGCCTGGACCCGTTTGCCGTGGTCCGCAGCACGCTTGTAGATCGACTGCGCGATGGGCGTTGAGCCCACGAAGCTGACGGCTTTGACGTGCGGGTGTTCGAGCAGGACGTCCACCGCCTCTTTGTCGCCCTGCACCACGTTCAGCACACCGGCCGGCAGGCCCGCTTCGGCGAAGACTTCCGCGATGAACACGGCGGAGGACGGATCCTTTTCACTGGGCTTCAGGAGCACGGTGTTCCCGCATGCCAGGGCGCTGCCGATCATCCAGAGCGGCACCATGGCCGGGAAATTGAACGGGGTAATGCAGGCCACGACGCCCACTGGCTGCCGGACGGAGTGGACGTCCACGCCGCTGGAGACCTGCTCGGAGCGTTCCCCCTTGAGCATGTGGGACAGCCCGGTGGCAAACTCGATGTTCTCGAGTCCGCGGGAAATTTCCCCTTCGGCGTCGGAGAGTACTTTGCCGTGCTCACTGGTCAGGATGGCGGCCAGCTCGGACTTGCGCTGGGTAAGGATTTCGCGGACGCGGAAGAAGATATTGGTCCGTTTGGCCAGGCTCGTGGCCCGCCAGCCTGGCAGCGCAGCGGAGGCGGCGGCAATGGCTTCTTCTACCCGGGCAGCTGAAGCCAGTGCCACCTGCTTTTCCTGCTCTCCGGTAGCCGGGTTGTAGACAGGGCCGAAGCGCTCGGCTTCAGCAACGCGGCTGCCGTTGATGTAATGCGGAATGGTGTGCATGGAGGTCTCTTTTCTACTGTGCTGAGTCCAGGGAACCGTCGGCGAGCTTGATGATCATGGAGCAGTCCTTACCGGACTCGCCCGCATCGATGAGGCGCTGGTACAGCTGCTGAACGTGCCTGCCGATTTCGAGCGGCGTGCCGGTGTCCTCGGCAGCGCTGATGGCCAGGCCGATGTCCTTGTTCGCCAGCTCGGCGGTAAAGGTGGGCGCGAAGTCATTGTTTGATGCAGCGGTGGGGACCACGCCGGGAACGGGGTACCAGGTGCGCAGGGCCCAGCTGTCCCCGGAGGACACGGAAGCGATGTCCCAAAACACCTTCTTGTCGAGGGCGAGACGGTCTGCGAGCACTGCGCCCTCGGCAGTGGAGGCCAGGTTGATCAGGAGCATCAGGTTGTTGCAGATTTTGGCCGCCTGCCCGGTGGTGGCTCCGCCCGTAGGGATGATGTTGGCTGCCATCGGTTCGATGTAGCGCGCAGCGTCGGCCACGGCGCCAGCTTCACCGCCCACCATAAACGTGAGCGTTCCTGCCTTGGCGCCGCTCATCCCGCCTGAGACAGGGGCATCGACGAAGCGGAAACCGGCGGCAGCGGCGGCGTCGTGCAATTCCTTGGCGGCGGCGATATCGATCGTGGAGGAATCGACCAGGAGTGTGCCCGTATCGGCATGGGCCAGCACCCCGTCCCCGCCCAGGTAGACAGTCTTGGCATGCTCGCCCTTGGGAAGCATGGTGAATACGACGTCGGCGCCCGCCACTGCCTCGGCGATGCTCCCTACCGGCTTCACCCCGCCTGCCTCCGCAGCAGCGAGAGCAGCCGGGCTGAGGTCGAATCCCCGAACGTCGTGACCCGCCTTTGCGAGGTTCCCCGACATGGACCCGCCCATGTTTCCCAAACCGATCCAACCAACTACTGCCATGGCATAAGCTCCTTTGCTGTGCCTCCGGCCCTGGGCAGCCGGAAGGTCTGTGTCCACCATCACACCCTGCTGGAGTGCAATCAAGGGGAAAAATCACAGATGGCATGTGCACCGATGCACACGAAGGAAGGGGCACCGGGGTGGCGCGGCTTCCGAGTCCGGACGACTTGCTGATTTTGCTCACTGTGGCCCGGCTGGGACGCTTCAACGCCGTCGCGGAAACGATGGGCACCACGCACACCACCATTTCGCGCCGGATCCTCGCCCTCGACAAGCAGCTGGGCGGCCGCACCCTGGAGCGCAGCCCGCACGGCTGGGAACTGACGGAGCTGGGGGCTTCGGCCGTGGCCGCGGCGGAAACGATCGAGGACACGCTGGGGTCATTGGCTGCCGCCACGGGCCAGGACCGGGACGCCCTGTCGGGCATGGTGCGCCTGAGCACCTCGGACGGCTTCGGCGCAGAATTCGTAACCCCTGCGCTGGTCCGCCTCCAGCAGCGGCATCCCCTGCTGAATGTGGAAATGCTCAGTGCCACGCGCAAGGTCAGCCAGAACCGCTCCGGCGTGGACCTTGAGGTGGTGGTGGGCCGCACGGATGTGAGCAACGCGCAGGCCATTTTCCTGACCAACTACTTCCTCCGGCTCTACGCCAGCCCGGCTTATGCCGCCGAACGGGGCTTGCCGGAAACGCCCGACGGCGTGGGGCAGCACGGCTTCGTCTCTTACGTTGAGTCCGCACTCCAGGTTGCCGAACTGGGCCACCGGTCCTCGCAGCTGCCCATGCCCAGGTCCAGCTTCCAGGCGACGAGCATCTTTGCCCAGGTGGAGGCGGTGCGCCGCGGCGCGGGCATCGGATTGCTTCCGAATTTTATGGTGGCGCGGAACCCGGAGTTCGTTCCGGTGCTCCCCGGCGCCTTCCAACGACAGGTGCCCATCTGGGCTGTGGCCCGGCCGGAATCGCTGCGGTCCGCCCGGGTGCAGGCCGTGGTCACTGCGCTAAAGGAAGAAGTGGCCGAACGCCAGGACGTGCTGGCCGCCTAGTCCCTGGGCATCCGTACCGTCTGTTCAGGCGTGGAAGAGCCGCCTCACCACGTGCCCCGCAGCCAGCGCATCGAGGCCTTCGTTGATCTCTTGAAGCGGCCGGGTGTCGGTGTGCAGCAGCTCAACGGGAAGCCTGCCCTCGCGCCAGTACCCAAGGTAGAGGGGGATGTCCCGGCCCGGAACGGCATCACCCATATACGAGCCCAGGAGCCGCTTGCCCGCCCCGGCGAACTGGAGCGCGGGTACGGTCAGTTCCGCCGTGGGGTGTGGCAGCCCCACCGAGACCACGGCGCCGCCACGCGTCACGTACTCGAGGCATGATGCAATGACCCGGGCTGACCCCACAGCTTCGATGGCAATGTCCACACCGTCGCCGGCCGCCTCCAGGATCAGGTGGGGAGCTTCGTCCGGGGTCCCCACGGCGGTTGCCCCGCACTTCAGGGCGAGCCCGTGCTTGCGGGCATTGGGATCGATGGCAATCACGGAGGAGGCACCGGCCAGCGCCGCGGCCATGACGGACGAAAGACCTACAGCGCCCAGTCCGAAGACCGCTACGGACTGGCCTTGCTGGACGGCCGCTGTGTTGAAGACGGCTCCCATACCGGTCAGCACGGCGCAGCCGAACATAGCCGCAACAGTGTCGGGGACGTCGTCGTCGATGGCCACCACCGATTCCCGGGCCACCACGGCGTAGTCCGCGAAGGCAGAAACCCCCAGATGGTGGTTGATCCGTTCCCCCGCAGGCGTCCGCAGGAGGGCCCCGCCATGCAGGAGGTCCCCCGAGCCGTTTACTTCCGCCGCACGGTGGCACAGTGCCGGACGGCCCCCCCGGCAGGCACGGCAGTCACCACAGCTGGGGACGAAGACGAGGACCACATGGTCTCCGGGGGAAACATCCGTAACACCTTTACCCACTGCGGCAACCCGCCCTACAGCCTCGTGCCCCAGTGCCATGGGAAGGGGCCTGACGCGGGAGCCATCCACCACGGAAAGGTCCGAGTGGCACAGGCTCGAGTAGGTGATGCTGATGCCCAACTCGCCGGCGCGGGGTTCCGGCCGGTCAAGCTCCTCGACCCGAAGGGGATGCGCTTCGGTGTAGCTGGTTCCGGGCGGGACCGTGGCGTAAAGGACCGCTGCTTTCATGGGAAATCCTGACTTCTACGAAGGTGCTGACGCCCAACTGCCCGGGCCTGCGTGGTCGCGGGTCCGGGCAGTTGGTGCTGTTCGGCTCTGCGGTGGTGCCGGTGACTATTTCTTGCCGGCCGCGAGCAGGTCCGCGGTGCCCCGGGCGTCGGCTGCGTCCACGTCGTGCAGCGAGATGCCGCGGGTCTCCTTGAGGAAGAACACGGAGATTGCGGTCACGATGCAAGCCCCGAGCAGGTACAGCGCCACCGGAGTAGAGGAGTTGAAGGTTCCCAGCAGTGATGTGGCGATGATCGGTGCCAGCGAACCGGCGACGATGGAGGTCACCTGGTAGCCCAGGGAAACGCCCGAGTACCGCATCCGGGTGGGGAACATCTCGGCCATGATGGACGGCTGGCCTGCGTACATCAGCGCGTGGAACAACAGGCCGATGGTGATGGCGGCCAGGATGATGATGTCATTGCCGGTGTCCATCATGGGGAAGGCGAAGAAGCCCCACGTGCCGCCGAGGATGGCGCCTGCCATGTAGACGGGCCGCCGGCCGAATGCGTCCGACATCCTGCCCACGAGCGGGACCGCGCAGAAGTGGATGAAGTGCGCCACGAGCAGAAGCAGGAGGATGCGGGAGGTGTCGGTCTGGACAACGACCTTAAGGTAGGTGATGGAGAATGTCACCACGAGGTAGTACAGGATGTTTTCGGCAAAACGCAGGCCCATGGCGGTAAAGACACCGCGCGGGTACCGGCGGAAGACCTCGGCAACACCGTAGCCCTTCTTCTCCACCGTGACTTCCTTGCGGGCTTCGATGAAGATCGGGGCATCCTGGACCTTGGTGCGGATGTAGTAGCCGACGATGACGATGACTGCGGAGAGCCAGAAGGCGACGCGCCAGCCCCAGCCGAGGAAGGCTTCCTGGGAAAGCGTGGCCGAAAGGGTGAACAACACGCCCGTGGCCAGGAGGTTGCCCATAGGTACCGCTGACTGTGGCCAGCTGGACCAGAACCCGCGCGACTTGTTGGGGCTGTGCTCGGCAACCAGCAGCACGGCGCCGCCCCACTCACCGCCGACGGCGAAGCCCTGCACGAAGCGCAGGAACACCAGGAGGGCCGGAGCCCAGTAGCCGATCTGGGCGAAGGTGGGCAGGCAGCCCATAAGGAAAGTGGCTACGCCGACGAGGATGATGCTCAGCTGCAGCAACTGCTTGCGGCCGAACTTGTCACCGAAGTGGCCAAAGACGATGCCGCCGATGGGGCGGGCCACGAAACCTACGGCGTAAGTGACAAATGCGGCAATGATGCCGTCCAGTTCAGTCCCTGAATTGGGGAAGAAGGTTTTGCCGAACACCAGGGTGGCGGCGGAGGCATAAAGGAAAAACTCGTACCACTCAACAACAGTGCCGGCCATGGAGGCCGTAACGACTTTCTTCAGGCCTGAGGCCTTGACGTCGGTTTCCTCTGGCCGCCGTGCGGCGGAGCTTTCCGTACTCATTTAGTGAACTCCTTCGGCGTCCTCTTCGACACCACTGGGACAGGCTGTGGCGGATACGTGTGATTTTGGCCACGAACCGCCGGGTCCCATTGAGTATGGTCTGCCTTATCGCCCAGCTCAACGGCGAATCATGCAGAGCCCATCTGCATTAATGCACACATTCTGCTTTGGAGGCCTGCTTAGGCCGAAAGGTGCTCGCGGAGTTGCGGTGCCAACTGGCCGATCTCGGTGAGGAATCCGTCGTGCCCGATAGGCGCTTCGATGAGGTGGACGTCCACCTCCCCGGGAAGAGCCCGTGCCAGCTCCCGTGACTGTGACGGGAAGTAGAGCCGGTCCGAGTCCACGGCGGCGATAAAGAAACGCGCGCTGGCACCGGACAGAGCCTGGGTGAGGGACCCCCGCCCCCGGCAGATGTCGTGGCTCATCAGTGCCTCCGTGATGGCGATGTAGCTGTTCGCATCGAAACGCTGCACCAGTTTGGTGCCCTGATGGTCCAGGTAGCTTTCCACCTGGTAGCGTCCGCGGGCTGAAAGCTGCTCACCCTGGAGCGGCGATTCGGTAGCCTGCGGCGTCCGCCCGAACCGTCCGTCCAGCTCCTGCGGGGAACGGTACGTGATATGGGCAATACGCCTGGCCAGCGCCAGGCCCTCCTCCGGGGCGGGTCCGTTGTAGTAGTCACCGCCGTCGAAGTTGGCGTCCTGGCGGATGGCGAGGGTCTGTGCCTGGGCGAAGGCGATTTGCTCGGCCGTACTTGCGGCGCCGACGGCGATCACAGCGCATCGCTGTACCCGCTCCGGATAGGTAAGCGCCCATTCCAGGGCACGCGCCCCGCCCATCGAGCCACCCAGCACGGCAAACCAGCTCGAGATCCCCAACTGGTCGGCCAGCCGGGCCTCCGCCACTGTGCTGTCCCTCAGGGTCACCAGTGGAAAGCGGGAGCCCCAGGGCTTTCCGTCCGGAGCGGGCGACGACGGACCCGTAGACCCGTAACAGCCACCTACGATATTGACGGACACAACAAAGAATCGGTTCGTGTCCACCGGCGCACCTGGTCCCGCGAGCTGTTCCCACCAGCCGGGCTCTTCCGTGTCGCCCCTGGTTACATGGGTACTGCCGGTCAGTGCATGTTCAATGAGGACGGCGTTGCTGCCGTCCGCGTTGAGGGTGCCCCAGGTTTCATAGGCCAGCGTGACGTCCGGCAGGTATCCGCCGGCCTCCAGCTTCAGTCCCCCGATGGAGGCATAGCGGACAATCCCGTGTTCAGGGACGGTGGTACGGGTGACGGTAACCGTCATGGCAAGACCTCTTCTACGCGCTTGCCCGCCGTCGAATGACCGGCAGGCCAGGTCTTCACCCGGGGCACCCCACCGCGGAAGGAGGGTTGCCGGCCAGCAAGCCGGGGCTGTCACTGGCACTCATGACCTGGTTCGAGTGTACGAAACAGCCCCTGCCTGCCGCCAAGAGTGTGACTGGTTGTGACTTCCCCGGCCCGCTGCCGAGCTGGTGCCCGGGTACTGCTAGGCGCCGGTGGCTTCCTTGGCCGCCCGGAAGCCCGCCTCAAGGTCAGCCAAGATGTCATCGATGTGCTCGATCCCTACCGACAGCCGCACCAGGCCGGGGTGCACGCCGGCAACCACCTGCTGCTCAGGCGAGAGCTGGCTGTGGGTGGTCGACGCCGGGTGGATGACCAGGGAACGGACGTCACCGATGTTGGCCACGTGGGAATGCAGCTCAAGCGCGTCCACGAAGCGTTTACCCGCCTCCGCCCCGCCGGCGAGGTTGAACGACACGATGGCGCCGGTGCCCTTGGGGCCGTACTTGCGGCCGCGCTCGTACCAAGGACTGGAGGGCAGCCCGGCGTAGGCGACGGATTCGACGTCGTCACGCGCTTCCAGCCAGCGGGCTACTTCCAGGGCGTTGGCGACGTGACGTTCCACCCGCAGGCTCAGCGTCTCCAGTCCTTGGGCGATGAGGAAGGCGTTGAAGGGCGACACTGCCGAGCCCAGGTCACGCAGGAGCTGCACCCGGGCCTTCAGGATGTAGGAAAGGTTGGCGCCCAGGGCACCCTCGGCGCCAAGGTCCCGGGCATAGACCAGCCCGTTGTAGGTGGGATCCGGGGTGTTGAAGCCGGGGAACTTTGCAGGGTCCTTGCCGAAATCGAACTTTCCGGAGTCCACGATCACGCCGGCGATCGCGGAACCATGGCCGCCCAGGTATTTGGTGGCCGAGTGCACCACAATATCCGCACCCCATTCCAGTGGCCGGATCAGGTACGGGGTGGACAGGGTGTTGTCCACGATCAGGGGAACCCCGGCGTCGTGCGCAACCTGGGACACGCCTTCAATATCCAGGACATCCTGCCGCGGGTTGGAAACCACCTCGCCAAAGAACAGCTTGGTGTTGGGCTGCACTGCCTCGCGCCACTGGTCCAGGTTGTCAGGGTCAGCCACAAACGTGACGGAAATGCCAAACTTCTTCAGGGTATGGGCAAAGAGGTTGTAGGTGCCGCCGTAAAGGCTGGGGCTGGCCACAATGTGGTCCCCAGACTCGGCGATATTCAGGACTGCGAAAGTTTCAGCGGCCTGCCCTGAGCTGAGCAGAAGGGCACCCAGGCCGCCTTCGAGGCTGGCGATCCGCTGTTCCACGGCTTCCTGGGTGGGGTTGCCGATCCTGGTGTAGATGGGCGCCAGCTCAGCGAGGGCGAAGCGGTTCGCTGCGCTCTCTGCGCTGGGGAACACAAAGGACGTGGTTTGGTAAATGGGGAGCGCACGGGCACCCGTGGCAGCGTCCGGCTCCTGCCCTGCGTGGATCTGGCGGGTTTCGAAAGACCATCCGTTGGACAACTAAGGCTCCTTTGACATGGGCCCGGCATGCTCGAAGCACCGCGGGCCGCGCTTGCCATCCGGCCGTTGCCGGACAGCCAGGTCCTCACCCGGGGCACCCCACCGCGGATGGAGGGTTGCCGGCCAGCGAGCCGGGGCTTGGCGCTGGCACTCATGACCTGAGCCCAGTGTAGGAACATGGACGCGACGGTTGACAGGATTATGACGAACAAGGTCCTCACCGCTGCCGTCAACAGGACCCTGGATTAATGCTGCTTCAGAACCAAAATCCCAGTAAGGCTATCCTTAGCTGAGAGCCCGATCACAAAGTGCCAAGATGTTGCCATGCGCATGGATCACGTCTCTTACGCCTGTGAACACGATGGCCTGGCTGCCACCACCGAACGTATTTCCTCTGCCCTCGGCGTTGAGGCAGTGAAGGGCGGGGTACACCCGCGGTTCGGAACCCGGAATATGATCATCCCGCTCGCCGGGCACAAGTACCTCGAAGTCGTCGAGGTCCTGGACCACCCCGCTTCGGACAAGGCTCCCTTCGGACAGGCAGTGCGTGCACGGTCTGCGGCGGGGGGCGGCTGGATGGGCTGGTGCGTCGAGGTTGACGACCTGGTTCCCTTTGAAGAACGGCTCGGACGCTCCGCTGTCAACGGAAACCGCAAGTTTCCTGACGGCCGCGAACTGGTCTGGAAGCAGATCGGCATCCTGGGTTTGATTGCCGACCCGCAGGTTCCCTACATGCTCAAGTGGGAGGGGGACCCGTCCCTGCACCCGTCCAACGCCTATGAGAGCAACGTGAAGATGAGCTGCCTGACCATTGCCGGCTCCGCTGCCCGGGTTACCGAGTGGCTGGGCGAGCCGGTGGAAAAGCCGCTCGAAGATGTAGCCGTGGAGTGGGTGGCACCGCACGGGACCCCCGGGATCCTTTCGGTGACGTTCGAGACCTCCAATGGTGCTGTGACCATCTGACCCTTCCTCCGCGCCCGGGCGGCCCTGCCCGGGCGCCGGCTTGGGCTAAACGCCCTTTGCACTTCGGCCGCCATCAGCTTGTGACAACGGCGTCACCTGCCGATGACGGCCGAATCCGTTTCCTGGCGAAATCTTGGTTGAGCCCGGCGAAACCTGGTAGCTGAGCCTCCAGGAAGTGCCCCTTGCCCAGCTGATGGAACGGTGGCACCGCAAATGTCAGGGTTTCCACAGACTCAGCCACCGGCTACTGTCACAAACAGACCGCCTGCCTTACCCCAGCCCCACGGCCTTGCCGAACAAGCTGAAGCCAACGAACGCCACGATGTCCAGCAGTGCATGGGCTATCACGAGAGGCATAACCCGCCGGGTCCTGGTGTACAGCCACGCGAAGACGACGCCCATCACCACATTGCCGATGAAGGGGCCAAACCCCTGATACAGGTGGTACGTGCCCCGGAGCAGCGAGCTGACCATGATGGACAGCGGCACGCTCCAGCCGAACTTCCCGAAGCGGTTCAGGAGGTAACCCACCACGATGACTTCCTCCACCACGGCATGGCGGATAGCGGACAGGATCAGCACCGGGACCGTCCACCAGTACGCGTCAAGAGCGCTGGGAATGATGGCGGTCGTGATGCCGAGAGCCCTGCCCGCGGCATAGAGGCCAAGGGAGGGGACGCCGATCAGCGCAGCCAGCCCCAAACCCTGAAGCATGTCCCGCCCGGGCCGCTCGAAGTTGAATCCGAGTTTACGGAAAGCCGAACCGGCGTTGTCAGCCCCGCCGGAGGATGCCTGCCGCTGATCGCTGAGGAAGTAGATCACCAGCAGCACCGGCACCAGCGCAAAGAGAATGTCCAGCAGCTGGTACGTCAGGTCAAAGTACTCACGGGGGCTCTGCGAGCGATTCAGGGTAGAGGTGCCCTCTGCCAGCGGTGCGCGGGTCAACTTGTCCAGGAGCTGCACCACGGAATACACGGCAGACTGGCCCAAGGACAGGCCCAAGACAATCCAGACTTCTATCCGCAGGCGACGGCGGGAGGGAACCAGCATGTACCCATCTTGCCTGCAGTTTCTGGAACCGGCCTGATTGCCCTGCGGTCCGGTCGGCAGGCGCGCCCTCGCGCTGGTGGCTTCACTCCCAGTAACAACCAGGCTCAGCGCGCGGCGACAATCACTTCCGTGCCGTTGGCCTCGAAGGCCGCCTTGTCGTGCGCCGAGATTCCCGCATCCGTAATCAAGCGGGTGAAGTTGTAGCCGTCCATGGTGGCAAAGGCACGCACCCCAACTTTGGACGAGTCAGCCAGCACGTAGGACACCCGTGCCCTGCTGGCCAGCAGGGCGTTGACTGACGCTTCCCCCTCCCCCGTGTTGGTCGGCCCGACGTCGGGGTCGATGCCGTTGACACCGATGAAGGCGATGTCCAGCACCACCTTCTGCATAATGATGTCCGTGTACGGCCCCACCAGTTCGTAGGACCGCGGATTGAGGATCCCGCCGGTAACCATGACTTTGATGTTGGGCCGGACCGCCAACTGCCCGGCGATGTTGATGGCGTTGGTAACCACCGTGAGGGTGGGCTGGTTGGAAGGCGCGTTGAGATCCTCGCGCGTGGCCAGGATCTGCGCCAGCGCGGTGCTGGTGGTGCCGCCGCAAAGCCCGATCACGGCGCCAGGGGCAATCAGCGCTGAGGCCGCCTGGGCAATCTGCTCCTTGGCCTCGGCGTGATCGTCGCGGTTGTACCTGCCCGGCAGGTCGTAGGCCAGCGCGCCCGTTCTGGCACCACCCCGGGTCCTGGTGAGCAGCCTGCGCTTTGCCAGGCTGTCCAGGTCGCGCCGGGCGGTGGCCGGGGAGACGTTGAGGGTGCTGACGATCTCTTCGACCTCCACCTGGCCGGTCCTGGCGAGGAGATCGAGTATGGCCGTCAGTCGGTCAGTGCGGGTCATGCAAGAGCCTCCAGCTACTCCCGCCACCGGGCGCGATGACGCTTTCTGATCATAACAGACCGCTAATGATCATCTAACGTCAGCTTGTCCCGGGAATTACCTGGCCCTCTTCCCGGCGCGCCATACAGCGTACGTCAGGGGCATGCCTGGACGGTACGCAAGGTGCGTAGCCGACGGTGCATTGAGCAGGTGGAGATCCGCCCGGTGTCCGACGGCGATCGAACCCACCGCACGTTCGCCGTCGGCGTCGTCTCCCTTGTCCTTGTGCAGTGCAAGGGCGCCGCCGTAGGTGGCGGCGCGTACGGCTTCATGGACGCTGAGGCCCATCTGCAGCACGGCGGTGGTGACGCAATAGGCCATCGAGCTGGTGTAGGACGTGCCCGGGTTGCAGTTTGAGGCCAGCGCCACCTGGACGCCGGCGTCAAGCAACACCCGGGCAGGGGCAAGTGGCTGGCGGGTTGAAAGATCGCAGGCGGGAAGGCAGGTTGCAACAGTGCCCCTCGCACCGGTTCCGAAAGCGGCATCCCACCCCGCCCAGGTTCCGGCCAGCGCGTCAAGGTCCTTATCCGCAAGGTAATTCACGTGGTCCACGCTCGCGGCCCCAAGTTCCACGGCGAGCTGCACGCCCGGGCCTTGGCCGAGCTGATTGCCGTGGACGCGCAGGCCCAGGCCTGCGTCGCGGCAAGCCAGCAGGACCCGCCGGGATTGCTCCTCAGTGAAGGCGCCCTCTTCGCAAAATACGTCGGCCCACTGCACGTAGGGCCGGACGGCGGCGAGCATCGGGCCGCACACGAGGTCGGTGTACTCGTCCGCGTCCTGTCCGGCGGGAACCAGGTGCGCACCGAGGTAGGTGACCTGGTCCACCACGGTGGAGGCGATGCGAGCGCTCCGGGTCTCGTGTTCAACGTCCAGGCCGTAGCCGGTTTTCGTCTCGATGTAGGTGGTTCCCTGCGAAACGCCTTCGTCAACGCGGGACAGCGCCAAACGGGTGAGGTCGAAATCGGACGTGGCACGGGTGGCGTTCATGGTGACGGCGATGCCCCCGGCAGAGTACGACTCCCCCGCCATCCGCGCTTCGAACTCCGCCGTCCGGTCACCGGCGAACAGCAGGTGTGTGTGGGAGTCCACCCAGCCCGGGATCATTGTCCGGCCGCCGGCGTCTACAGCGTCATCTGCGGCGGGAGCATCCGCAGCGGCACCGATCCACGAAATCCGCTCGCCCTCCACCACGACCGCGGCGTCCCTGAGGACCCGGTGCTCCAGGTCCTGCGTCATCAGCTCGGCGATATTGGTGATCAGCGTACTCATACAACCATTCTTCAGCGCCGGACTGACCAGCGGGTGGCCGCGAGCGCCTCAGCTGTCCGGGATGCCGGACCGTCTGCCGGCTGGGCCGCGCTGCCGGCGGATTGGAGGCCGGCGAGGATCTGCCCAGCCGCGAGCTCCGCCAGGGCAGACGACGTCTGGAAGCCATAGCCACCCTGGCCGGCAAGCCAGTAGAAGCCGGGGGCTTCGGCATCAAAGCCGGCCACGGGGACGCCGTCGGCCGCTTCGGTCCGCAGGCCCGTCCAGGCCCGGCGGACTTCGGTGATGCCGAGCGTCGTCAACTGGTTGAGCCTCGCCACCAGGCGCTCCACGTCCCCCGGTCGGGGCTTGGCATCTTCGGGTCCGCTTGGCACCGATTCGGACGGGGAGATCAGAACCTCGTCACCCTCGCGCCGGAAGTAGAACGTGTTGTCCGCTGCCGCCACCATAGGGCTTTGCGGCGGCAGGGGACATTTGACGGCGGCAATCGCCGCGGTGCGCCGGTACGGCTGCAGCCCGAGCTTCTCGACTCCGCTGATCACAGCCAGTTCGTCCGCCCAGGCGCCGGCCGCATTGACCAGGACGCGGGCTTCGAATGCCTCCATCCCGGCCCCCAGCTGCCAGCCGGAGCCCAGGCGTTGCGCGGAATGGACCCGCGCGCCGGTAATGATGTCCACCCCCGCTGTCAGCGCCCGCTGGCGGTGGTCCGCGAGCAGCAGGGGTGCGTTGCAGCCAAAGGATCCGGTGTCGAGTCCGGCGGCGGTGAAGGATCCCGGAAGCAGTGCCGGGCACAGTTCCAGCGCCTCGGCCGGGGTGATGGGACGCATATGGCCGCTGGCTTCCGCTGCCACCGCTTCCTCGGTGCCGATCAGCATAAAACTGCGGGGCGTGAGCACTGGTTCGGGCAGCTCGGCATCTCGGGCGGCGATCAGTTCCAGGGTGCGGACCGTCAGTTCCTGGACCACGGGGGGGCCGTAACTCGGGATGAGCTGGCGGGCTGAGCGTGAGGACGTGTGGTACGCCAACTCCTGCTCAGCCTCCACCAACGCAACGCTGCAGTGATCCGCCAACGCCGAGGCAAGGGAAAGCCCGGCGACCCCGCCGCCGACGATAAGGACGTCATAATGTGCTGGCATGGCACCATCCTTGCAGAATTAGGGGCGAACGGGGCGCGTCCGTCAGGCTGCCACCTCGGCACGGCTGGCGACGAAGGCACGCACGCAGGCTTCGACGTCGTCCCCTGAATGCGCGGCTGAAAGCTGCACGCGGATCCTGGCCGCCCCGCGCGGAACCACGGGAAAACTGAAAGCGGTAACGAAGACGCCGTGCTGCAGCATCCGGTCAGCCACCTTCACGGCCAGGACGGCGTCGCCGAACATCACCGGGACGATGGCATGCTCGCCGGGGAGGAGGTCGAACCCCTCCTCTGTCATGCGGCGGCGGAACAGCGCGGCGTTGTCAAAAAGCGTGCGCCGCAGCTCCGCCGAGTTCTCCACCAGGTCCAGCGCCTTGATGGTGGCGGCGACGATAGCCGGGGCCAGGGAGTTGGAAAAAAGGTAGGGGCGGGCCTTCTGCCGGAGCATGGCCACTACCTCTGCACGGCCGGAGACGTATCCCCCTGATGCCCCGCCCAAAGCCTTCCCGAAGGTGCCGGTATAGATGTCCACCCGGTGTGACACGCCTGCGTGTTCCGGGGTGCCGGCGCCGGTTGCGCCCATGAAGCCGACAGCGTGTGAGTCGTCCACCATCACCAGGGCGTCGTGCTTTTCGGCGAGGTCGCAGATGGCCTCCAGCGGCGCGAGGTACCCGTCCATGGAGAAGACCCCGTCAGTGACGATGACCTTGCGGCGGGCATCTTTCGCCTCAACGAGCTTGGCCTCGAGGTCAGCCATGTCCTGGTTGGCGTACCGGTACCGCTGCGCTTTGCACAGCCGGATGCCGTCAATGATGGAAGCATGGTTCAGGGCGTCGGAGATGACGGCGTCCTCCGGGCCGAAGAGGGATTCGAAGACGCCGCCGTTGGCGTCGAAGCAGCTGGAGAACAGGATGGTGTCTTCCGTTCCGAGGAACCGCGAGACTCGGGCCTCGAGTTCCAGGTGCAGGTCCTGGGTGCCACAGATGAACCGCACGCTGGCCATGCCAAAGCCGCGTTCGTCCATGGCGCCCTTCGCTGCGCCTATGATTTCGGGGTGGTCCGCCAGGCCCAGGTAGTTGTTGGCGCAGAAGTTCAGCACCGTGGCGCCCTGCTGGCCGACGAGCCCGGCGGAGATGTGGCTGGACTGCGGCGAGTTGATGCTGCGTTCAGTCTTGAAGAGTCCCGCGGTGCGGATGTCCTCCAGCTCACTGCTCAGCTGGTCCTTGATCGAGGTGTACATGGTGTTCCTTACAGTTGGGTCCAGTCGAGGACAACTTTTCCGCCTGCGCCGCTGCGGGCCAAGTTGAAGCCTTTTTCCCACTGGGCGGCAGGGAGCGTATCGGTGACGACGGCGGAGATGCCCCCGTGCAGCACGGGATTGGACGACAGCATGGCGCTCATCGCGTACCAGGTCTCGTACATTTCCCGGCCGTAGATGCCTTTGAGCGTGAGCATGTGGGTCACCACCTTGCCCCAGTCAATGGTGATGTCCTGGCTGGGCAGGCCCAGCATGGCGATCCGGCCACCGTGGTTCATGTTGTCGATCATTTCCGGCAGGGCAGTGGGGTGGCCGGACATTTCCATCCCGATGTCGAAGCCTTCGCGCATCCCCAGTTCCCGCTGGGCGTCGCGGACGCGGGTGGTGGAGACATCAATGGCAAGGTCTGCGCCGAGCTGCCGGGCCAGGTCCAGCCTTGGCCGCGAGACATCCGTGATGGCGATCTTGCGGGCTCCGGCGTGGCGGGCAACGGCGATGGCCATCAGCCCGATGGGGCCGGCACCGGTAATGAGCACATCCTCCCCCACCAGCGGAAAACTGAGGGCAGTGTGCACGGCATTGCCGAAGGGGTCGAAGATGGCGCCGAGCTCGGGAGTGACAGACGGATCGTGATGGACCCAGGCGTTGGTTTCCGGGATCACCACGTACTCTGCGAATGCGCCGTCCCGCTGTACTCCCACGCTGACCGTATGAATGCACATCTGGCGCCGGCCCGCGCGGCAATTCCGGCAAATCCCGCACACCACGTGGCCTTCGCCGGAGACCCGGTCCCCGACTTTGACGTCGCGGACGTCTTCGCCGATTTCGACCACTTCGCCGTAGAACTCGTGGCCGGGGATGAGGGGAGCTTCAATGATCCCTTGTGCCCAGGAGTCCCACGACTGGATGTGGAGGTCGGTGCCGCAGATGCCGGTGGTCATGACCCTGATCTTCACGTCGGCGGGGCCTGCTGCCGGTTCGGGGCGGTCCACCAGCTCGAAACCGGCCCGGGGGCCGGCCTTGTACAAAGCCTTCATCGGCTTCCTTACTCTTTGTGCGTCGTTGGCAGGTCCTGCCCCTCCTCATTACAGCGAGGAAAAAGCTTTAGCACAACAGCGAAGTTCTCAATCGACGATGTAGAGGAAGCTAACGCTTAGACTGGACCGGTGGAGATACACCAGCTCGAAATCCTGCGGGAACTCGGCGCACTCGGCAGCGTCAAGGCAGTGGCGGACACCCTGATGGTCACCCCGTCCGCAGTCTCCCAGCAATTGGCCCTGCTGCAGCGGAAAGTCGATGTTCCACTCACCCGCAAGGAGGGCCGCAACCTGGTGCTCACCGAGGCGGGTCAGGTGCTGGCCGACGCCGGGGCGGCCGTGGTCAGTGCGATGGCCGATGCCCGGGACGCCATCGGCAACTACCATGGCTCCGCGGCGGGCCGGGTAACCCTTTGTGGTTTCCACAGTGCGGGCCAGGCAGTGTTCGCGCCGCTGGCCAGGATCCTGGACACCCCGGGCCAGCCACGGATCGAGCTCTCGGATGAGGACGTGGCCCAGCAGGACTTCCCGGCCCTGACGGCCCGCTACGACCTGGTCCTCGCCCACCGGATGGACCACAGCCCGCGGTGGCCCGCGGAGCGGGTGACGGTAATTCCACTCGCCCACGAACCGCTGGATGTGGCATTGCCCGCCGGGCACCCCCTCGCCGGGAAAGCGGCCGTGACGGCGGACGACGTCGGCAGCGAGGCGTGGGTGACCAGCCACACGGGATACTCCCCCGCGGATGTGTTGTCCGCCGTCGCCGCTGTTTCCAGCCGGGAGCTGAACATCGTGCACCGGATCAACGACTACTCCACCGTGGCGGCACTGGTGGCTGCCGGCACAGTGGTGGGGCTGCTCCCGAGGTACACCGCAGGACCGGTGCTCAACCCGGACATTGTGCTGCGGCCCCTTGAGGGAATCAGCACCCGCCGCCGGATCGACTTGTTGGCGCGGCCTGAGAACCTGAAGCGCCGTTCCGTTATGACTGTCGCCGAGGCGCTGCAGGGCATCATGGCCGGACTGGTGGAGCAGGGCTGACCGGCTTAACCGGAACCGGGCCGCAGCAGACGTTGCGAAATCAGGATCTCACAACGTCTCCTGCGACCCGGCTGGGTGGAAGGGGCTAGACGGTGACGCCCAGCTTTTCCAGGATCAGCTCGCGGACGCGGGCAGCGTCTGCCTGGCCGCGGGTGGCTTTCATCACGCCGCCCACAATGGCTCCGATGGCCTGGACCTTGCCGCCACGGATCTTGTCCGCAATTTCAGGCTGCGCGGCCAGGGCGGCGTCGATGGCTTCGAGCAACGGCCCGTCGTCGGAAACCACGGCCAGGCCGCGCTTCTCCACGATCCCGGCCGGGGTGCCTTCGCCGGCCAGGACGCCATCCAGCACCTCCGAAGCCATCTTGTTGTTGATCTTGCCTTCCTCCACCAGGCGTGCCAACTCCACGATGGTGGCAGGCTGGACGCCCAGCTGGCCCGGGTCGACGTCGGCATTCTTGGCGCGGCCGACGATCTCACCCATCCACCATTTGCGGGCAACGGAAGCCGAAGCGCCGGCGGCGATGGTTTCCTCGATCTCGTCCATCACGCCGGCGTTCACCACGTCGCGGAATTCGAGGTCCGAGTAGCCCCAGTCGGCCTGCAGGCGCTTGCGGCGTGCAGCCGGCGGCTCGGGCAGGGTGGCCCGGAGTTCCTCCACCCACTCCCGAGACGGAACCACGGGAACCAGGTCAGGTTCCGGGAAGTAGCGGTAATCGTCGGCGTCGGACTTGGCCCGGCCGGACGTGGTGGTGCGCGTGTCCTCGTGCCAGTGGCGGGTCTCCTGGACAACGGGCTCGCCGGCATCCAGGACAGCGGCGTGGCGCTGGATCTCGTAACGGACGGCGTGTTCCACTGCGCGCAACGAGTTCACGTTCTTGGTTTCGGAGCGGATACCGAACCGTTCACGGCCGTGGGGGCGCAGCGAGACGTTGGCGTCGCAGCGGACGTTGCCGCGTTCCATCTTCGCATCGGACACGCCCAGGTTCTTCACGATCTCGCGCACCGCTGCCACGTAGGCCTTGGCAAGTTCCGGAGCACGCGAACCGGCGCCCTCGATGGGCTTGGTGACGATTTCCACCAGCGGCACGCCGGCACGGTTGTAGTCCACCAACGAGAAGTCTGCGCCCTGGATACGGCCGGTAGCGCCACCCATGTGGGTCAGCTTCCCGGCGTCTTCCTCCATGTGGGCGCGCTCGATCTCCACGCGGAACACAGTGCCGTCGGCGAGTTCGATGTCCAGGTAGCCGTCGTAGGCGATGGGTTCGTCATACTGCGAGGTCTGGAAGTTCTTGGGGGTGTCCGGGTAGAAGTAGTTTTTCCGGGCGAAGCGGCAGGACTCGGCGATCTTGCAGTTGAGGGCGAGGCCGATCTTGATCGAGGACTCGATCGCAGCCTTGTTCACCACCGGCAGGACCCCGGGCATGCCCAAGTCAACTTCATTGACGTTGGTGTTGGGCTCGTCGCCGAAGACGTTGGGGGCGGAGGAGAACATCTTGGTCTTGGTGTTGAGCTCCACGTGGACCTCGAACCCCAGGACGGGATCGTACTTCTCCATGGCCTCTTCGAAGCTCAGGATTGCGTCCGTGTTCATTATTTTGCCTCCTTGGCTTCGACGAGCATTGCCACGGGACGTGCAGGAAGTTCCGGGGCCTGGGCCAGCAGCGGGCCGCCCCACTTGGCCTCCAGCAGCGACTCCAGGACAGCGCCCACCCGGTACAGGCGTGCGTCCTCCCGTGCCGGGGCGAGCAGCTGGATGCCGACGGGCAGCCCGTCCTCGTCCGCAAGGCCGCCGGGAAGGGAGAGCCCCGGGACTCCGGCCAGGTTGGCCGGGATGGTGGCGACGTCGTTGAGGTACATGGCCAGGGGGTCGTCCAGCTTCTCACCAAGGCGGAAGGCCGTGGTGGGCGCGGTGGGCGAAATCAGGACGTCGGCCACGGTGAAGGCTGCGTCGAAGTCGCGCTGCACCAGCGTGCGCACCTTCTGCGCCGAACCGTAGTAGGCGTCGTAGTAGCCGGCCGACAGCGCGTAGGTGCCCAGGATGATGCGGCGCTTGACCTCGTCACCGAAGCCGGCGGCGCGGGTGGCTCCCATGACTCGTTCGATGGTCATCGGACCGTCCTCGGGCAGGACGCGCAGACCGTACCGGACGCCGTCGAACTTGGCGAGGTTGGACGACGCCTCGGAGGGCATGATCAGGTAGTAGGCGCCCAGGGCGTACTGGAAGTTGGGGCAGGACACCTCAACGATTTCCGCCCCGGCCTCTTTGAGGAGCTCCAGGGAGTCATTGAAGCGGTTCTCGACGCCGGCCTGGTAGCCCTCGCCGTGGAGTTCCTTGATGATGCCGATCCGCATGCCCTCGACGCTGCCCGATTTCGCTGCGGCGACGAGGTCTGCCAGCGGGTCCGGGAGGGAGGTGGAGTCGCGGGGGTCGTGACCGCCGATGACCTCGTGCAGGAGGGCCGAGTCCAGCACTGTCCGCGAAACCGGGCCGATCTGGTCCAGTGAGGATGCCATGGCGATGGCGCCGTAGCGGGACACGCTGCCGTAGGTCGGCTTCACGCCGACGGTGCCGGTGACGGCCCCGGGCTGGCGGATGGACCCGCCGGTGTCGGTGCCGAGGGCGAGGGGTGCTTCGAAGGCTGCGACGGCGGCAGCGGAGCCGCCGCCGGAGCCGCCGGGGATACGGTCCAGGTCCCACGGGTTGCGGGTGGGACCGTAGGCGGAATGTTCAGTCGAGGAGCCCATGGCGAACTCGTCCAGGTTGGTCTTGCCCAGGATGGGCATCTTTGCGGCGCGCAGGCGTTCCACCACAGTGGCGTCGTAGGGGCTGTGCCAGCCCTCGAGGATCTTGGAGCCGGCCGTGGTGGGCTGGCCCACCGTGACGATGAGGTCCTTGACGGCGATCGGGACGCCGGCCAGGACATGCAAGGATTCGGCCCCTGCACCGCCCGCAGCACGGATGGCGTCCACCTCGGCGGCGACGGCGAGCGCTTCCTCCGCGTTGACGTGCAGGAAGGCGTTCACGCCGCGTTCCCCGCCGTCAACCGCAGCAATCCGGTCCAGGTAGGCCTGGGTGACCTCGACGGAGGTGACCTCACCGGCGGCCAGCTTTTCTGCCAGCCGGGCGGCGGAGAGGCGGATGAGTTCGTTGTTGTCAGTCATGCTTATGCCTCATCCAGGATTGCCGGGACCTTGAAACGGTTCTCATCGGAGTCCGGTGCGCCGGAGAGCGCCTGTTCCGCGGTGAAGGTGTGCCCCACAACGTCCTCGCGGAACACGTTGTTCAGCGGGATCGGGTGGGACGTCGCCGGGACGTCGTCACCGGCAGCCTGGCTCACGGACTTGACCGAATCAACAATGACCGCGAGTTCTCCGGCCATCCTGTCCAGCTCTTGGGCACTCATCTCAATGTGAGCGAGCCGCGCGAGATGCGCAACGTCGTCACGGTTGATCGCAGCCATGGATCTCCCCTGCAAAGTTTGAATTGATTTCCGATCCATTCTAGTGGGGAAACGATGATGCCCGTCTGACGGCCCCCAGCGGGCGTCAGACGGGCACCTTCATACCGGCCGGCGCCCCGGGGGGCAGCAGCACGGCAGCTACAGACTAACCGATTCCGATGGCTCCGGTCAGCATGCCGATTCCCAGCATCACCAGGGACACCACGGCGCTGCGCCACAGCACTTTCTTGTGGTGGTCGCCGAGGTCAACCTTGGCCAGCGACACCAGGAGCAGGATGGCGGGAACCAGCGGGCTCTGCATGTGGAACGGTTGGCCGGTGATGGAGGCGCGGGCCATCTCGGCGGCGCTGATGCCGTAGTGGCCCGCGGTCTCGCTCAGGACGGGGAGCACTCCGAAGTAGAACGCGTCATTGCTCATGAAGAACGTCATCGGGATGCTGAGGACGCCGGTGATGACAGCGAGGAACGGGCCCATGGATGTGGGGATGATCTGTACCAGCCACGCGGACATGGCTTCCACCATGCCGGTGCCGGTGAGGACTCCGGTCAGGACTGCGGCGGCCATGACCATGCTGACCACGGCCACGATGGACGGTGCGTGGGCCACGATCTGGGCGGCCTGGTCCTTGACGTTGGGGAAGTTCACCAGCAGTGCGATGGCCGAACCCACCATAAAGACGTACGGCAGGGGCACGAGGTCGGCGATCAGCATGCCCATGACGGCTACGGTCAGGCCCAGGTTGAACCACTGCAGCTTGGGACGCAGGGTCTTGCGGTTCGGGTCCAGTGCGGTATCTGCCATGGCGGTGTCGCTGTCGTCCACCAGCTCCTCGGTGCGTTCGAGCAGGGCAACGGAAGAACCGTCGACGGCAGGACCGCCGGTTGCGGGAACAGGTGAGGTACCGCGGCGGGAACCATTGCGCGAGCCGCCGGCGGGGGCGCCGCCGTCGAACGCTTCAGCGGTAAAGGGTTCTGCCGTAGACGGCGTTTCCCAGATTTCCGGAGCGGTGGCGCGGAGGCGGTTGCGCTCCTGCAGTCCGAGCAGCCAGGCGAAGGCCAGCACGACTGTGATGCCGGCGAGGAGGGAGGGAAGCATCGGGACAAAAACATCGTTGACGTCGATTTTCAGGGCGCTGGCGGCGCGGGCGGTGGGGCCGCCCCAGGGCACGATGTTCATGGTGCCGTTGGCCAGGCCGGCCACGCAGGTAAGGACCACGGGGCTCATCTTCAGCCGGAGGTAGATGGGCAGCATGGCAGCGGTAGTGAGGATGAACGTGGTGGAGCCGTCGCCGTCAAGGGACACGGCGGCCGCGAGGATGGCGGTTCCCAGCACTACCTTGGCGGGGTCGTTGCCGAGTTTGCGGAGGATAAAGCGGACCAGCGGGTCAAAAAGCCCCACGTCGATCATCAGCCCGAAGTAGATGATGGCGAACATCAGCAGGGCTGCTGTTGAGGTCATGGCCTTCATCGAGTCCATCACCATGTCGCCGATGCCAAGGCCGGCACCGGCGAAAAGACCAAAAACGGTGGGGACGATGATCAACGCCAGCACTGGCGTCAACTTTTTCGTCATGATCAGCACCATGAATACCGCGATCATTGCGAATCCAAGTAATACCAGCACGGCCGGCTCCTTCTTTGTGAACGGCGGCACAGCGTTGTGACGCGTGCTACAGACTGTAGAGTGGCCGCCGTCACGGCCGTGCCTTTGGCTCAATTGATTGGCATACTGCTTATTGCGAGCATTTTGCTCATTCTGCTCACAGCACCCGGCAAAGCCCGTGCAGCTACCCGCTTGAAGGAGGATCATGCTGCGTTCCCGCCCCCGTACCCCGCTGCGGTTCTCCACCCAGACGCTCCTGCTCCAACTTGCGGTGGTCCTTCTGGTGGTTCTGCTCAGCGCCGGGGTCCATGCATGGCTGACCTATGACAGGGTGGGCAGCGAGGCGGAAAACCAGGCGCTGACGCTCGCGCGGACGGTGGCCTCGGACCCAACAGTGCGGGCGGACGTGCTGGCCATCAGTGAACAGGCCGGCACTCCCCCGCCTACCGAGTTGGCCGCCGGGCCGTTGATGGCATCGGCCGAAGCAGCACGCACGCGGACCGGCGCCCTGTTTGTGGTCATTACCGACGAAGCGGGCCTTCGGCTGGCGCACCCTGACCCCCAGCGGCTCGGCGAACGGGTGAGTACGGATCCGTCCGAGGCCTTGTCCGGCCGTGAGGTCACCACCCGGAACACCGGAACGCTGGGCCCGTCGGCGGGAGCGAAGGTGCCGGTCTACGCACCGGGCAGCACCACTGTGGTGGGCGAGGTGAGCGTGGGCTATTCGATGGAAACAGTGGGCCAGAGCCTGGCGCGCGATATCGGCCCGGTTGCCCTCACCGCCACCGGTGCCCTCATGGCCGGCGTCCTGGGATCCTTCCTGCTGCGCCGCCGCCTCCAGCGCCTCACCCTGGGCCTGGAACCGGAGGAAATCAGCAGCCTGGTCCACGACCAGGTGGCAGTTCTCCAAGGCGTGGACGACGGCGTGATCGGCGTTTCGGCCGACGGCCGGATCAGTGTGTTCAACGCCGCAGCGCAGCGGCTGCTGGACTTGCCGGACCTGACTGGAGCCGCATGGGATGAGGCACCGGTACCAAACCAGCTGAAGTCCCTGACCCGGCCCGGCCCCGGCTCGGATGCCGCACTGGAATTGGTGGCCGGCGGGCGGGTGCTGGTGGCCAACGCCCGCAAGGCACTGCACCGGCGCGAAGACCTGGGATGGGTGGTGATGCTCCGCGACCGGACGGAACTGCAGCAGCTCACCCGGCAGCTGGACGCCGTGGGTACCATGTCCACCGCGCTGCGCGCACAGCGCCATGAGTTCGCCAACCAACTGCACACGATCGCCGGGTTCATGAGCATCGGGCAGCACCAGCAGGCACGCGAGTACCTTGCGCGGCTGGCAGCGACGGGACCGCTGAAGTTCCCGGTAGACCAGGCCGAGCTGCTTCAGGACCCTTACCTCCAGGCCTTTGTGGGAGCAAAGGGGGTGGAGGCCGACGAGCGGGGCGTTGCCTTGCGCATCGGGCCGGAAACCCTGGTCCGCGGCCAGGTCACCGACGCCCAGGATGTCACCACCGTGCTGGGCAACCTGATCGATAACGCAGTCAACGCGGCCGTTGCAGGCTCAGCTCCGGACCGCTGGGTTGAACTGGAAGTCATGGATGACCCGGGCGACGACGGCGGCACCCTCCACGTGGTCGTCGCCGATTCAGGCGACGGCCTGGCCGAGCGAACGGACACGGAAGCGGTTTTCGCCGAGGGCTTCACCACCGCCTCCGGCCCCGTCCGCGCAGGCGGCGGCCAGGGTTTCGGGCTGGCGCTGGCGCGGCAGCT
>NZ_JBNHFF010000020.1:0-32896 GCF_059089965.1 Arthrobacter sp. SPT-J7
GTCCTTGCCGTGGCCGGCTTCCTGGCCGCAGACCCCTTGATTGGCCTGTTGGGGGCGGAAGGCCAGGTGCGCACTTTCGCCGTCGACTACCTTCGCTGGTCCATGCCGGGGCTGGTGGCCATGCTGCTCATCTTTGCCGGTACCGGGCTGCTCCGCGGCCTGCAGGACACCCGTACCCCGCTGGTGGTGGCCACCGCCGGGTTCGCACTGAATATCGTCCTGAACCTCTGGCTGGTCTACGGCCTGGGTTGGTCCGTCACCGGTTCCGCCGTGGGCACCAGCGCGGCCCAGTGGGCCATGGCGGCCGTCTACCTGGTGATGGTGAAGCGGAACGCCCAGCGCAACGGCGTCAGCCTCCTGCCAAGCTGGCGTGGCATTCGGAGCATGACGCGCGTTGGTTCCTGGCTGATGCTGCGGACCCTCAGCCTCCGAGTGGCCATCCTGGCGACGGTCGTGGTGGTGACCGCGCAGGGGCCGGCCAACCTCGCGGCCCATCAACTGGCCATGACCATCTTTTCCTTCCTGGCCTTCGCCCTGGATGCCCTCGCCATCGCCGCGCAGGCGTTGATCGGCAAGGAGCTCGGCGCTGCAAACCCTACAAAAGCACGGCTCCTGACCCGGACCATGACCCGCTGGGGACTTGGTTTCGGAACGGTTACCGGCACGCTCCTGGCGGTGGCCGCACCTTGGGCGGGCGCCGTCTTCACCTCCGATCCTGACGTGCACGGAGTCCTGGCCGTCGCCCTATGGATCCTTGCCGCGGGCCAGCCCCTAGCGGGTTATGTCTTTGTGCTGGACGGGGTGTTAATCGGCGCCGGTGACGCCAAGTACCTTGCGCTCGCAGGGGTGGTTAACCTGGCCGTGTACGCGCCACTGTTGGTTGCCGTAGCGCTGTCAGGGGCAGGGGGCGCGGCAGGTTTGGGCTGGCTCTGGACAGCCTTTGCCTTGGGCTACATGGCGGCGCGTGCCCTCACGCTCGGCGCCCGTGCGCGGTCAGACCACTGGATGGTGCTGGGTTCGCCGTAGCCCGGTGCCCCACTAAACTGGACCGGTGACCCAACCGAGAACACCCGCTGGTACTGCTTCCGGAACGGCTCCCACGGCTGACCTGTGGAAGCCGGTGCTGCTCCGTTCCGCAGCGGCGCTGGTTTTTGGGACCGTCACCATATTCTGGGCGGCGCCGTCCGTGGAGGTTATGGGCTGGTCCGGCGGGCTCTACCTGCTGGCAACCGGGCTGCTCCTGATGTGGGGTATTCCGGCAACAGGATTCCAGCGGGACAGCAGGACGGGCAAAACGCTTTCCGCTGCCGGCTCCGTGCTTGCCGGCGCTGGATTTGCGCTGGTAGTGCTGCATGGGGACCTCCTGTTCGGTGTGATTGCCGCCCTCGGTCTGGGCGTGACGGGAGCCCTGGAGCTGTACTGTGGGCTGACATTCCGAGGCCGGCACGTGCTGGCCCGGGACTGGATTGCCTCGGGAATCATTGGCCTCGGCACGGCAATCATCCTGCCCTTCTTTATCAGCCTCGGGGCGCATGCGCTGCTGGGCGTTGCCGGCGGCGGGGCCATAATCTCCGGCGTACTCTGGGCCCTTGCCGGGCTGACCATCCGGCACGATGCCCGCACTGAAGCGGGAAACCCGTAAACTAGGAGTTGTCCGGTTCTACTTCTCGTAGAAGATAGCCGGGCGTACTACCGAAAGACATTAACCCAGGCCGGCCGGTGCGCCGCCTGCAGGGAGGAATCACCGTGGCAGACCAGCGACCAGGAAATCCGCGCAAGATGCGGACCTCGGTGAAGGGCCCGTTGATGTTCTCCGCATTCTGGGCCGTGATCGCCTTCGTCGCCGTCGTAATTTTCGCCTCCGGCGGCAGCGCGCGAGCCCCCCGCTTCGATCTGGCCTTCACCGCTGCCGGCATTGCCTTCATTGTCACCCTGGTAATTGCCGCGATGCTCTCCATGAGCCACAAGGACAACGCCGATTACCTGGGCAAGGGGTCGGGCGTGAACCTCAGCTCAGCTCCAAAAAAACCCCACGGCTTCGGGGCCGCTGGCCCGCAGGACCCGGCTTCCCCTGACGAGTCCGGCACCCAGGGCCTGCGCTAGGCATCCAACTCGTTGCCGCTGCGGCGTGCCCGGTACGCCGCAACATGCGCGCGGTTGGCGCAGTTGCCGGTATCGCAGTACCGCTTCGACCGGTTCCTGCTGAGGTCCAGGACCGCAGCATCGCAATCCTCCGACTCGCAGATCCGCATCCTGTCCATCTCCTTGCTTCGGATCACATCGGCCAGGGCCATGGCCGCTTCCGTGCTCATGCGGTCCACCAGCGGGGCTTCGGAAGTGGTGGCATGAAGGTGCCAGTCCCAGTTATCGTGCTTCACCAGTTGCGGCAGGGCCCTGGCTTCCCTCAGCAAGCGGTTGACTGTCTCCACCGCAGAGTCTTCGTCCGCGGTCCACAGCGCGGCGAGCTGCTGGCGTAGTCGGCGTACGCTCGCCAGTTCGTCGTTTTCCCGGGTGCGCGATCCGCTGATTCCTTCCGCTGCCAGGAAGCGGTCCAGGTCCTCCGCGGAGGCCAGGCCCTCGCTTCCGTTGGCGGCCGAATTGACCAGATTCACCACGCTGCGCAGAGCCAGCTCAGTGTCAGGAGCAAAAACCATCTTGACTCCTTACAGCGCCGTCCCGTACTGTCATGACCATAACCCCACTTTACTCCTGACAGGAGGCAGCGATGTCTGCCGCAAGCGATCGCACCCACGGCCTGAGGGTGCTGGCAGACAAACGCAGTTTCCTCGCCTCCGGCATCGGCATTGCACTGTTTTCGTCTGCCGTTTTTGGCCTTTCCGGATCCTTTGCCAAAGCCTTGCTGGAAACAGGATGGTCCCCTGGAGCTGCGGTCACTGCCCGGCTCACCGGCGCTGCCCTGATCCTCGCCATTCCTGCGGTTCCCGCCCTGCGCGGCCGCTGGCACCAGCTCCGGGATAACTGGATCACCATCCTGCTGTTCGGCCTGATCGGCGTTGCAGCCTGCCAGTTGTTCTACTTCAACGCCGTTGCCCGGCTTTCCGTGGGCGTGGCACTCCTGCTCGAGTACCTCGCTCCGGTGATCATTGTGCTGTGGCTCTGGGCGGCCAGCCGGAAGCGGCCACGGCTGCTGACCTTCGGGGGAACGTTGCTTTCCCTCGCCGGCCTGGTCCTGGTCCTGGATCTCACGGGCGCGGTGAAAATCGACCTCGTGGGGGTCCTCTGGGGCATGGCCGCGGCAGTGTGCCTTGCCATCTACTTCTTCATCACAGCCAAGGAGAACGACTCACTTCCGCCCATCGTCCTGGCTTCCAGCGGACTCCTGGTGGGGGCCGCCGTCATGTGGCTCGCGGCGGCCACCGGCCTGCTGCCCATGGCCTTCAGCACGGCCGACACCAAGCTCGGCCCGTGGGTGGCTCCGTGGTGGGTTTCGCTGGTCGGGCTGGTGGTCCTGGCCACAGTGCTGGCGTACGTTTCCGGCATTATGGCCGCCCGGGCCCTGGGCTCGAAGGTGGCGTCTTTCGTGTCGCTCACCGAGGTCCTCTTTGCCGTGGTGTGGGCGTGGCTGCTGCTGGGCGAACTCCCGGGCGCCATCCAGCTCCTGGGCGGCGCGCTGATCGTAGGCGGCGTCATCCTGGTCCGGCTCGACGAACTGCGGAGCCCTGCCTCACCTGCTGCCCCGGTGGGTGGGGCGGAAACACCCAAGGTGGTGTCCCCGCTGGAACACGCGAACGACGTCGAACCCGTCCCTTAGCCCGCGCCGGTCGCCCGGGTGCCTAAACCTACCCCGGGCCTCGAAACAGTGTCGATGGGCACCCCTGCCCATGCCGGGCTCCCCATGGACGCGGGCAAGCAAACCCTTGCTGGAGGGGTCGATCCCAGGCGCCCCAGAGCCTAGCATGGCTGTATGTGCCGGAATATCCGAACCCTCCACAACTTCGAACCGCACGCCACCTCGGAGGAAGTGCACGCCGCAGCTTTGCAATATGTGCGCAAAGTCAGCGGAAGCACCAAGCCGTCCAAGGCCAACCAGGAAGCCTTTGAGGAGGCCGTCCACGAGATTGCCCACATCACCCAGCATCTCCTGGATTCGCTGGTGTCGCAGGCCCCGCCCAAGGACCGGGAGACGGAGGCTGCCAAGGCCAAGGCTCGTGCCGCAGTGCGCTACGGAGCCGCCTGAGGCTTCGCCTTCGGGCCCGAATCCTTCGCCTTTTTTCCAAAGCTCCGCAGCCGCAGCGAGTTCGCAACCACCAAGACCGAGCTCGCCGCCATCGCGGCGCCGGCAATTATCGGGTTGAGCAGCCCCAAGGCCGCAACCGGTATGCCCACGGCGTTGTAGAAGAACGCCCAGAACAGGTTGGTTTTGATGGTGGCCAGCGTCCTGCGGGACAGTTCGATGGCCTGCACCACCTGCGAGAGGTCATTGCCCATGACGGTGAGATCGGCAGCCTCGATGGCAACGTCGGTGCCGGATCCCATGGCAATGCCGAGGTCAGCCTGGGCAAGAGCAGCAGCATCGTTAACGCCGTCCCCGGCCATGGCCACCGTGGCCCCGCTGGCCTGCAGCCTCCGCACCACCTCCACCTTGCCCTCGGGCAGGACCCCTGCATAAACGTCTGAGGGATTGATGCCGACGGCGGCAGCCACCTGGGCAGCCACGGCAGCGTTGTCGCCGGTCAACAGAAGGGGCCGCAGGCCCAGGGCCTTCATCCGTCCTACCGCGGACGCAGAACCGTCCTTGATGGTGTCCGTGAGGTTGATGATGCCGGCAGTGGCACCGTCCACGGCAAGCCAGATGGCGGTGGAGCCCGCGGCTTCCGCTGCTGCCAGCACCTCCAGCTGCTCCTGCGTTATGGCGATGCCGTTTTCCTGCAGCCAGCCGGTGCGCCCGGCAGTTACCAGCCGGCCCTCGACTGTTCCGGCGACACCGCCGCCCGGAGCGGAACGGAAGTTCCGCACCGACGGCAACTGCGCGCCGTCGGGAGCTGCTTGGGTGGTTGCCTCCGCTTCCTGGGCAACTGCCGCGGCAGCAATGGCGCGGGCGATGGGGTGCTCTGAAGCCGCTTCCACGGCGCCGGCCAGCCGCAGCACCTCGCGCTCCCCGAACCCGTCGAAAGCAAAGGTGGACTCCACTGCCAGCACCCCGGTGGTGACGGTGCCGGTCTTGTCCAGAAGAATGGTGTCCACAGTACGTGTATCCTCCAGCACCTGCGGGCCCTTGATCAGGATGCCCAGCTGAGCGCCCCTGCCGGTCCCCGTGAGCAGGCCGACGGGAGTGGCGAGACCCAGCGCGCACGGGCAGGCGATCACCAGGACCGCGACGGCCGCAGTAAAACCCGAACGCAGGCCTCCGTCGTCCGCTCCTGCAACGAGCAGCCAGAGCACGAAGGTGAGGGCGGCGATTGCCAGGACCACCGGAACAAATACTGCGCTGATCCGGTCCGCGAGGCGGGCAATCGGGGCCTTGCCCGTCTGCGCCTGGGACACAAGCCGCGCCATTTGGGCGAGCGTGGTCTCCGAACCCACCCGGGTGGCCCTGACCAGCAGGCGGCCGGAGGTGTTGATGGTTGCGCCGGTGACGCGGCTGCCAGGGCCTACCTCCACCGGTACTGATTCGCCCGTGACCAGTGAGGCGTCCACGGCTGACGTCCCTTCGGTCACCACGCCGTCGGTGGCGATCTTCTCGCCCGGCCGGACTACCAGGACGTCGCCTGCTTGGAGCCGTTCGGCAGGGACCCGCTGCTCAGTGCCATCGCGCAGAATGGTGGCGTCCTTTGCGCCGAGGCTGAGGAGGGCGTGCAGGGCGTCGCCGGCCTTTTGCTTGGCGTTGGCCTCCAGGTACCGGCCAAGAAGCAGGAACGTGGTGACCACTGCTGCGACCTCAAAGTAAAGGCCGCCCTGCTCCATTGCCTCCATGCCCGGGTGCTGGGTCATCAGGGGATCCGAGAACAACTGCCAGGCTGAGAAAAGGTACGCCGCGGCAACGCCAATTGATACCAGTGTGTCCATGGTGGAGGCGAAGTGGCGGGCGTTGATGGCAGCTGCCCGGTGAAACGGCCACGCCGACCAAGTGACTACCGGCAGGGCAAGAATGGCCGCCACCCAACCCCACTGCGGGAACTGGAAAGCTGGGACCATGGAAATCAGGAACACCGGTACCGTAAGGACGGCGGCGAGGATCAGGCGCGGGCGAAGCATTCTTCCGGTGCCACGGTCACCAACCGCGGTGCCACCGGCGACGGGTTCCGTTTCCATCACCGGAGCGGCTTGCCGGATTTTCGCTTTGTAGCCTGCCGCCTCCACGGTGTCCACCAGCTGCTCGTCCGTTACGTCAGCCGGAACGGTCACGTGGGCGGATTCCAGGGGCAGGTTGACCAGGGCCTGTACGCCGTCAAGCTTGCCGAGCTTTTTTTCCACCCGGTTGACGCAGGAGGCGCAGGTCATGCCCTCGATATCGAGTTCCACCACCCGGGTTTCGGGCTGCTGGAGAAGTTCCTGGTTGCTCATGCGGCTCCCCAAGTTGATGGATCAGGCTTCGTTGGCAACGACCAGGTAACCGGCCTCCGCTACGGCTTCGCCGATTTCCGAAGGTGACAGTTCTTTGGTCGAGGTGATGGTGACGGTGGAAATGCCACCGGCGTTGAGCTCGACGTCCACTGCCTCTACGCCCGCGAGGGCCTCGAGTTCTTCGCTGACTGCCGAGACGCAGTGCCCGCAGGTCATTCCCGAAACGCTGACGGTGGTCGTGGTGGGAGAAATGGTGCTCATGTGCTGCTCCTTGCTATTGGGAAGGCTTCGATGGTGGCGCTTGGCGGCATCCGGGGGAGGTGGGCTGCTAGCGGAGGAGCCGGCCGATGGCGTCGGCTGCTTCCTTGACCTTCGCGTCGATGGCTTCTGCGCGCAGTTCGGGGTTCGGTTCAGAGGCTGCGCCCACCACGCAGTGGCCGATGTGCTCTTCGACAAGTCCCAGACTGACGGCGTGCAACGCCTTGGTGACGGCGGATACCTGGGTGAGGATGTCGATGCAGTACTTGTCCTCATCCACCATCCGCGCGATTCCACGCACCTGGCCTTCGATGCGCTTGAGTCGGCGGAGGTAGGCATCCTTGTTCCCGGTGTAACCATGTTCCGCTGCCACCTGGCCCTGTGTCGCTTGGTCCGCGGTGGTTTCCGTCAATGCTTCATCGGTTGTGCTCATGCTTCGACGATATACCCCTTGGGGGTATCGGCGCAAGTACCCCTAGGGGGTATGAATTCAGGTGCCGATGACGATCCTCGGACAACAAAAAAGCTCCGGAGTGCGTTATTGGGGGATACGCACTCCGGAGCAGCTTTTGGGCAAGGCTAACTTCCACGTCTGTGGAACCGGCCTGCTTGAATCAGCTTACTGGCTGGTAGTCCACTACGCCAGCACCCGGAATAACTACTTTCGCTTTACTTTCTTTGCCTCTATTTTGGTGCCTTCGCGTGAACTTTTTTAGGTCACGGCCGGTCTTCGTGGGCAGGCATCCGGTACGGGACGATGAGTACCGGCCTGCTCTGGTGGTGGGTGAGCCAGGCGCCTACCGATCCACTGAGTGCTTCCGCGAGGCGGTGGGAGAATCCTCGCTCAGAGGTGCCCACGATGATCATCGGCGCGTCGGTTTCGGCGGCGAGTTGGGCGAGGGCACGGGCAGGATCGCCTGTGAGGGTTTGAAGAGTCCATTCGGCAGCCGCGGTGCCGGGCGGCACTTGGGCCACCGCAGCTTCGATGGCGGCTTTGAGCTCCATCGTCACGCCGCCGATGTTCTCCGCATCATCGTCCGGGTGGAGCGAGAGCCGGTGGGCGGACCGTGCCGGATCCCATTCCACCAGGTAGCTGGCCTCGTCAACGTAGGCACAAAGCAAGCGGGTACCCAGTTTCGCAGCGAGGTCGGCGGCAGTTTGCAGGACCTCCGGATGCTGCTTGGGGGCTACGCCCACCAGGAGGGGAGAAGTACCGCGCATGTGTTCTGACATAGTTTATTTTCAGCCTCGGTGAACCCTCTTGAACAGCGGCATTACGCCAGGGATGGTCAGGGGGTGGCAGGCGAAGCCGTAACCACCACGTTTTTGCCCCAGGGATCTTGGGTGTAGCAACTGATCAGGACCAGCCGGTTGGGCACGATGTCCCAGATGGGGCTGTCCTTCAGGCTGTCCTTCAGGTACGTCGTCATGCTGTCCACTTCGTAGGTGATGGTGCCGGTAGAGGTGTCCACTTCAAAGCGGTCGCCCACGGTGACTGCTGAGCTCAGGTGGTTGAATGGCGCCTCCTCGCCTTCCCAGCTGTGGCCGATGACGTACGTGGTGTTGGTGGAGGCGTGCCCGGGGGTGCCGAATTGGGCCAGCCAGTAACCGTCCTTGGTGACCGGCGGCACAATCGTTTGACTTGCTTGCGCGGCACCGTCCAGTTCCAGGGCATGCACGGGCACATCGAGGGCAGCAGACGCATACCGGATCCGCACCGGTTGCGCCGCTGCCGGAAGGGCACGAGCCGGGATCTGGTGGGCAGGGGAATCCGCCGGGGCTGACTTTTCTCCTTCCGGTGTCCCCATTACGGCTGTCGGTGCAGGTTCGGCGGAATTGATGGGGAAAGGGGTTGATTCGACCGCCCTTCCGCTTCCACCGGCGGTGAGTTGCGCCTGATGGAACAAGGGGGCCCCGAACGTGATGGATAAAAAGGCAAGGACGCCGCACAGGAGAATGGCCAGGTCACCCCTGTTCCAGCGCCTCCACCTGCGCCCCTTTGGGGCCGCGTGCCGGCTTCGCTTCTTTGACATGCTGCTCCTCACCACTGGCAACTGGGTAGGAAGGAAGGCGCCCCGCCGGGCACTGGCGGGACGCCTTCCTGTCAGGTAGCCGCGTGTTGCGGCTCAGCCAGCCAGGGGCAGCGTGCGGGACTTGCGCCGAAACGCTACTGCGGCCCCCGCTGCAAACAGTGCCCCCAAGCCCGTCAACCAGGAAGCTGAGCTGCACGAGCCGCCGACCGCAGTCTGGGCGTTGTAGCCCTGGTTGGTTCCCAGCCTGGTGTTGGCAGGGGCTCCGGTAGCGGGGGCCACTGCTGCCGGCTGGGGGGCGCGCACATGCGGTTGGACGGCCACCAGCTGGTCCGGCACGACGACGGTCGGCTGGACCGCCGGAGGTCCGGCGGGTGGGATTTCGCGTGGCGGGTTCTCGGCGGGTGGGTTGATGACCGGCGGGTTCTCGGCGGGTGGGTTGATGACCGGCGGGTTCTCGGCGGGTGGGTTGATGACCGGCGGGTTCTCGGCGGGTTTATCCACGACCGGGGGGACGACGCACCCGTTGGCGTAGATGGCCTTCCCCGCAGCGTCCCAGTTCTGGCCGTACTTCAACTCGTCGTTTGGCGGGATGATGTCCGCGGGGTGGTTGTCATGGCCGTTCAGCCCCGGGAGGGCAATCATGTTCATGGTGAAGTGCCCGGAATTGGAGCCCGAACCGGCGTGGCAGACGGCAATCTTGTCGTCGTCGGATCCGCCGTCAGCTACGGCCGGAGCCACGACGGCAAACGCCGCCAGGCCCAGCACCCCCAACGTCGTGATGGCTCGTTTCATGATGATTCTCCCCAGCTTTCGATGTGAAACGGACCATGGCGAGGAGGACCAGCGAATGCGCCGAATGCCCCAGCAGCACGGTCAGCTTGCTTGAGTTTTCAGGCTAGGGTGGGCCCCTGTTGCCAGTCGCGAGTAGGGGGTACTCGTCTTTCGCTTGCTCCCGGCGGCCAGGTTACTTGCCGGTACGCGAAACAACGGACGCACCACTTGGTGCCGCCGCAATACCTTGAAGCCCGCGGTGCCCGCGCCTACGGTTGAACCAAGCGACGAAAGGGAGTGGAGGCATGGAGATTTTCATGTGGTGGCTGGACCTGGACCTTGCGAGCAAGGAATGGCTGCGGGAGAACCTTCGGGCTGAGGAGCTTCCGCTTCCCGTGCTGCAAGGCATCGCGGAGGCAGGTGGACCGCATTCGGACAACCCGGCGGCCGTCCTGACGGTGGCGGACTGGGACTTCATCGAAACCCAGTCGGAGTTCGTGGACTAGCAGCCGCCGGGGCTGCCCCTGCAACCAAGAAAACCGTTGCGGGGCGCCCGGGGCGGTGGTTGCATGGTGGGCATGACAACCGAAGAGAGCTTTGTCCTGGCCATCGGGACCAAAAAGGGCCTGTGGCTCGGCGCCAGCCAGGACCGGCGCCAATGGTCCCTGACTGGCCCGCATTTCCTGATGAGCGAGATTCCCAGCATTGGGATTGACACCCGGAACGGCCGCACACGGATCATGGTCGGGGTGCGGAACGAGCATTGGGGGCCAACTGTGGCGCACTCGGATGACCTCGGCGCGACGTGGTCCGAGCCCGAGCAGGGCGCCATCAGGTTCCCGGAAGACACCGGCGCCGCACTGGAGCGGATCTGGCAGATCTATCCGGACGCCGAGTCCCGTCCGGGCGTAGTTTGGGCAGGAGCGGAGCCCATCTCGGTCTGGAAGTCCACGGACGGCGGCGAACACTTCGAACTTAACCGCGGCCTGTGGGACCACCCCCACCGCAGCGAATGGGGCGCGGGCTACGGCGGCGCCGCTGCCCACTCCATCGTGGTCCACCCGTCCCGCGAAACCGTCCACGTGGCGATGAGCACCGGCGGCGTCTACCGCTCGCTCGACGGCGGCATCTCCTGGGAGGCGCGGAACCGGGGCATTTCGGCCTACTTCATGCCCGACCCGAACCCTGAATTCGGCCAGTGCGTGCACAAGATAGCCGCGGACGCCGCCGTCGACGGCCGGCTCTATGCGCAAAACCACCACGGCGTCTACCGCACGGATAACAACGCTGAAACCTGGAACTCCATCGCAGAGGGGCTGCCTGCCGACTTCGGATTCGTGATGCTGACCCATCCCCGCCGGGAAGGTACTGCCTGGGTTGTACCGCTCAAGGCCGACGGCGAACGCATCCCGCCCAACGGCAAGCTGGCAGTCCACCGGACGGACGACGCCGGCGGCACTTGGAAGAGGCTCAGCAACGGGCTGCCAACCGGTGAGTACAACAGCGTCTTGCGGGATGCCGCCTCTGTGGATACAGCGGAGCCTGCGGGCGTCTACTTCGGCACCCGCGGGGGCACCGTTTACGCCAGTGCGGACGAGGGGGAGACGTTTACCGAGGTGGCAGCCCACCTGCCGGATGTGCTGTGCGTGCGGGCGGCAGTGGTGGCCGGTGGCTGACAGCACGTTGCGGGGCAGCGTGTCAGGCCAGGGCGCGACGCCGATGGATGGTGGCAGCGGGCGAGCCATTGCTGCGCCCGGTATCACCGTTGTTCTTCCAAGCATCCTTCAGCCCTTGGCCGGCGGGCAGTCCCTACTGACTGCGCCCGCCGACGGGCCCGTGACGGTTGCGGAACTGCTCGATGCCGTTACCGCCGGCTTCGCTGTGCTGGCCCGGCGGCTGCGTGACGAGACGGGAGCGTTGCGGCGCTTCGTGAATGTCTATGTGGATGGCAACGAAGTGCGACGGCTGCAGGGCTTGGACACCGAAGTGGCACCCGGCCAGGAAGTGCTGGTCATCCAGTCAGTGGCCGGCGGCTGATACGCGGCTAGTCCGGGCCTCGTACTTCGCGGGCGGCGGGCAGTCCTTACTGACTACACCCGCCCTCGCGGAGCGATATGTCGTGGAAGGCACCGCTGCCAGGAGCGTGCGTTAGGCAATCCGCCACACGCTGCATTCGTCCGTATTGATGGCTTTCCGCTGGCCGGTGATCCGGTCCAGAATCCACACCACGCCGATGCCGGGAGCGGTCTCCTGGACACTGCCGCGGCGGACCACTACGTCATCGTAGGAAGGGCCCACCGAGAGCCGGGCTTCAATTTCATCGCCGCGGTGGAGCTGGTCCAGGGCGCGGACTCTGGTTACATTGGCTGCTGCTTCCTTCAACATGGCGGGGCCTCCTGGCTGGAGCTGGTGCCGGCTCTTGCTTGCACTACCAAGTGTGGATGGCCAATGTTGCGCCCGGGTTTCCTCGCGGTTAGCCGCCGGTTAGTTCTTGAAGCCGGAAGTGTTTCCCACCGGCGGTCCGCGACGACCGGGACCTAAGGTGGTGCCATGGAGATCGTTGAAGGGATCCGAGCGGCCTTGCTGGGGGCGGCGGCGATAGCGCCGCTGGCAACGTTCGGCGTGGTCCTGGTGGCCTACCTGACATACCGGCAGCGGTCGCGGGCAGACAGGAGGGACCAATGGTGGAAGCGGGCGCAATGGGCCATTGACTCCGCACTGAACGACGCCGACCCGCAGCGCCGCCTTGCCGGCTTGAAGGTGTTGGTCCAGCTCATCGGCAGCGACCTTGCCACCGCTGAGGACGCAGAGCTGATGAGCGCCCTGGCGGTGGGCATACGCGACGAGGAGCAGGACGGCCGCCGGACGGTGACGGTGTCCCCTCCTGTGAAAGAACGGATCCTGGCTGAATCCGAACGCCTGTTGCGGGCGGCTTCCGCCCGCTGACGGCGTCCAAACTGTCGTCCGAACTCGTGGAAGGCAACCTGGACTTTGAGGCCCGTATCTCTCAGGTTGTTACGAAGGAATCCCTTGGCTCCCGACTGGCCATCACAGTGGAACGGGGAAGCTCTTGCAACTACCCGATTGACGGCGGCATGGGGAAACACCGGTATTAGGGGCACCCCTAATTACATTGATCATGCCAATCGTCTTCCGCGTCTCCTTACGCGGCGCTTTAATTGTGGGGCGGTCCTGCGTCGCGCCGCCGGAAGTCAAAATTCCAAAAGCTGGTGATCATAATGAAAAAGTTGAGCGTTACCCGCTCTGAGGATCAGGAAACAAGTGAGGATCATAAGAGGCCGCTCCGCCTTGCTGCCGTGCTGCTGATCGTGGGTTTCGTTGGGTACGTAACGATGACCCTTCTTCATCCGGGCGGGCCAGCCAACAACCATCGGGTTATTTTCGCCGAATACGCAGCAAGCGCCAGCTGGAATATTGTTCATCTCGGGCAGCTCGTTGGCGTGGCACTATTTGTTGCAGGACTCCTTGTACTCTACTTCGCTCTGGATATCCGAGAGGCAGGCGCCATCTGGGCTGCACGGCTGGGTGCCGTTTTCGCCGCTTTAGCCCTCGGTCTTTATGGAGTTCTTCAGGCCGTCGATGGTGTCGCACTAAAGCATGCAGTTGATGCATGGGTCAGCGCATCTGAGACCGAAGCTGAGGCTCGCTTCGTCAATGCTGAGGCGGTCCGTTGGATCGAGTGGGGTACCAGGAGTTATCACACCCTAATGCTTGGTTTCGCTTTGGTGTTGCTTGGCATTGCAGTTGCGCTCACGGCAAGGCTGCCAAAAGTAGTCGGGTACCTCATGGCGCTCTCTGGCCTCACCTACATCGTCCAGAGCTGGGTGCTCGGCGTCGAGGGCTTCTCCGATACCAACACCTTCGCAATTTTGGTTGGATATGTCCTGATCCTGGCTTGGACTGTCTGGATTGCCGTTGCCGCATGGCGGCCAAAGGAACGATCAGACCGGCGGCTGCCGACTACATCCTGACCAGCAAGGCGGCCGCAACAGCAATCGGAAGCAAGGCTGGCAACGGCTGCTCGCGTCGAACCAATGCAACAAGTCCGAAACCCACGACCGCCTCGTGTGGCATGAGGTCTCTGTTGCCGGCGGCCGCGCAGGCGCCCCTTGTCCTGGCACTCAAGGCGCTAGCCGGTCCCCCTTTCCGTGCACCCGGAACCAGCGGTAACCGTAACGGCCCAGTTCAACCGTGAAGCCGCCGTCGGACTCCAAAGCCACATTGTCGCCGTTGAACAGGTCCAGCAGGATTGCGCCCTTGAACCCCTGCCTCGGCCCGTCCTGCGGGCCAACCATGCCGGCGACCTTCACCGGTTCCTCGCCGAGGTTGTGCAGGAGAACCAGGGTGCCGCCGTCCGAGCTTGAGGTGTGCGCGAAGACCGCCGGCTCCGGCTGGTCGATGATGCTGAACGCGCCCCATCCCAGCTCCGGGGATTCCCGGTAACGGCTGATCAGGGTCGCCATGAAGTTGAACAGCGAGTTGGGGTCGCGCTTGGCGGCTGCGGCGTTCACCTTTTCCGGGCCGTACTCCCCGCGGACCAGCGGCACGACGAGGTCCGCTGTGTTGGCGGTGGAGAATCCCCCGTTTTTCGCATCGCTCCACTGCATGGGGGTGCGTACCGCGGCGCGGCTCTTCTGCCGGAGGTCTTCTCCCATGCCGATTTCCTCGCCGTAGAACAGCACCGGGGTGCCCGGGAGGGAGAACATGAGCGAGTACACCATCCGAAGGCGTTCCGGATCGCCGCCCAGCATCGGAGGAAGCCGGCGGCGCAGGCCCCGCCCGTAGATCTGCATGTCCTTGTCCGGCCCGAAGGCGGCAAACACCTCCCCGCGCTCGCCGTCGCTGGGCTTGTCCAGGGTGAGCTCGTCATGGTTGCGCACGAACATGGCCCATTGGTTGTCCGGATGGAGCGGCGGGCGGCTCTTCAGCGTCTCCGCCAGCGGCCGTGCATCCTGCCGGGCCAGGGACAGATAGAGGTGCTGCATGGTCATGAAGTCGAACTGCATGTTCAGCTCGTTGCCGTCTGGGCCGCCGAAGTACTCGAGCTGTTCCCTATATGGCAGGTTTACCTCACCCAGCAGCACCGCGCTGCCGTTCCGGCGGCTGACGAAACTCCGGAGCGCAGTGAGGTAGCCGTGCGGATCGAGGTTGGCGGCCTCGTCCTTGGGCTGGCCGCGGGTCTCCAGGAAGAAGGGCACCGCGTCCAGCCGGAAGCCGTCCAGCCCCAGTTCCAGCCATAGGCCCATGGCCTTGGCGATCTCATTCCGCACTCCGGGGTTGGTCACGTTCAGGTCCGGCTGGTGCTTGGCGAACATGTGCAGATACCACTCCCCGGTGGCGTCATCCTGGGTCCACAGCGAGGTTTCCTCGCCGGGAAACACCACCTGTGAGGACGTGTCCGGGGGAGTGTCGCTCCGCCACACGTAGAAGTCCCGGTACGGGTTGTCCGTGGATTTCCGGGCCTCAACGAACCACGGGTGCTGGTCTGAGGTGTGGTTGACCACGAAGTCCGCGATGACCCGCATGCCCCGGTCCCTTGCCGCCCGAATAAACTCCACCAGGTCACCCATGGTGCCCAGCCGGGGGTCCACCGTGAAGAAATCCGTCACGTCGTACCCATCGTCCCGGTCGGGCGAAGGGTAGAACGGCATGAGCCAGATGCAGGTCACACCCAGGGCGGCCAGGTAGTCCACGCGCTGGGTGAGGCCGGCGAAGTCGCCCGTTCCGTCGCCGTCGTCGTCAAAGAACGTCTCGACGTCCAGGCAATAGACCACGGCGTTTTTCCACCAGAGGTCGGAGGTTTCGGCGATTCTCATGCCGGGGTGCCCGACGCCGCTTCGGCAGCGGAGGTGACAAGCTGCGGCTCAGCGGGGGTACCGGCCGTGGTGCCGCCGTGAGTACGCAGCTGCGGGAGGACGTCTGCGGCGAACGCGTCGATGAAGGGTGCCTGCTCCTGCCCCACGAAGTGCAGGTAGAGCTCGTCGAAGCCCAGCTCCGCGTACCCGGCGAGCCAGTCCACGTGCTGCTCCAGGCTTGCTGAAATGTTGACTGTTGTACGGACCTGGTCATCTGTCACGTGTTCGCCCACCAAGTCGAAATGTCCGGCCGTGGGGAGGTCCCAGGGGATGGGCGGGCCGTAGGTGTTGGTCCGCCACTGGTCGAGGGCAACGGCAACTGCTTCATCCTCGTTTCCGGCCCAGGACAAATGCACCTGCAGCACCGCCTTGCCCCGCCCGCCGTTGTCCCGGTACGCAGCCAGCATCTCCCTTAGCTTGTCCGTAGGCTGGTTCACCGTGACCAGGCCGTCCGCCCAGGACGCCGCCCGGCGGGCAGTGTCCACGCTGACTGCAGGAGCAATAAGGGGCGGTGGATTGTCCGGGACGTCCCAGATCCGTGCCTGCTCCACGGTGACCAGGCCGCGGTGGGTGACCTCCTCGCCGCGGTGCAGCCGCCGGATCACCTCAACGCATTCTTCCAGCCGGCGCTGGCCGATGTCCTTGGCCGGCCACCCGTCACCTGTAATGTGCTCGTTCATGTTCTCGCCGCTGCCGGGAGCGAACCAGAAGCGGCCCGGGAACATGCTGGCAAGGGTGGCCGAGGCGTGGGCGATGATGGCGGGGTGGTACCGCTGGCCCGGCGCCGTCACCACGCCAAAGCGGAGATTGGTGGTTGCCAGCGCGGCGCCCAGCCAGGACCAGGCGAACCCGGAATGGCCCTGGCGTACGGACCACGGCTCAATGTGGTCCGAGCACATGGCCGCGTCGAAACCGGCACGTTCCGCGTGCTGGACGTCTTTGAGCAGCTGGCCGGGACTGATCTGTTCGTGGGAGGCGTGGAAGCCGACAGTAACCATCGTTAACCTCTACCGTCCGGCGTGGTGCTGTGTCGAGGTTTTTCTGGCCTGCATCACCGGGCAGTTTTGGCATGCCGGGTGCAAGCCGCTTGTCAGATAAGTTTGTAACTTGTAGTACTGCGCTTCCCGGAGCTCCTGCGCAGGCGGCGGAACTGGAAGGAAGTACCACTCGTGGGCGGTGTGCTGATCGGGCTGGCGGTGATCGGCGTCGTGATTGCAGTGGGGTACCTAGCCGCACGGTGCGGGCTGGGCGGTGAGCCAACGGTTTCGGCGCTGACCCGTACAGCCTTCTTCATCACCAACCCCGTCCTGCTCTTCACAGTGGTCCTGGAATCGGACCTCACCGTGGTCTTTTCCGCGTACGTCCCACTGGCGCTGATAACGGCGGTCGCCACAGCCCTGTTGTATGTCTTGGCCAGCCGGCTGTGGTTCCGGCGGCCACTCGCCGAGACCACTATCGGTGCGATGGCCAGTTCCTACGTCAACGCCAACAACATCGGCATTCCCATCACGCTGTACGCCCTGGGTGATGCAACTCCCGTAGCCCCTGTCCTGCTGGTCCAGCTGCTTCTGTTCGCCCCGCTGGTCCTTACCGTGCTTGATCTCTCCGAGGCCGGCCGGTTTTCGCCCCGCCTGCTGCTCACGCAGCCGTTCCGGAACCCCATGATCATCGCCTCCCTCCTGGGCGTGGTGCTGGCCGCGTTGGGCGTGGAACTTCCTGGTCCGGTGATGGCGCCGTTAACACTCCTGGGGGGCGCGGCGGTCCCGGTGGTGCTGCTGGCCTTCGGCATGTCGCTGCATGGCACCCGCATGCTGCAAAGCGGCGGGCACACAGCGGAGATCCTTACGGCCACCGCGCTGAAGTCCGCGGTGATGCCGGCGCTGGCGTTCGTCGTCGGACGCTTCCTGTTCAACTTGGACCAGCACATGCTCCTTGGCGTGGTGCTGATGGCGGCGCTTCCCTCAGCGCAGAACGTGTTCCTGTTTGCGGGCAAATACGGGCGCGGAGTGGCGGTGGCCCGCGAAACGATTCTCCTCTCGACGGCGGCAGCAGCCCCGGCGCTGATCCTGGTCGTCTGGCTGCTGGCCGGATAAGCCCGGACTTCCCTGAGGGCTGTGGGGTTCCGCGGGCGGCTGCCTCCGGGCAAGAATGGGCACATGGAACTTCCCGTGATGCCGCCCGTCCCGCCCATGCTTGCCAAAGCCGTCAGCGGCATTCCGGAAGGGGACCTCAGTTATGAACCAAAGTGGGATGGCTTCCGGTCAATTGTCTTCCGGGACGGCGATGATGTGGAGATCGGCAGCCGCAACGAAAAGCCGATGACCCGCTACTTCCCGGAGCTCGTGGCGGCGCTGAAGGAAAACCTGCCGGCGCGCTGCGTGATTGACGGGGAAATTATCCTGGTGGGCGCCTCGGGGGACCGGCTGGATTTCGATGCCCTGCAGCAGCGCATCCATCCCGCCGCGAGCCGGGTTAAACTGCTCGCTTCCCAGACACCTGCCTCGTTTGTGGCGTTCGACCTGCTGGCCCTTGATGACGACGACTATAGGGACCGGCCCTTCACCGAGCGGCGGGCGGCACTTGAGAAGGCGCTCGCGGCGAGTAAAGCCCCTGTCCACCTCACAGCCGCCACCACGGTCAAGGACACGGCCGAACAGTGGTTCCGGCAGTTCGAGGGGGCAGGATTGGACGGCATCGTGGCCAAGCCGCTGGAAGGCCGGTACCAGCCGGACAAGCGGGTGATGTTCAAGACCAAGCACGAGCGCACCGCCGACTGCGTGGTGGCAGGCTACCGGCTGCACAAGAGCGGACCGGACGCCATCGGCTCCCTGCTGCTCGGCTTGTACAAGGACGACGGCGGCCTGGCCAGCGTCGGGGTAATCGGTGCCTTCCCGATGAAGCGCCGGCAGGAGCTGTACGAACAGCTTCAGCCGCTGGTCACGGACTTTGACGGCCATCCGTGGGCATGGGGCAAGCAGGAGGAAGGGGAGAGGACCCCGCGCAACGCCGAAGGCAGCCGCTGGAGCGCCGGCAAGGACCTCTCTTTCGTACCGCTGCGCCCGCAGCTGGTGGTGGAGGTCCGGTACGACCATATGGAAGGCGACAGGTTCCGCCACACGGCGCAGTTCAACCGCTGGCGGCCGGACCGGGACCCGGAATCATGCACGTATGCCCAGCTTGAGGAGCCCGTCAACTTCGACTTGGCATCAGTGCTGGAGACCGGCCGGCCCTAGCGCACCTAGGGCTTCGCCACGTCCAGTACGCTCCACAAGCCGTCCGCGCGGCACGGGATCGAGGCTTCAACCAGCGCTTGGCTGTGCGGGTGCCTGGGCGCCGCGAAGAAGTCCTTGGTTTCCGCCACCTCGACGACGCGCCCCTCCAACAGGACGGCAACCCGGTCGCACATGTACCGGACTACATCCATGTCGTGCGAGATGACGATCAGGGACAGGTTCCGTTCACGCTGCAGCCGCAGCAGGAGGTTCAGGATGGTGCGTTGCGTGAGGGCGTCGAGTGCCGAGGTGGCTTCGTCGCAGATCAGGACCTGCGGTTCCAGCAGCAGGGCCCGCGCGATCGTGGCGCGCTGCAGCTGCCCGCCAGAGCACTCGCCCGGCCGCTTGTCGAGCAATGCCGCATCCAGCTCCACCTCGGCCAACACGGCGGCAATGCGCTCGTCCCGCTGTTCCGGTGAAAGGCCGGGATGTGGGCGAAGTGGAGCCTGCAGGCTGGCGCGGAGCGTCATCCGCGGGTCAAAGGCGCCGTGCGGTTCCTGGAAGACGAGCTGCACGGCGGTAGCTGCACGCGGTCCCGCACTGTCCAGCTGCCGGGTGATCGTGCCTGTGCTCGCCGCCTCCAGGCCCACAATGGCCTTGGCCAGAGTGCTCTTGCCGGATCCCGACTGGCCCAGCACACCCAGGATCTCCCCCCGTTTAAGGGTCAGGGAAACGTCCTGCAGTGCGGCGTGGCCCAGCTTCCGCCGCGATCCGAAGTGCTTGCCTACGCCGTCCAGCACCAGGATGTCGCGCTCCCTGGAGGGCGGACGACGGCGGGACTCCGGCGCCAGGCGCGCGGCCGCCAGCAGCTCGCGGGTGTAGGCGGTCTTGGGCCGGGTGAGGAGTTCACCAACGGGACCTGCCTCCACAATGCTGCCCGAGTTCATCACGAGCACCCGGTCTGCGTAGGCGGCAACAGACGCGATGTTGTGCGTGATGTAGAGGATGCCCAAGCCTCGTTCCCGGCGTTCCCTGTCCAGGAGTTGCAGGATCTGGCGCTCCAGCACCTTGTCCAGCGCCGACGTCGGCTCGTCCGCCAGCAGCATCCCGGGCTGCCCGGCCAGGGCCAGGGCCGTCATGGCCCGCTGCGCCATACCGCCGGAAAGCTGGTGCGGGTAGGCGCGGATTCCTTTGGCAGGATCGGCGAAGCCAACCTCCTCGAGCAACTGCAGCGCCTTGCTGCGCGCCTTGGAACCACGAAGGCCGGCATGCAGGCCCAGCGGTTCCTTGAGGTGCTGCTCAATGGTCCGGTTGGGGTTGAACATACGCTTGGGCTGCTGGAACAGCATCCCGAGCCGGCCGCCGCGCACCGAGTTGAGCTGGTGCTCGGAGGCGCGGGTCAGATTCAGGTCCCCAAGCCGGATGGAACCGGCGGTGATGCCCAGGCCGGGCGGCAGCAGCTGCAGGCAGGACATCGCGGTCAACGTCTTGCCGGAACCGGAACTGCCCACCAGGGCCACAAATTCGCCAGGCTCCACGGACAGGGAGACATCGGTCAGCAGGGGTCTGCCGCAAGTCCCGCCGTCGGGATTTTTGTGGCCAACCTGCAGGTCATCCAGGACCAGGCCCACGTTCACAGGGCTCATTTTTCCGCCATCTGCGGCATGAGCAGCGGCGCCGCGGCCATGTGGGCTGCCCGCTGGCCGATCAGGGTCACGCAAAGGGCCACCGTGAAAATGACCAGGCCAGGAGCGAGGATCCCCAGCGGGGCCCGGTCCGCAAAGGGCTGGGCCGCTGCCAGCATGGAGCCCCAGTCCGACTGCGGCGGCTGGACGCCCAGACCCAGGTAGGAGAGGGCGCCCACGCTGATGAGCAGGTGCCCGAACCGCAGCGTCGCCTGGCCCAGGATCGGGGCTGCGAGGTGCGGCAGGACATGCCTGAAGATAATGAACGACGGCGTGCAGCCCACCACGCGGGCAGCGTCAACGAAGCCCCGGGCCGAGACGTCGTAGGCCAGCGTGCGGGCGAGCCGGGCGAAGGGCGTCCAGCCGGTGACCACAAGCGCCAGCAGCAGCGGCCCGAAGCCCGTACCCAGTGCTGCCACGATGAACAGCGCCACCACCATCTCCGGCAATGCCAGCAGGACGTCATTGGTGCGGGTCAGGAATTCATCCACCCAGCCCCGGCGCCTGGCGCTGAGGATGCCGATGACCACCCCCAGAAGGCAGGTCAGCAGCGTGGCCAGTGCGGCTACGGACATGGAGAACCTGCCGCCTTCAAGGACCCGGCTCAGGGTGTCCCGGCCCAGGTTGTCCGTTCCCAGCCAATGCCTGGCCGAGGGCGGTGCCAGGCGTTCGGCCAGGTTCTGCTCGGCGGGCGGGTACGGCGTGATCCACGGGGCAAGCAGTACGGCCAGCACAATCAGGGCAAGCACGGCTGCGGCCAGCGTGGTGACGTTGAACCGTTTACGCAAGGGAAGCTGCTACCGTGCGGCTGAGGAACCGGTGCACGAAATCGGCCAGCGTGGTCACGCCGACGGCGAGGGCCACCACTACCACCACGCCGCCCTGCGCGAGCGGGATGTCACTGTTGACGACGGCGTCGAAGAGCAGCCTGCCCATGCCGGGCACGGCGAAAATGACTTCCACAATGACCGACCCGCCCAGCAGGCCTGCGAACCATACGGCGAACAGGGTGGAGAGCGGCACCAGGCCGTTCGGCACCACGTGCCGCAGTATCGCCTGGCCCTGGCTCAGTCCGCGTGCCCGGGCGGCCGGCACGTGTTCGGCGGCTGCGGCGTCGATGATGCCGGCCCGTACGGCCGAAGTGAAGAAGCTGATGGGACGCAGGGCCAGCGTCAGTGCGGGCAGGACGGCGGACGAGGGGTCGTTCCAGCCAGCCGTGGGCAGGACGGACAGTTTCAGGGCGAAGACCAGCACCAGCACGGGGGCAACCCAGTATTCCGGCATGGCGATGAGCGCCTGGGTGACGGCGGTGATGGCCTTGTCCGCGGTGCTCCCGGGCCGCAGTCCGGCAATGATCCCCAGGGGGAGCGATACGGCGGCGGCCAGGATCAGCGTCATGGTAACCAGGCTGAGCGTGACGGAGAGGGCTGGGAGCACCTGCTCCGCCACCGGCGTGCGGCTGACGAAGGAGAGGCCCATGTCCCCACTGAAGAAGTTCCCGAGCCAGCGGAAGTACTGGACCGCCAAGGGATCGTTGAGGCCAAGGCTTTCGCTGAGGTCCTGCACCGCTGATTCGTCGACGGCGTCCCCCGCCACCCGCGACCGGATGATTTTCCGCACCGGGTCACCTGGCGTGAAGTACGGGATCAGGAAGACCGCAAAAGAGGACACCACAACGGCGGCCACCAGGGTGGCCGTCCGTTTGGTGATGAACTGCAGCATTTGCGGCGGGTTTCGGGGAGTCGGACTAGGACGCGGCCTTGCCCGTCCTGGCCGTCAGGACGTAGCGGGACAGCGGGTCCTGGACGTAGGACAGGACGTTGGTGCGGATCGCGTCGGTGGCCTGTTCATTCACGAGCCACGCGTTGACTGCCTTGTCCTGGAGGATCTGGCCGGCCTCGGCGTACAGCTTGTAGCGCTCGTTGGTGTCAACGGTTTTGGCAGCTTCCGCGATGATCCGGTCGTACTCAGGGTCGCAGAAGTGGCTCAGGTTGTAGGTGCCCTCGCAGGTGTAGTCGGCGGTGAGGAACCCGATGGGATCGGCGATGTCGATCAGCCTGTTCCGCTGGCTCAGCAGCATGTCGTAGTTGCCGGCCAGGACGTCAGGTTCGGCGGAGGCGTATTCCTTGGACTGGATGGTGACGGGGATGCCGATGTTCTTCAGGTTCTCCTGGACGACGGCGGCAACGTCGGCGAATTCCGCACGCTCCACGATGGCGATGATTTCCAGGGGGCGGTCGGCGGTGTAGCCGGCACTGGCAAGCAGCTTCCGGGCTTCCTCAAGGTTTTGCTGCTGCTTGTCCTGCTTTTCGCCCGCCCAGGGCTCGGAGGGCGCGAAAGGTCCGGTGGCCGGGAGGGCGGCGCCTTCGTAGACGCTGGCAGCGAGGGCGTCGAGGTCGAGGGCCTCCCGGACGGCCTTGCGGACGTCGACGTTGTCCAGCGGCGCGCGGCCGTTGTTCATGTAAAGCGTGGCTGTGCGGGGGGAATCGGCACCCAGCACGGAGACGCCGTCGTCCGCCTTCAGCGCCGCGAGGCTCGCAACGGGGATGGAGAGCGAGATGTCAGCTTCGCCGGTCTGCACCTGCGCGGCGCGGGTGGCGCCATTGGTGATGAAGCGGATCTCGGCGCCCGCGAGCTGCACGTCGCCGCCCCAGTAGTTCTCGTTGCGGTCCAGGGTGAGGGACTGCTTTGCCTTTTCTGAGACGGGAGTAAAGGGACCGGTGCAGTGGCCGAACGGGTCCAGGCCCTCGGCCTTGTAGGCGGCGGGTGCCAGGATTCCGGTGTTGACGCTGGCCAGCCGGTATGGCACCAGCGGGTTCTCTGCCGGCGTGCTCACCCTGACGGTCTGGGCGTCCAGCGCGGTGACGCTGCTGATCATGGTCCGGTTAAACGCCCGGGCGGGGACTTTTGCATCCAGGACATGGTTGAGTGCGGACACCACGGACTCGGCGGTGAGATCGGTGCCGTCCTGGAACTTGACGCCCTGGCGGATGCTGAAGTCCCAGTCCAGGGGCGAGGTCTGCTTCCACTCGGTGGCCAGCGAAGGCAGCACCTTGCCTTCGGCCTGGTTGTAGGTTGTCAGCGTCTCGAGGCAGCCTGACAGGGACAGGATGTAGGCGGCGTCGGACTCGACCGCCCAGTTGGCGACGGGTGCCCGGAAGTTGTCCACCACGATCCGCTGGCTGGTATCAGCCGCAGCACCGGGCTGGGTGGACGGGGTCTGGGTGCCGCTGAAACCGCAGCCACTGAGGGCCAGGGCGGCCGCCGCAGCCATCAGGACGCGGGGACGAAGGAAGGTACGCACAAAAAACCGCCTTGCAGGGCTGCCGTGGGGAGGGGCAGAAGTAAAAAGGGGACGACTTAGGGTAGCCTTTCCTTCCGGTAAAAGAGGAATCGATGACGTGCCTGCTCAGGGCCGTGAGGGAGAGCGGAGCGCCTCGGCCGGGCATCCGCCGTCGTACGTTCCCGCCCGCTTGCTGCGAGGCCTTCTGCGGCCCGGGCACCGGAAAGCCCGCCACCCTATAGGAATGGCGGGCTTTTGGCCGGGTAGCCGGGGAGGGGCTTCGGGCGCTCCCGGGAATTACTTGAGGCCGAGCTGCTTGGTGGGAACCTTGAATGTTTCCTTGGCGGTCAGCGCGGAGATGGCTGCCACTGTGCAGATGACGGCGGTGAAGATGCTGATCTGGACCCAGCCGCCAGGCTTGATGCCGCCCATGGCCGCAACGATTGCGGGGGCGAATCCTGCCATCAGGAAGCCGAGCTGGGTGCCGATGGCAAGGCCTGAGAACCGCACCTTGGTGCTGAACATCTCGGCGTAGAAGGATGGCCAGACGGCGTTGGAGGCTGCGTATCCGCAGGAGAAGAAGCCGATGGCCGCCAGGAACATCAGCGGCACGCTGCCGGATTCCAGGCTGAGCAGGAAGACGGGCGTCAGGGCGGCGCTGGACAGGGCGCCGTAGATGAAGACGGGTTTGCGGCCGATCTTGTCCGCAAGCATGCCGAACAGCGGCTGGGTGCCGAGTGCGACGAGGTTGGCGCCGACCACGAGCCACAGGGTGGTGGTGCCGTCCACGCCTGCCACGGTTTTGGCGTAGCTGATGGCGAGGGTGCCAAAGACGGTGGAGACGGCGGCGATGAAGGCGCAGCAGATGACGCGGAGGACGTCGCGCCAGTGGCCCTTGAGAAGGTCGGCGACGGGGAGCTTGGAGATCTGGGCGGTCTTCTGGGCTTCCTCGAAGGCCGGCGGCTCGTGCAGCGTGCGGCGGATGAAGAACGCAACCACCACCACGACGGCGCTCAGCCAGAAGGGAATGCGCCAGCCGATGCCGTACTTGATCTCGTCAGGAAGTGCGAGCACGGGGATAAAGACGAGTGCGGCGAGGATCTGGCCGCCCTGGGTGCCGGTAAGGGTCCAGGAGGTAAAGAAGGAGCGGCGGTTGTCCGGTGCGTGTTCCAGCGTCATGGAGGAGGCGCCCGCCTGCTCGCCTGCGGCGGAAAGGCCCTGGCAGAGCCGGGCGAGCACCAGCAGTGCGGGGGCCCACCAGCCAACGGTGTTGAAGTCCGGGAGGCAGCCGATGAGGAAGGTGGAGGCGCCCATCAGGAGGAGGGTGAACATCAGGACCTTCCGCCGGCCAACCCGGTCGCCGAAGTGGCCCAGGATGACGGCGCCCACGGGACGGGCAACGTAGGCAAAGCCGAAGGTGGCGAAGGACATGATGGCCGCGTTGGCGTCAGCATCGGGGAAGAAGACCGTGGGGAAGATCAAGGCGGCGGCGGAACCGAAAATGAAGAAGTCGTAGTATTCGACGGCGCTGCCCAGGAAGCTGGCGAGGGCTGCCTTCTTCGGCGTCCCGGCCGGGGCAGCGATGCCTGGCTCGGCGGACGGAAGTATCTGGCTCATGGAGTTCCTTTGGTGTGACGACTTTGTCGCGGATGGATCAGGGACTCGCAGCCAGTGCTGCCGGGGTGGTGGCCTGGCGCTGCACGGCTGGAGGTGCGGGAAAACCCGGGACAGTAGCCACATTGTGGGAGCTACTTGTGCGATACAGCAATGGTGGCTGTGAGGGCAGTCACTTGTCAAGAAAATAATCATCATCTAGCAATAGCTCTCACATTGTGGCAACATCGAGATATGAGTGTGAACCAAGACATAGCGCCCGATGATGTTGCCGCTGAAGAAAGCTCCCCCAATGCGGCCCGTTCCGACCGTACTGACATGGTGGGCAAGGCCCTGAACCTTCTGGTCCTGTTGGGCGATGAACCGCGCGGCGCCAGTGCGGCGGAGATTTCGCGCCGGGCCCAACTCCCCTTCAGCACCACCTACCGTCTCTTGGGATCCCTCACCCGGGACGGTTTTGTGGACTATGAGGCCGAGGGCCGCCGGTATCACCTGGGCCTGCGGATTTTCCAGCTGGGCCAGCGGGTTTCCAACCATCACGGCTTCGCCGGGACCGCCATGCCGGTCCTCCGCCGCGTGACCGAGCAGACCGGGGAGGCCACCATCCTCAGTGTCCGCGATGGGCATCACCACCTCACCGTCAACAAAGTGGACGGACCCAAGATGTTCCGTGTCACCAGCGATCCCGGCCATCTCGGCTCGCTCTCCACCACTGCCGTCGGCAAGGTGTTGGTGGCGTTCGCCGAAGACTCCGAGCGCGAAAAGCTCCTTGCGGAACTGCCGCTCGAGCCGCTCACGCCAAAATCCATCACCGACAGGGAGGCCTTTCGCGCGGAAATCGACATGGTCCGCCGCCGCGGGTACGCGGTGATGGATGAGGAAAACGAAACCGGGATGCGTGCCGTGGCAGTCCCGCTCTTCAATGACCAGGGCCACGCGTTCGCCTCCCTGGCCACGGCGGTCCCCGTCTTCCGCCTGAGCCTCGAGGACCTGGAGGCCCACGTCCCCCTGCTGCAGGAAGCGGCCGCAGAGCTCGCAGCCAGGTTGCCGCAGCGGTAGCGAATGGGCCATACCGCAGCCGCTTCGGCACTGCTCGTTCGCATCTCGAACGTTAGTGCGCAGAAAGAACAAATGATGTACCGTAATGTCCATCACCCTGCAGCACGCTCGCAGCTGCCGGTGCCGTATCAAAGGAGCTGCACGGATGAGTAATCGAACTGAGTCCTACCTGGTGGGACTGGTCGGCGATGGCGTGATGCCGTCACTCACCCCGCCCATGCATGAACGCGAAGGTGATGTGCAGGGCTTGCGCTACCTTTACCGCCCCGTCGACCTGCTGGAACTAGGCCTTTCGGGCGAATCCGTGGGCCAGCTGCTGCAGTGCGCACGCAGCCTCGGCTTCAACGGCCTGAACATCACGCACCCCTGCAAGCAGCTGGTCCTGCAGCACCTGGATGAGGTGTCCCCGGACGCCTTGCGGCTGGGTGCCGTCAACACCGTGGTGATCAAGGATGGCCGGTTCGTCGGCCACAACACAGACTTCTCCGGTTTCGCCGCCGCCCTCGCCTCCGGCCTTCCCGGTGCCCGCTTGGACCGCGTGGTGCAGCTCGGGGCAGGCGGGGCGGGTTCCGCCGTCGCCTATGCCCTGCTTACTGCCGGCGTCCGCCACCTGGACCTCGTGGACAAGGACGTTGCCCGCGGCGCAGCGCGTGCGGAGGAACTGGCCGGCTTCTTCCCGGACAGCACGGTCACGGCGCGTACGACGGCCGAACTGCCGCAGCTCATGGCGCTGGCCGACGGCATGGTGCACTGCACCCCGGTGGGCATGGCCGCCCACCCCGGCGTCCCGCTGGATCTTGGCCTGCTGGAATCCCGGCACTGGGTGGCGGATATCGTCTACCGTCCCATTGACACCGAACTTGTCCGGGGCGCCCGTGCCAAGGGCTGTGAAGTCCTTGACGGCGGCCGCATGGCGGTGGGCCAGGCAGCTGACGCCTTCCGTATCTTCACCGGCCTCGAACCTGACCCGGACCGCATGCGTTCGCACTTCCTGGAGCTCGTCGCAGCCGAGGAGGTGGCGGCCTGATGCGCACCGGAATCGCCACGGTCTGCCTGTCCGGCACCCTGAAGGAAAAGATGCAGGCCTGCGCCATTGCGCGGTTCGACGGCATCGAGATCTTCGAGCAGGACCTGGTCACCTCGCCCCTGAGTCCCGAGGACGCGCGCACCATGGCCGCCGACCTTGGCCTGGGACTGGACCTTTACCAGCCGTTCCGGGATTTCGACGGCGTCACGCCGGACCTGCTGAAGGCGAACCTCAGGCGGGCGGAGGCGAAGTTCAAGCTGATGTCGCGCCTGGGCATGGACACTATCCTGGTCTGCTCCAACGTTGCCACCGCCACCATCGACGATGACGGTCTCCGTGCTTCGCAGCTTACCGAGCTCGCGGAGCTGGCCGGGGACCACGGCGTCAAGGTGGCTTACGAGGCCCTGGCCTGGGGCAAGTACGTCAACGACTACGAGCACGCGTACCGCCTGGTGGAGATGGTGGACCACCCCAGCTTCGGCACTTGCCTGGACTCGTTCCATATCCTGTCCAGGGACTGGGACACCGCGCCCATCGAGAAGCTCAACCCGGAGAAGATTTTCTTCGTCCAGGTTGCCGACGCCCCAAAGCTATCCATGGATGTTCTCTCCTGGAGCCGCCACTACCGCGTGTTTCCCGGCGAGGGCCAGTTCGAGCTCGCCAAATTCATGGGCCATGTGGTCCGTGCCGGCTACACGGGGCCGGTCTCTCTCGAGGTCTTCAACGACGTCTTCCGCCAGTCCGACGTCGAACGCACCGCCGTGGACGCCATGCGCTCGCTGATCTGGCTGGAGGAACAGAGCGCTAAGTGGCTTGCCGGCGATGCAGCGGAAGGCACCGCGGGCAACGGCGCCGCCTCCCGCCGTCGTTATCCCATGGAACTGGCCACGCTACCCAAGGTGAGCGAACCGGCCGGCTTCAACTTCGCAGAAGTGAAAGCTGACGACACCGCCCGGCTTGAGAAACTCCTGGGCCAGCTCGGCTTCGCCTTCGAAGGCCGGCACCGAACCAAAAACGTCCAGCTCTGGACCAGGGGCCAGGCCCGCGTCATCATCAACGAACAGGCAGCGTCACACGCGGAACCGGCTATCGCCGCCCTGGGGTTCGACGTCGATTCCCCGGTGATTGCCTCCGCCCGCGCCCAGCAGCTCAAGGCGCCGGTAGTGGCCCGCAAGGTCCAGGCCGACGAGGAAGTCTTCCAGGGCATCTCCGCCCCGGACTCCACAGAGATCTTCCTGTGCCAGGGCAGCCCGGACGGCACCGCCGCCTGGACTGCTGAATTCGGTCAGGGAGGCGAGTCCGGCGAGGGGATGGAGCACCGGCGGCAGGCAGGGAACGCGGTCATTGACCACGTGAACCTTGCCCAGCCCTGGCAGCACTTCGACGAAGCCGTCCTCTTCTACACCAGCGCACTCGCCCTGGAACCGCAGCCGTTCGCGGAGGTGTCCAGCCCCAGCGGACTGGTGCGCTCGCAGGTCATGAAGACCTCCGACGGTGCGGTGCGGCTGGTCCTGAACCTGGCGCCCAACCAGCACACCTTGGCGCAGCAGGCGCACAAGACGTACCAGGAACACATCGCGTTCGCCGTGGACGACCTCGTGTCCGCTGCCCGGTCCGCCCGTGACCGGGGCCTGGAGTTCCTGCAGATTCCGGCCAACTACTACGAGGACCTGGACGCCCGCTTCGACCTTGATCCGGGTTTCCTGGCCACCCTTCAGGAGCTGAACCTCCTGTATGACCGGGACGTAGACGGGGAATTCCTCCATTTCTACACCGCCACGGTGGGCAGTGTGTTCTTCGAAGTGGTGGAACGCCGCGGCAACTACGACGGGTACGGTGCGCCGAACGCTCCCGTGCGGCACGCCGTCCAATACGACTCGCTCCAGCGCCCCTAAACCACATCCACACCAGAAACCACCAACGAAAGGAGCCAGCCGTGCCGCAGGACATCAACGCCCAGCTTGAAGCCGACGAGCTCGTACCGGCCGCCGAACCCCAGGCAGCGCACCTGCCCCTGGACCGCGCCGTCCAGACCCAGGCTGACCTCATGGCAGAGATCAACGGCCTGGCCGACGCCTATGTGCGGGCCCTCAAGGACGGCGCCCCGGCCGAGATCCAGCCCCGGCTGGACTACCCGCCGTACCGCAGCAGTATCCTGCGGCACCCCACCAAGAGCCTGCACCACGCGGACCCGGAGACCATCGAGCTGCACTCCCCGGCGTTCGGCCACCAGGACGTGCACGCCCTCGAATCCGACCTGACCATCCAGCACAACGGCGAGCCGCAGGGAGAGCGGATCATCGTTGCCGGCAAGGTGCTGGACGGCAACGGCCACCCGGTGGCAGGCCAGCTGGTGGAGATCTGGCAGGCCAACGCCTCCGGCCGCTACATCCACAAGCGCGACCAGCACCCTGCGCCGATCGACCCCAACTTCACGGGCATCGGCCGCTGCATCACCGGCCCCGACGGCTCCTACCGTTTCACTACCATCAAACCTGGCGCCTACCCGTGGAAGAACCACCTCAACGCCTGGCGACCGGCCCACATCCACTTTTCGCTGTTCGGCACCGAATTCACCCAGCGGATCATCACGCAGATGTACTTCCCCGGGGACCAGCTCTTCCCGCTGGATCCGATCTACCAGACCATCGTGGACCAGGACGCCCGTGACCGGCTGGTGGCCAACTACGACCACAACCTCACAGAGCCGGAGTGGGCGCTGGGCTACAACTGGGACATCGTCCTGACCGGACCAAAACGGACCTGGACCGAGAATGAGGCATTCGGTACTGCAGGCGACGAAAGCGAATAGGCAGAGGATAGGCACATGAGCAACCAGACCACACAGCTTGTTCCCACCCCCGGCCAGACCGTGGGCCCGTTCTATGGCTACGCGCTGCCGTTCGAGAAGGACAACGAACTCCTGGCTCCCGGATCGCCCGGTTCCATCCGGCTCCAAGGCACCGTGTACGACGGTGCCGGCGAGACGGTGCCGGACGCAATCCTGGAAATCTGGCAACCCGACGCCGAGGGCAACATCGTCCAGAAGAGCGGGTCCCTGGTCCGTGACGGCTACACCTTCACCGGCTGGGGCCGCGGCTCCGTCGGCTACTCCGGCGTGTTCACGTTCACGACGGTCAACCCCGGCCCCACCAAGCCTGTCCCCGGAAAACCAGCGGCGGCGCCCTTTATTTCCGTGGCCATCTTCGCCCGCGGCCTGACCAACCGGCTCTTCACCCGCATCTACCTTCCGGAGAACGAGGAGGTGCTGGCCAACGACCCGCTGCTCAGCTCGCTGGAACCGGAGCGCCGCAGGACGCTCATTGCGCGCCGCGATCCCGACGGCGGACTCACCTTTGACATTCGCCTGCAGGGTGAGGGCGAGACAGTTTTCCTGGACTTCCAGTGACTGAAGCCGTCCCGGGCCACTTCGGAAGCGGGACCGATGGTGACGTCGGCCTGCTCAGCCCTGTCACGGCGTCGCCTTTGGCTGCGGCGCTGACGGGGGACCGGGCAGTTCTCGCGGCAATCCTCGCCGTCGAGTCCGGCTGGGCTGCCGTGCTGGAGAAGGCGGGCTTGGCGCCTGCCGGTTCCGCCGCCGTCGTCGCCTCTGCTGCCGAAGCGGGCCGCTACGATCCCGCCGATATCGCGCGGCGCGCCCAGGGCGGGGGAAACCCCGTGATCCCGCTGCTGGCCGACCTCCGCAGGCATGTCTCGGCGCTCGACGCCGCAAACGTTGGGGCCGGGAAGGCTGTCCATACCTCGCTCACCAGCCAGGACGTGCTGGATACGGCTCTGATGCTGGTCGCCCGGAACACCATCGGGGCACTGCTGGCTGACCTGAAAGGCACGACGACGGCGCTGGCCGCCTTGGCGGAGCGCCATGCGGACACACTGTGCGTGGGCAGGAGCCTGACCCAGCACTCGCTCCCGTTCACGTTCGGGCTCCGGGCGGCGCAGTGGTTTCATGGCCTCGCTGCCGCGGGGCGGCAGTTGGAGAATGTCGAACTTCCGGTCCAGTTCGGTGGTGCTGCCGGCACCCTGGCCGCCGGGACGGCCCTCACCTCCGGTTCGTCGGCAACACCCTTCAGCCTCGCCGACGCCCTGGCCGCCCAGCTGGGCCTCTCCCCCACCCCCGCTCCCTGGCACACCAACCGCCTGGTTATCACGTCATTGGGACATGCTCTGGCAGCCGTGCTGGATGCATTCGGGAAGATCGCTGCGGATGTCCTGTTCCTGAGCCGGCCCGAGGTCGGCGAGCTGGCCGAACCGCGCGCGGAAGGCCGTGGCGTTTCCTCGGCCATGCCGCAGAAGCAGAACCCCGTGCTGTCGGTGCTGGTACGCAGCGCAGCGCTCCAGGCACCCCAGCTGGTGGCCCAACTGCACCTGGCTGCCGCGAACTTTAACGACGAGCGCCCGGACGGAGCCTGGCACACTGAGTGGCCCGCACTCCGGCAGCTATTGGCCCTGGCATTTGGCGCAGCAGGCCACGTCCGGGAGCTTGCTGAGGGACTGCAGGTTTTCCCGGATGTTATGCGCCACAACCTGGACCTCGCCGGTCCGCTGCTCCTGGCCGAAGGCGTGGGTGCTGCTGTGGCGCCCCTGCTTGAGGACAAGGACGGCCGCAACGGAAAGCAGCAGCTGCAGGCCGTCGTGGACCAGACCCTGCAGGCACCACCCGCGGAGCAGGCAGCCACGTACCGGAAGCTGCTCCGTGAAGCCGTCCCGCCCGGGGCGCTCGCCGATCTCGGGCTCGAGGAACTCCTCGATCCAGCCAGCTACCTGGGCGAGGCCGCTGAAATCGCCCGGCGCATCCTCGGCACCTACCCGGAATTTTTCCCCACAGCATCTGCAGAAACCGACGCGAACGGAGCCGACCGTGGCTAAACCTGCCTTGAAAGCCGCCCTGCTGTCGCCCCAGCGGGCCCTGGGCGAGCACCCCCTGCTGGTGGTGGGCCCGTCCCTGGGCACCTCCACCGTCCTTTGGAACAGGACCGCCTCCCTGCTCGGCCACGACTTCGACGTCGTGGCCTGGGACCTGCCCGGCCATGGCGTCTCACCTGCGGCAACCGAAGCGTTCGACATCGCGGCGTTGGCTGACGCCGTGGTGGACCTGATCGACTCCATCGCCCCCGGCGAAGCTTTCCATTACGCCGGCGTCTCCCTCGGCGGAGCCACCGGCCTGCAGCTGGGCATCAAACACGGCGAACGGCTCAAGAGCCTGTCCGTCCAGTGCAGCGGCGCCAAACTGGGCACGGCGGAGGGATGGCTGGAGCGGGCTGAGACCGTCCGCAGCCAAGGCACTCCGGTGATAATCCAGGGCTCGGCCCAGCGCTGGTTCGCCCCCGGTTTTATGGACCGCGAGCCAGATCTCAGCAGCAGGCTCCTCCATTCCCTGCGCGACGCCGACCGCTACAGCTACGCGTTCTGCTGTGAGGCGCTGGCGGCCTTCGACGTCCGTGAGGAACTGGGCAGCATCCGAGTCCCCACGCAGGTGATCGCAGGTGCCCTGGACGGGGTGGCGCCGCCGTCGTTCGCCGAGGAAGTGGCAGC